>NZ_JCAMOR010000022.1:0-121152 GCF_059512385.1 Bradyrhizobium sp. Crot121 | reverse complement strand
GATGACGTGGCCGAGCGCCTCAATGAGGACGAAGCCCGCCGCGAAGAAGATAAGTGGGCCTGATCTTCCGTCGTCGACGGACGACGGGCGGCCGCGTGCGATCAGTCATCGATCAGCGTGCCGATCTACGTCGATAAGGATGACGGTCTTCGTGCTTTGACCGATTGACGGAGTGAAAATCTCTCGAGGGACCAGGCGCCGAAGGACGCGGTAGTCAGCGGATTTCGCCAATGCTTCGGCCGTGGCTGCGAAGGATAGGTCGGTTTCGAGCATTTGGCGTCGCGGTCCTCCGGCTACGTCGCCCATGCGACGCCAGTGCCAAATCACGTCCCCTCAGGTGGCAAGAGCGCGCAGGAACGGGCGTGGTGCCTTCTCGTCGCGTGCGGCAACAAAGCGATGGCTATTGCGGTTTGAAGGGCGCATGCTGCTTTTGAGGCCGGCGCCAAAGTATTGCGAAAGGTAGGCGCGCATGACCATCCGTTCCCGACGCGAAGTCGTCACCTTTAAGCAACCGTTCCGGATAAGGGGGATTGATCGCCTGTTGCCCGCCGGCACCTATGAAGTCCTCACCGACGAGGAGACGATCGAAGGGCTATCGTTCGAGGCGTTCCGCCGCGTCGCTACTATGATCAAGTTGCCGGTGGAGGGCTCGCGCGGCTTGGCGATGGAGGTGGTCTCGATCGGCTCTGTCGATCTCGCCGACGCGCAACGCGTGGACGCGAGTGCTTCCGATGGCTGACGAGCCGTTTGATCTCGACAGCCACCGCGGCATGGCGGCGCAGAAGGCGACCGACATTCGTCGTGCGCTGACGGAGGTCGAGACCCATGCGCAGGAGCTGCGCGAGCACCGAGCCGCGGTGGAAGACCACCTGTTGTCGGCTCCCGCCGCGTCATGGCCGGAGGCAGCCGCCAAGGCGCGCTATGTGCTCAAGCTGTACGCCGCGGGCCTGCCGCCGGAAGACTCAAGGCATCGCGATCTCGTCGCAGCCGTGCTTGAGGATTTTGCGCGGCTCACCGAGCAGCGCTGAGTCGGGTACCGCGGCACGGCCGGGACTTATGAAGGAGTGGCTGACATGACGCTCACGTACGGTCGCTTCATCGCTTACGAATACGACAGGATGGTCGTCCTGTTCTCGATGCTCGACGGCCAAAGGGAGGTCCCCTGCGCGATTTCAACTTCAGCCATGGATGAGTTGGAGGGTGTAGTGCGCGCGAGCGCGGGCCAGCGCGAGGCGCAATTCATGCGGTTGCGGGAGCGCATCGAAACCTGCGCCGCCGGCAAATATCAGGCGACCGAGTTCGAGGGTACGCCGCCCGGGATCATCCTGCGCAGCATCGATTTCCGGAAAGAGCGATAGCAGCTTTCCCGGGAGACAAGCGCTCGGAGTGGGGCCCCAAAAGAGGGGAACTATATCGCAGTCCGAACGGAGACGCGTGGTTCCTCGGGCGCGAGCCGACAGGTGGAAATGCGTTCATTATCCATCAGCCGAATGCGCCTTCCGGCGGGCGGCTGTCGCACATTATCCGCGGCGGCGCTCCGCCGGCCGGGAAATTTCACGGGTGGCCGCGCTGCATCGGCATTGGATCAGACGGCGAGCCATAGAGCCATCGCAACCAGCACCACAACAAGCAAAGCGTATTCGAGTTTGTGGTTGTAGGAACTGAGAGATCTCCTGTTCGATATCATGTCAATTCCCCTTGGCTGAATTTCCGGCAGCGCGTACACGAAGCGCTGGGCCGGGCGTTGACCCGTTAGAAGGTCTACTGCGCTGGCTGCCACCTATCGTCATGGGGCTGATCCTGCGGCTTCTCTCCGGGGCTTGAGCACTGCGAATTTATGTCGGGGCACGCATTCCTGGCGACGTCAGCCACTTATTGACTTCGGTGGCTGCATCTATCTGGACTGCCTTTCGCAAAAGCTCGTCACGACGGATGCTGGGCGGCATGCCGTCAGCCTGTTTACGCAAGTTGATTGCCTCTTGCGCTAAGCGAAATTCGAAGGTTGATGAGGAGGACTTGAAACGTCGCCGATTTAGCATGGCGGTGCTCCCTGTTCGATTGGGCGGGAGCGCAATTGGCGGTCTCGTCACCGATAGAAGCCATGAGCCGGGCGGTGATGCGAGCGATTGGACAGCTTTTCCATCGGGGAGTCGACATAATTCGCATCAGGCGCTTCGAATGGTCACATCGGACATCGAAGCAAGTAAAACAGGGCGCTATTCCCTTCGATCTGAGCCGTTTCCCGCGAAGTCTCCTGGCCGCTCATCAGAAGCATGTCGTCGTCCCAGACCTGCCACTCCCACTTCTGCGGGAGAAGAGCGATCAGCCTCACGTCAAGCATACGCCGCATTGAGGGAAATTTGGCCATACAGCCTCTATGCGCTCCTGACCGTCAACATTCCAGTGGTCTATAGCAGCCTTCGGGCATTTCGACCCCCGAGCCTACGAGGCTGGCCGCGTGTTGATCCTTGCGAGCTTTCGACGCTCGTCATCCGATAACCGCCAGCCCTTGCACTGCCCGCAGAGCTGCCTAAAGATGTCATACAGTTTGCTTCGCGCAACTTCGACGACCTCGGTGTCGTCAAATTCGCGGGAGTTCACAAAGACTGGCAATGAAAAACGGATCTGACCGCTCTCGAACTGAAACGCCAAGCGAACGTCCTCACCTCGTTCGGTGGGCGAAACCATCTCGATGCGCGCGATCTTGATCTTGAACTTGTCCATCGCGTCACCTCCCTGGAGGGCCCCTGAATACCATTTTGGCACGCAACCGCGAAATGGGTATTGACCGATGGATAGTGAGGTGGACTCCAACCGTCGTAGAGGACCACGAAGTGTGGGAGTCGCGCTAGATTTGGCTGGCTCCATCCTTAAGTTGATTTTTTCAGCATCCTAATTTGACTTTTGAACCAAGCAACCGCCATGGCATTAGGATGTTCATGGCTGAGTCATTCGGCACCGAATTTACAATTGTTGAAGTAACGGCCGATGATGCGGTGACCCGCCCGACCAAGCAACTTTGGGTCGCTGCGGCTAAACCGAGCCAAGCGCTTACCCTGGTTCTGACAGCGGTTCCAGAAGGCTGGACAGCGGAGCTTGCGACTCGACACCTAACCCGCCAGCAGTTGAAAGAGCTCCAAAACCTACACCTCACGCCTGGCGAAGTGCACAAGCTGAGGATGTAAGGGCCGCCTCAGTCGGCACATTCGGCCGCCAAGCCCGCGTTCCTTGCTAAGTAACGAGCCAATAGACCCCCGCGGCCAAGATGAGCGCGAGAAGCGTAGTGACCGCCGCGATCAGCGCCCTATCCCATTTCGTGAGCAATTCGTATTCGAACATCTTATACGGACAACCTTCGGTCCCGTCTGGAAGCGCCGCCTGCGCAGCGTCTTTTTCATCGCGAGTTCCGTCTTTAGGCGCTGGGGGTTAAAGGACGCCCCCCGGGTCGCATCCAACGGAGCGGGCGAGGGTGTTGCAATCCCTGAGAAAAACGGCCCAGCGTTGCAGCTGAGCCGTCAACCTGGTGGTGACAGGTTTTCTTCCGGCGGGGGCTAAGGGGGCTGTGGCCGAAAGCCGAGACTCGACGATCACGGACCGATTTGGTTCCTATCTAGTGAGACGTCGGTGAACCGCCCGATGCCGGGCGGCGCGCGCCGGCAGATCAACAACGAATGCGGCTGTGATGGAAGTTAACTTGCGCGCCCTGGCCGAAAGATAATGGCTACCAGGAAACCTCTCGGTTTAAATTCGACATCACCAACTGAAGATCGATCGAGCTAAGAAAGTCGTGCAATGGCGGCGGTCCCATAAAGCCCATCCGACCGCCAGCATCCCAAACGACGACGGCGAAACCCTGCAGCCCCGCTGCATGCGCCCGCCGCTCCATCGCGATCAACTCTTGCGATTGAACAGATTGCGGCTGGCTACCGAACGAGCTTTCCACTGGGAAAATAATCAAGTCCTGCCCCTGCTCATGCAGGTAGGCGACTTTGTAAGTGGGCATCGTTCTACCCTCAGGTTTGAGGAATGGTTTCAGCTCCCCCTCTTGGAGTCTAGCGACTCAATTTGGAACCGATTCTGGCGCGTTCGCAGCGGCACACTGTTCGGGCACCCCATGGCGGATACGTCGTCGCGCATTCGCGATCCGCGCGTCTCGTGCTCTCTTTCGGCGCCTTTAAACGCGCTGTCGCTTCGTCCTGCTGCATCTGGGGGCCCCGCCGGCTCGCGGCGGCGGTGGATGCCCCAGCGCATCAGCACCAGCTCGCGGCCGTCCGCGCCGTTGCGCACCACGGGCGCCGGATAATCCGGAAAGACGCCCGGCATCGGCGGCAGGTTGCCGACGTAGCGATTGATCACCCGAAACAGGTTGATGATCGCGGCTTGGTTGGTGGTGATGCTGTAAAGATTGCACATGCTTACGGCGAGGCTTGCGTTTCGTCGTCAATCCGTTGATTGAGGATGCCTTTCATAACATCTGACAAAGCAGGTGGTGGCCGAATTCCGCGCATCAGGTTGGCAAGCAAATCCGCAAATCGAAGAAACATAAATGGCTTTAGATATACAAAGGCCAGCCTCGACGTGAGCTTTTTCTTTGTTGCTGACGTGGATGCCATCAACTCGCGCAATATAGCCAAGCCATCGCCTTGCTTATCAAGTTCGTCAGCGGCCTCATAAATGGTTTTTGGCATATTGCTGACGTTGTGAGCATAGAAGTTTCTTACGCGCGCTACCGCACGGATAAAGCCTGCGTTGCTTTCGCTTATGATCTCGCTCTTGAGCGCAAGTCTTATCTTAGCCTCGAGATTTGCACCAAGCACGAAGTCCGCCAAAGCATCTCCGCCGGGGAAAGCGACCTTGGGGTGTTTCAGCGCCCTTGTTACAGATTGTTCAAGCGCATCATTGAGCATAGGCTCGATCGTCGCATGCATTTTGACAATCGCGAGGAAGTCACTGTCATCGCGGATATTGCCGATTGTGCCGGGAGCGACACTAAGATGGGTTTCGGCGTCGCTGATCGTCGGCTCAATTGCACGAAAGAATTTCTCCAGCCCGTCTGACGAACTTGCGTCTTTGTGAGTGTTGTCAGCCATTTTGCTTCATCTCTCCCCAGGGCCACCACATTGACGGCTGTTCGTTTGCTGAAATCTTTCGAGGACGTAACGCCACCAAATGGCTCCGCTTGTATGGATAGCCGCGAACCTGCGAGCAGTACTTCCAGCGCATGTACCGTTCGAGTTCGCCGATCGGCGTTGTCTTCGGTCGCCGGACGATGGTGAGCGCAACGGTCTGATGCGTCTCGCAGCCAAGGCACTTCACTTCGAGATATGTATAGCCGGTATTGAGCGCGTCGCCGAGCGCTGGCGAAGCCTGCGCCGGGCCCTGAAACGCCAGCATGCGCTGCCTCCAAGCCTCATAGGCAAGCCGATTGGCCTCCTTGTGTGCCTTTTAGCACCTGCTCAAAGCTCCCAGCATCGTCTTCGTACGCCAACCGGATTTGTCCTCCTCAACGTGATGCGGTTCGCCGTCTATAGGCCTCAATCATTTCAGCCGTCACGTCGCTTGGATAACAGAGCGGAGCCGCTCCGCCAGGTCGCGAGTACGCGCTTCGTCCACCGCACGACCTACCGTTCCGCATCGTGTCATCCGGGCAGGCACAAGGCCTTCCGGTGGCGTGGTATTGGTCTCGGCTGGCCTTTATGATGATCGCTGCGATGGCCGCGGCGGTCAGCGCGGCCTCGAGTTTTCTTGTGTCCGGCTGCGCAGGTTTGGCGGTCGGAGCGGACTTCGCCGGTGATCCCGTCTCCGATGGGCTTGTCGCCTGCGTCGTCGGCCTTGTGGGTGTGGCGGCAGCCGGAGCGTCAACGGACGTGGCGGCCAAACCCATAGGCTTCGCAAATTCGGACTGTGCGACCGGGATAGTGGCAGCAGAGGGCCTGCTCGTAGCCGCGTCCTGACGGCCCACGGCATAGGCTCCGAGAGCCGTAAGGCCCAGAAGTACGATGATAGCCCCAGCCCGCATAACTCCTATTCAACCGGAGGCTCGGATGGCGCGCAAGCTGTAGATAGGACATTCTACACTTTTTGAGGGAGGTCCCGTAGTTTTCCGGGTATTACGCAGCTATCCGATCCACCTTCTCAGCTCCGCGCATGACGATCCTGAGCACATCGTCCGGCAACGGCCGCTGCAACGCCTTGGCTCGTCCCATGGCGCGCGTATCCAGACGTCGCGCCCCTCATCGGTGGTCAGGATCATCGGCATCGCTTTCGGATGGATCGGCGCGAGCTGGGCGAGAGAGTACGCTGGCACAGGTCACTATGTCGCATCAGCTTCGCAGGAACTCCTTGGGCGGTACAAGCGTCCCGTGGGCTCATGGGGCCTTGTATTCGGAGGAAGCGACAATGAGGAAAGAATTGATAATCACGGTAGCGGCGGGCTGCCTGATTGGCTTGACGAGCCTTTCGGCCCTTGCGGCAAGCGCTTTCGAAGGCGTGTGGAAGGTCAAGGACACGGCTGGGAAGCCCTTCGAGATTACTCTATCGAGCGGCGGCGCAGCCAAAGCAACGCGAGGTGAGGGCATGACCGGTACATGGAAGGAAGAGGGTGATGCCGCGCTGATTACCTGGAACACCGGCTGGACAACAAAGATCACAAAGCAAGGCAATCAATATCACAAGGCCGCTTATCGCAAAGGCCAGTCACTCGACGCCGCACCGGCCAATAGCTCGGACGCACAAAAGGTCAAATGACGGCATCGGTTTTCCGATTTGAGCCATCCACGCCAGGATGTTGGTGACCGGCGGCCGCCCGTGTGCGGCGGTGGCGGCATGCCCCAGCGCATCATTGTTTGCGCGCATCCATCGCCGGCACTGCGGACAATCGGCGCGGCGTAGTCTGGGAACACCCCTATAGGCGACATCATCCGCTATGGTGCGACGGACGGAATGTTTGTCGACTCATCGGTCAGATCCAGCGCCGCGAGCCGGTTCAGGCTGCCAAGCTGCCGTGCCGGGTCCGCCGAGTCGTCCAGTTCGGCAAGGGAGCCAAGCAGCCGCCGATAGGCTCGCTCGGCAACCGCCGACGGCAGCGGCGCTTCGTCGAATTCCTCGATATACTTGCCGACGATGCCATCAAGTAGGGCGCACATCGCCCGTTGCTCGGGGTGATCAGCGGCAAGCCGCGAAAGTTTGAGCTGGAGGGCTTTGAAGGTCTTGAGACCTGGATGCTGGCCCGAAAGCCAAGCGTATAATTCCTTCATGGACAGCTCCTTAACTAGGAAGAAGCTGCAAACTTGTACATGAGCGGACGACGCTCGAATAGCGGCTTTAGGTACAGGGGCCGTGCGAATTCGCAAGTTGGAATGGCGGCCCGAAATGGCGGCTATTGGAACTTTGCCGCTGCGTTCGCGGTCGTGGTGCCGCTGCAGCCCTCCTGCGAGAGCACTTTGAATTCTGCCGGCTAGCGTACTCGGCTCAAAGCCCCTCCCGTAATCCTTCCATATGTGTTGCCTCCTTTTCGGGAGCGTACTCCCTTGGAATTTAAGAAGCTGCCGTACTATCGCTCACCCGGCCACCATGTTGAGGGCGGATCGCTAGCAGAAATCTTGTTCGGCCGCAGCGCCACCAGATGGCTGCGCTTGTAGGGGTAGCCGCGCTGCTCCGAGCACAGCTTGCAGCGCATGTAGCGCTCCAGCTCGTGGATCGGCGTCGTCTTCCGCCGGCGGATGATGTCGAGGGCGACCGTCTGGTGCGTCTCGCAGCCGAGGCACTTCACCTCAAGATAGGTGTAGCCAGCATTGAGGGCGTCGCCGAGGGTAGGGGACGGCTGGGCAGGGCCCTGGAAGGCGAGCATCCTTTTATTCCAAGCTTCACAGGCCAGCTTGTCGGCCTGCCTGCGGGCTTCGGCTGCGCACTCGGCTGAGGCGCGTACAGAGGCGCCGTAAATGCTCTCTCGAGACTTCGTACCCATGCCCCAAGCATCGCGCCCGGGCGGCGCAACAGCAAGCCGCTACCGCTTGCGGTGGACAGCGTCGGCACGGCTGCTGCTGCCGCCGCCCGAAATGCTCAACCGCCGCTGGCGCACGGCGAGATCCACAGAGTTCCCAGAACGACTGAAGTGCGCCGCTACGGGATCTCGCGTTCACCCCAAGTCTGTTCGCTCGACAAGATGCGCACGCGAGGGAGCAGGGTCGAACCGATCAGCGAAATATTGCGTTTCCCTGGCCACCAGTCCTTCGCGAAATTCCATGATGCTAACCGCGTATGATGGCACATCGTCGTAGCTGAGTACAAATTCAGTGACCCACAGGTCGCCGCCGCCGACAATTCGCTGGACCGAGAAGCGCTTCTTGTTCGGCTGGACGAGCCGGCTCTCTTGAATGTTGTGCCGGCCCCGGATTCGCTCGCCCGATTGTGGGTAATCAAGCACGGCATCCTCGCGGTAGATTTCATGTTCTACCGTGAAATCGCTTGCGTCCGAAGCATCCCAGTGTCGCTCCAACGCCACCCGCACGGCTCGATCATCCATTTCGATCTCCCACTATGCTTTGTGCTGTACGCAATGCCGAACGTATGTCGCCATCGAGAAAAAACGGCCCCAGAACAGCTGGGGCCGCCAACCTTGGAGGTTTTCCTCCGGCCGGGGGCTTTGGGGGCTGTTGGCCGGAAGCATTGAAGTTGACGCCGGCAGACCAGCTTCGTTCCATGCGAGAGGTTAGGAAGTTCGCCGGATTGCGCGGTGGACCGAAGGCTGGTAACCAGCCAGCGCACGGCGACCGAACTAAGCGGATTGCGTGGGGGGTGCGGGCGAGGCTGTAATTGCCCGCCATGAGGAGGAAGCGGGAAGTCATCTGGGGCGGCCGGATCATGGGCGCTGACATACGCGCCCAGGCCGCCCGGGAAGCCGCCCAGAAGGCCATCCAGGAGGCGGACCCCGTGCAGAGGCCGAAGCTTGGTCCGTGCGCATGGAGGGCTACGGCGGGCCGGCCCAGCCGTCCCCGACGATCGGCCAGTGCGTCAACGGCGGGCTCGGCTGGCTGGAGGTCGAATGCCACTGGTGCGGGACCCGGGCGAGCCTGCCGCTGGACGCCGTCCGGCGGCCGCGGGACACGCCGCTGTGGAAGCTCGAGGCCTCGCTCAAATGCCGGTCATGCCGGAAGGGCCGCTACGCGCCGCCGGTCCACATGATCAAGCTGACCGAGACGCAGGGGATCACGCCCTACAAGTGGACGCACCCCGACGAAGATCGGTAACGCTGCGTGCCTTGGGGACGCCTACGGGGTCAAGGCCGACTTGTCGCCTGCTTCGTAGGCCGCGACCCTTTGTTGGCATTCTGTGTTTTCTGTCGCCCAGCCTTTGTCGAATTTGTAGGCTTCTGAGCACCAATCGAGCGGCTTTAGGTGTGCCTTCTCACGCTCCAGATTGGTCTTCTGGAGGTTAGTGACAAACGCGGCCTTTTCCTCGTTGGACTTGGTGCTTTTGTAGATGAGGCCGCCGACAAGCGCGGCGGCACAACCACCAAGGTTCACGCCCAGCAAGCCGAGTGTCACAGCAATCGCTAAAAATCTGAACATATTGTCTGCCCCCGAATCCAATCAACCGCAACGGGGGCTCAAAGGCAATGCTCTATTCGTCTCGTCAATCGATCGCCGTTCCGGTCTGGCATTGGGTTTGCGGCGCCAAGGCGTGGCCGATGACAGCGCCGCAAAATCCACTTGGCAAATTATCAATCCCTTGATGGTCGGAACGAGATGAAGCTACCGGACGTCGTGGGTGTGGAGAACTCTAGGGCTATGCGCTTAGGCTATAAGCCAAAATAAAAAGCCCCAGCGTCGGCCGGGGCTTTTGCTCAGTATGCTCGACAAAGATCAATACTTTGCGACGACGGGCGTGCCCCAGCCAAACCGATAGTTGATGCCGGCCTTAATCGTGTGAACGTCAGCACCGATGCCAACCCCAACAGGAATAAACGCGGTCAAATAGTTCTCGTTGGCATAGCTGGCGTACATGTATTCGATCTTGCCAGACCAATTCGGCGCAAATCCATATTCGAGACCACCGCCGATGGTCCATCCCGAATGGAATTGATTTTCGGATAGCGAGAACCCAAATGCAGAGGCAGAGATACGATTGTCGGCCCACGCATAGCCACCCTTCACGTAGAGTAGCGCGGCGTCGACAGCATATCCTATTCTACCCGTAACGCTTCCAAAGGCTCGGATTCGATCTTCGAAGGTCACGCCAAAAGCCGATTCGTTGAAGTTGATATCCGACCATGCGGCATCGACCTCGATACCGAATACTGCGGGGCTGCCGGCACCCTGCCAGTTGTAACCGATCGTGCCGCCAGCAAAGCCGCCTTTGAGGGCGTCGGTATCTGTCGTCAGTCCAGCAATGTCGACGCTTTGCGACCAGCCGTAGCCGCCTTGAGCACCGATATAGAAGCCCGTCCAATTGTAGGCGGCGACGATCGGAGGAGGCGCCTTGGTGTAAGACCGTGAAGCGAGATCGGCAGCCGACGCGGAAGATCCAATCGCCATTGCGGCGACCGCGGTAAATAGAAACCTTTTCATTTCAAATTCCCCTATACGCCTCAAAATGAGGCGCAATGCCCTGGCGCGAACGCCATTCAACTCAGCGCTGTAGTGCTTAGCGGATTCTCGGAGTATGTCTGTGTCCAGAAAGGCACAGTGAACAGGAGAGTTGCCAGGAGATCACGCCGTACAAGTGAGTACGGCTGGAGGACGAGCGGTGAGGGCTGGCTCGCCGGCGTTCCCGTAAGGACAATGGATGCATGAGGCAAAAAAAGCCCGCCGACATGCGGCGGGCTGCGCTAAAGCAAATTGAATATTCTCTACACCATTTGAAGATTGCGGAGCGACGAAACGACCTCATCGCCGGCGGCCTTCTTCGGTTCCTGATAGTCGGTCGAATAGGTGCGGCTATCGATCGGCTGGTACGAAAACTTCGGCATTGCGATAACCCGTAGCTCTTCCGGGGGACTCTTGGACTCTCGCTTCGTATCAGACATGATCATGCTCCAGAAGGTTCAGGTGGGCGGGATAGTAATGCTTGCGCTTAATCCATTTGAACTTTTCGTGCCGCGTCACCGACGCGATATCAGTCTCGCCACCTACGACATCCGCGCCCGGCATGAAGCGGAAGTAGTTTTTCGTGAGGTCTACGAGAAAATTGGCCAACTCAATCGCGTCCTGTATGGGCATTGCAGGGTGGCACAAAGGAGCTTCGGTCTGGGCTGATATCACCTGCACGAGTTGCGGCAATTGCTGCGGGTCCAATCCGGCCCCGATCAACGCTGTTCCAATATCTTGGCTGAAACCTTTTATCAACCTGTGAACAGGATCTGGCTGACCGCCCCAGTTAATGCCGAATTGGCCGGGCGGCCTGATTTGTTCAGGCGCGGTGCACTGGCCGTTCAAGATCGTCACCTTCCAGAGTTCGGGCTGCTCGGAGCCGCTCGAAAACCCTCCAATCCAAAAGTCGAGTAAATGCGGGGCAGGCGGCGGCGGCTGCAAGGCAAGGAACTTTTCCTCGTACAGGAATTTTCGCGCATTGATCGCGATTTGCTCGACGATATAGCTGCTTGGATCGATTGCTAGTGAGGATCCTTCCTTGAGAAGCAGCCGCAAGTCCTTGGCCAACGATTGGATCGGCGCACGTCCGATAGACGCCATGCCCGATGTCATGGCGACGACCGGAAGTCCGCGGCAAAGGTTATAGACCTTGTTGCCGTGCTGGTAGACGTTCGAAACGAAGCTTTGCCCATTTGGATCTGTCGCCAGCAAGCTTGCCGCACTGTCGGCCGCAAACACAAGCCCGTCGTCCACGGTTACTGCCACGCATACAGTCATTTTTATCCTATCACTGACTTGCGATTCGCGCGCTGATTGTGAGCGGCGTTGACGGGAAAAACTTAGTGCTTGAAAAAGCCATGCAGCACGCGATTGCAGGCTGATTCTTGCGGACTTGATTGAGAAAATGTTGCCCGCCGTCCCCATGGCGGATATCCAAGCGCAACCACAGGGCGAAGGCAAGGGGACGTTCGTCTATATCGTCCGGCATCTAATACCATTCGGAATTTCTTGCGACGAAAGACGATTTGCTCGATCTTGCTTTGGGGAAAAACGTGGGGGCGCGCGGTGGGGGTTTCAGATTTCATCGCTTTGGACGTTGAGACGGCCAATGCCGATTCGGCTAGTATCTGTTCAATAGGGCTGGTGCACTTCCGGCAGAACGAGGTCTTCAAGTCGCTGACGATCCTGATCGATCCGCAGGACTATTTCGATCCAATGAATGTCTCGATCCACGGCATCAGGCCGGAGGATGTCGCCGGCAAGCCAACGATGGAGAAGGTGCTACCGGTCATCAGCTCAGTGCTTGAGGACACAGCGATCGTCCACCATAGCGCTTTTGATCGGGCGGCATTGGCGCGCGCGGCCCAGAAATATGGAGCCAGGGGCCTTCCTTGTGTGTGGGTTGATACTCTGCAGGTAGCTCGGCGGAGCTGGGAGCACTTCCGAGAAGATGGAGGCTATGGCCTGGCCAATCTGGCTCGAGCGTTCAGCATCGATTTTCGACATCATGATGCCTCCGAAGATGCTCGGGCGGCCGGTCTATTGCTGCTACAGGCCATCAAGGATGGCGGAAAGACTTTGCAGAATTGGGTCGATGAGGTCGGCTTTAAGTCTACAGCAGAGACGCCGACTCCAAAACGTATCAACCCAATTCGGTATGAGCGGATCGCCCGTGATGGGAATCCTGATGGCCCACTGTGGGGCGAGACCATCGCGTTCACCGGCGCCCTACAAATTACGCGCTCCGAGGCTGCTTTAGCCGCGGCCGAGGCCGGCTGCACGGTGGCTGACTCCGTCACGAAAAAGACCACCATCCTCGTTGTCGGCGATCAGGATCTCCGGCTTACCAAGGGTCAACAAAAAAGCTCGAAGCACCGGAAGTGCGAGACTCTGATCGCCGCCGGCGCGGCCATTCGAATTGTCGGCGAGAGTGACTTCATGCTGATGGTCGGGCGTTAGGTTGAGGGTCGCCCGCTCCCGCGGTCCTCGATTGATCGGTTATTTCTCCTTAGCCCAGCAGCCCTAGCGTTGAGCCGGCGTGTGGCCGAGGGTCGGCCCGGTGTCTCGTACCAGCCGTGAAAAGTTGGCCGCCGGAAACACCGTGGTCAAAGGACGCTTATAACGCACTGAAGTAAGCTAACCGTCATAGCCTTCGCGGTCGGTAAGAAAAAGTACATCTTATCCCGTATCCCGTCGTTCACCAGGGGCTGGGCGCGTTTTCGGTCGGCGGACAAATATTCAGGCATTTTCTCCTGAAGCTCGCCAATCCTCGATAGCACGACCACCAAATAACGAGCTTGGTCGCGGCCTCCGGCACTCCTGGCGGCATTAAGATTCTCTACAGCAACATTTGCTTCCTCGTGGAACTGAAACGCGGCATAGAAGCGTCGGCCTGCGACGGCATTGAAGCGAGCCGCATTTTGCTGCTCCAGCGCTTTCCCGGATTCAGATCGGATATACTCCGCCTCGTCAGGCGGCACCGTTTCAACAGCGTCCACAACGCCGGACAGGGCTTTCTTAATCTTATCAACCGCCATCGCCGTGTAGGTTGGATCTTTGCAGCGGGTGTCCCCGATTGACTGCCCCAATGCTGCAGAATCCATGATGCCCAGCGAAACGAATACAACGGCGACCCATCTCATCATCATGGGAGCAGCCCCCTGTTCCTAAGCCACAGCACGCCGCAGGAGATGGCGAACAGGACCGCCGCGAAGACGATCGTCTGAATCCCGTCGGTGCGCTTCGGTATCACCAGAACATACCTCAACTATTTCCCCTTCGCCCTAACCCGAGCCCGGCGGCAATCTGATCAATTGTGCGTCCTTGCTGTCAGCTCATTCTTGAGGGCTAGCGCAGCCGTGGCGACGTGGTTTAGAGGGTTTTGGGCGCAGTAGTTATCTATCCAAGCGTAGTAGGCCACAGACGTCGGCTTTGGACTAATAAAATCGATGTCGCTCCCCATGTTAAAGCCAGACAGAAAGCCGTCGAGCCAAGCCTGCAACTGGAGGGTGGCCGGCTTGTCGCCTGTCGCCCGATATTTCTGCCATTCCGCGCATGTCACCATTCCAGCGCCATATGCCATTCTATTCTCGTCAGCCGCTCGGGCCGACTGTGACGCCACGAGAAGGCCGAGGACCAGTGCGGACAACGTTCCAAACTTCCCCGCCATCTATTTCCCCCTCTTCAGCCCGATATCAACCAGCCACCGGATGGCAAACTAGGGTTTGCATTGGTAACGGTAGGCCCGCGAACCTGCTTCATCCGCCCATGACCAGACCATTGAGCCGCTGATGCGATCAAGCACAATCGAGGTCGGCACCCCCATTCAAATTGCCGCCATGCTCATTTTTGAGCCGAGGAAATATAGCAGGACCTTGTCGTCGGTCATTCCTTTAGCTTGCCGGTTTCGGAAGCCGAAATAGACTTGGTCGGATGTCCCCATCGTCTGCGCTACGCGAAGCTCAACTGCTGGAAGCTCTGTATCGATATAGATCTGATTCACATCTTTCTCGCGTTCGGCGCCACGTCGCTCGCTACCCTCGAATTTGCAAGGAAGCGTCAGTTGCTCGGCCCAGGAGGAGTTCGGGCCGGTTAGCGCAGCAACCGCGATTAGTAGAATTGCCGCCGTTCTTCGGTTGATTGCCATTATTTCTTTGCCCCCTGAGTTTCAAGCCGCATCATCCGAACGCTACAGGATCTTAGTGCCGTAGAGTAGGTGCCAGAGCCAATGTGTTCTCGTTTGACTAGTCTCAAGACATCGTTCGCGCTCCATGCGCTTCCGCGGATCATCGCGGCTAAAGAATTCGGAACACATGCCTAGGGAGTCGGCATACCTATAATTTTCTAGTCGAACGACAGATGCACCCAGGACTATGACAACCAACAAGAGGACAGCGACAAGCACCCAAGGCAGCAATTTCATTTTGTTCGCCTTCAGCCCGAGCTCAACCAACGGCGGGTGCAATCATGTCTTCCGGCTTGGCCGATCGACTCTGACTCTCCGAAATTCCTCTGGACCTTTAAGAAGATGACGCTTCCGGTTGGCCTGATCGTCTGGATTGGCTGACAAGTCCGTCAGTTCATCGATCGTGCCGCCAGCTATTTCGCGTGCGCGCTGCTTCTGCCCTTTACCCTTTGGACGGTCATTCGGTCTCACTGTTAGACCGAGCTCGACCAAGCGGCGGATGGCCTCGGACCGGTTCGGCTCATCGCCCTGTTGCGCCGCCCACGCTTCGATTGCCCTAGTTAACTCCGGGGGCAGCCTCAACGCCGTAAGGGGGTCCTTGCCGGTAGCGGGACGTCCCCGCCGCTTTTTGGGTATAACCCTTTTTGATTTAGCCATATTTTTGTATAACCTAAAAGCGAGCTGAGGGGAAGGTTCCAGCTTCCGCGCCCAGCTCTAACCCAAGCCACACAAGGAGTGGAATCCAAATGAATCGAGCTGATCGCGTGCATAGCACGCCACCCTTAAACTCGTCCTCAAACAACATCGCCGCGACGACTGACATTGACTGCGTCAACAGCACCCGACGTGCATTCCTCGCCCAAGCCGCCGCAGTGACCGCTGGAGGCGCCGCGCTTGGTGCAGCCCTTCCTCCGCTGCCCGAGTTCGGGCGCGGCGGCTGAGCAAATCCGGGAGGCCATTGCGCCGCGCCTTCGGACGCCCGTGCTAACGCTGGACGGCTCTGGCGCGAGTGACGAGCTTCGATCTGCATTTCGCACGCTGGACGACGCATACGAGGCCCTGAAGACCGCCTGGGCTGAGCGTAGAAGGGTCGCGGAGCTGTCGCGAGAAAGGGAGCGGCAGCATCCGTACGAGGGAGGGGCAGCAGCCGAGCTCATCGGAAATGGGAGCGCGTATGAGTCCACGTCCTAGGCGAACAGCTCGGCACCTTCCGGCGTGATTTTCACACAGGTGCCGCTCGGCTTGGTCCGAAGTGATGCACCGGGATCCCATTGCAGATGACCGTCCCACCAGCCCGCCGGTATGTCGTGCGGGTTCCCCGGAGGGTGCGTCACCTCATAGGCTTCGTTCGGGTCGTTGGCAGGCATCATCAAAGCTCGTGGATCGTGGATGTGGGGGTAGTGAAAAGGGGATCGCCCTGGGTCCGTTCTTTTTGGTTCCGGCGGAGAGGGGGAGGGAGCGGCGGGGCGGTTTCCTCCACATTACTCGCTGATATCCACCTCGATTTTGCCCTCAAGAAAATTGTCTAATCGAATTGTACCTCACCCGCTTTTATCGCACCAAACGTGCCGGGCGGCCGTCCTAACAGGCTGAAACTACAGCAATTCCGAGTAACCTCCGAGCGCACCAATGGTCTAACCCATTGATATAAAAGGCGTTTTTTCCGTCCCTTGTTCCCGCATTGTTACTCGCAGCGAATGTTAGTACCAGCGAGTGTTCAGCGTCTCACGCGCTTTCGTGTGGCTCCTTATGAGTTGGTCACCTCCGGAGACACTCGCGTTGCAGCCTGTTGTCCAAGCCTTGTACCCAGTGTCTCTCGAAGAGAGTCCGGCGTTTGCTCCCGTGGTTCTCGCATCTCTATTTGAACGAAGATCCGGCGAGACAAAAGCACTGTTTCCTTGCGAGAGAGTTGCGGCGTAGCTCAGCGTAGAAATCGGCCGGCTCTTCTCGCATGTATAATCGCCACGAGGCCCGAGCAGCGTTCGATCAAGGACAATCGGGCAGGGTGCGGTTGGGCATATTGTGCGACCCTGTTCTTCAGCGCGCGCACCGCCGGACGTCGATGCTGGCCTTTGCCGCCAGTATAGACTAGAGGCCAGAATGTTTGCGTCCTGGGTTCGAGTCGTCCCCCGCTACCATCGAGATCTGTAAGAATAGCTTAGTCCCACACACTTCCTAGACGTGCGGGTCTCGGAATTTGTTCCGATACCGAGCGTACCTACCGTCGCGGAAAGGGACGCGATCGATCTGCGGCCCCTGCTGCGCGCTGCCCGCCATTTCGACCAGCAAGGCCGGCAGCTTCGCTGGCCTGCGCCGCGATTCAGCAGGTTGCGGTGCCCGGTCTTGCCGCATCAGGGCGGTCAGGGGCGATCCGGCGGAACGATGGCTGTGCGGGGACGCTCGTGCCGTCATAAAAATGTAATGGTCCCGACCTAGCTACCGTGCCGCAGATCGCTGCGTTTGTAAGGGGGCAGGGCGTTTGATGCGAGATGCGCTCGCAACCGCGCGCGTCCGCAGGGCATGTACCTGCCGGCCGCTCAGTCAAGGATTGGCGCTGATGCTCGCGCTGTCCCCGATCGGCGGGGCGATGGCGCGCGAGCGGCACATCAACTTTGATCTGGCCGCGCAGCCGCTCGGCAGCGCCTTGGTTGAATTCGCCAATCGGACAGGCATGACGGCGCTGATCGACGGCGAGTTGGCGAATGGGTTGCACTCGCCGCCCGTCAAAGGTCGTTTTTCTCCGACCGACGCCCTGCAGGTGCTCCTTGCCGGAACGGGCCTTGCGATCCGCTACGTCGGTGCCAACGCTTTCACGGTAGGCCCGCCGCCGCCGAATCCAACAGTCGGCATCCCGGGATCGCAATCGACGCATCGCTCTGACGAGAGTGCCTATTTTGCCGAGCTTCAGAATTCCGTCGAGCGCGCGTTGTGCCGTAATGACGACACGCGGCTTGGCACTTACCGCGCTGCATTTCAAGTGTGGATCGAAGAGAGCGGGCGGATACGGGCCCTGCATCTCCTTGGTTCGACCGGCAATGAAAGCCTCGACGCGGCGATCACGACGCGAATTACGAGTGACACCGTCGTGCCCCCGCCACGGGATTTGCCGCAACCGATCACGATAATCCTGCGCGCCGCGTCGTCGAATGGTGGTTGCTCTCGCTCCGCGGGGGCACGACCATGACCGGCGCGCGAGCACGAATGATGAAGGTTTTCGAAGCAAGCTATCAACGGTTTCGCGAACGTCTTCGCTGGAGGCTTGGCTCGGACGCGTTGGCGACCGAGGTGCTGCATGAAACCTGGCTGCGAATAGCGCGCATAGACGATGTCGGCTTGGTGCAGCAGCCCGAGGCCTATCTGTTCCGGATGGCTCTCAATGTCGCGGCGGATCAAAGGGAGAAGGACAATCGGAAACTCACCGCTTCTGAGATCGAAGCGATTCGTCACACGATGGATGGCGCGCTTGATCCAGAGCGCATAGCTGAGGCGCGAGCGGAGCTTGCGATGCTCCGGGCTGCACTGGAAGAGCTGACGCCGCGCCGCAAAGCCATTCTGCTTCTCGCGCGGCTGGATAATGTGAAGCACGAGGAGATCGCAGAGCGGTTTGGCATTTCTCCCCGGATGGTCGAGAAGGAGCTCTTGAATGCGCTGCGGCATTGCTCCAATCGGCTTGAAAGAAAGCTGAATCGCAGGTTCAGTTCTGGTCCCCGAAAAGGGTCTTAGAAGTGCTATGCGCGAAGACGATCCGATCACACCGCCCGACATGCGGGCGACCATTAAACAAGAAGCACAGCAATGGCTGGTGCTCCTGACCTCCGGACGCGCCACCGTGGCCGATGCCGCGGCGTTGAAACGCTGGTGCGAGCGCAGCGAACTGCACGCTGAAGCCTTCGCGGAAGCGAACCTGCTCTGGGACAACATCGCATCGGCATCGCGACGTCCCCGGCGCGCGGTCTTCAACCGACGCACGATGTTGGCTGCCGCGGGGGCATCTGCGGCGGCTGCGGCACTCGGCTACTTTGTTGTGAAGCCGCCGCTTGATCTTTGGCCGTCGGCCTCCGAGTTGCGGGCGGACCTGCGGACCGCAATAGGCGAGCGACGTCGGATTGCGCTGCAATCGGGCGCCTCGATCGATCTCAACACGCGTACGAGCCTCAACATGCCACACGCGGCCGGTGAAGGGCCGCTGGAACTGGTGTCGGGTGAAGTGGCCATCGTCACAAGCAAGTCGCTCGATGCGCCGCTGACGATCACGGCAGCAGGCGGCCGCATCCGCGCTGTCGACGCGCATTTCAATGTACGCTGCGAAGGTGTGCGGGCGACCGTGACCTGCGAACGCGGCTCGGTGGCGATCGACTACTCCGGAAACTCCGTCACGCTGTATGAAGGCCGGCAGGTCGCCTATGCCCAAGGCGCTTTGGAGCCCGTTGTCGCGGCCGATGTTGGAGCCGTCCTGGCTTGGCGCGAAGGCCAGTTGGTGTTTCGTCAAACCCCACTTTCAGAAGTGATCGGCGAGGTCAACCGCTATCGGCCAGGGCACATCATGCTCATGAACGAAGCGCTTGGTCGGCGTCGCGTGGAAGTTCGGCTTACGCTCGACCGTATCGACGATCTCATTGCGCTTATCCAGGACGTTTATGGCGCGCGCATTACACAACTGCCCGGCGGTGTCGTCGTTGTGTCATAGAATACGCCGAATGCGTGTGCGACGAGAACATTCCCTCTCCTTCGAATTTTTTTCTCCGGCGCGGTTCAGTAACGCGCTGCTCGGCCGGTCTTACCGGGTGACATTGAGGGGATAGGCTCAAGACGCGTTTGTAGCGGGCATCCGACAGTTGGATGTCCGGGCGGCGTCGTCTGAACGGCATGTTCCCGACCGATTAAGAACCGTCGAGGAATGATCATGGCGTCGAGCAGTCGCAAGTCGCAGTTCACAATACGTCGTGCCAAGTTGTTTGCGACCGTCAGCGCTTTGGCTCTCATTGCGACTGTGCCGGGCGCAATGGCGCGGCCTCTTGGCGGACAACCATCGTCTCCCACGGCCGCTGCGGTCGCGGCCGCTCAGGCCGTCCAGCTCGAGGCTTCGCAGGCGGCGCGTGATGCGCAGAATGCCTTGAAGCGCGCGACACTTGCGGTGCAGGCCATGCAGGCAAGCCAGCAGGCCGCTCGCGATGCGGCGCGCGTCCAGCTCGGCGCCACGCCGGATATCGTGCCCAATGGCTTGCGGCCGGGCGGTCTTCAGGTGGCTCCGGGCGTGGCCACAAGGGCGAACCTGTGGCAGGGGGCGGAGCTCCCGACCGAGACCGTCAGTGGCGGCAACGCCAACGTCACGATCAAGCAATCGCAGCAGAAAGCCATCCTCGAGTGGAAGACCTTCAACGTCGGCGGCCGCACCCAGCTCTATTTCGACCAGCGCGCAGGCGGTTCAAATGCGTCGGATTGGATCGCGCTCAACCGCGTTCTCGATCCTTCGGAGGCACCGAGCAGAATCCTCGGCTCCATCAAGGCCGAAGGCCAAGTCTATATTATCAATCGGAACGGCATCATCTTCGGTGGCGCGAGCCAGGTGAATGTGGGGGCGCTCGTTGCTTCTTCGCTGGCCTTGTCCAATGAGCAGTTCCTGGCCGGTATCAACAAGCAGCTTTACGGTACCGACGCGAGCGGCAACACCTACGTCTACAAGCCCCAGTTCGGTTATCTGGAGCAACGGCAGCCGAACCAATTCGTCTCCGTCAACGACCCCAGTCAGGTTCCGGGTGCGGTGATCGGCGCGGCGCCGGGCAACGTGAGCGTTGAGGCCGGCGCTCGGATCGAGACCGCGAGCGCCGGCAAGGTCATGCTGTTCGCGCCGAAAGTGATCAATTCCGGTCAGATCTCCGCCCCGGATGGCCAAGTGATCATGGCTGCCGGTGAGCAGATCTATCTCTTGACCAGCCAAACGGGCGTGCGCGGTCTGGACGTCGCCGTATCGTCACCGATGCGCTGGCTGTTCGACTATTATGCGATGCAGGCCGCGACCAATCCGTTAGCTCCGACCAATGCCTTCACGCAGGATCTGCGCGACATCGTCTTCCCCGAAATGGCGGCGAGGGCGGCTTCGGTCGGCTACCGCGTCGCCAATGACGGTGTGATCCAAAGCGACCGCGGGAATATTACGATCATGGGTCGCGAGATCGTACAAGACGGCGGGCTTTTCACGACCACAAAGCTGAACAACCGTGATGGCTCGATCCGGCTGCTCGCCTGGGATCAAGGCATGATGGCGAACGGCAGCTCGTTCAGCGGTTCGCCCCTGCAATACTGGTCGACCGGAAGTCTGACCCTGGGCTCGAACAGCGTCACCCTGGCGACACCCGACCTGAGCGACGTCGAAGAGATCGAGCAGACATCGCTCAAGACACGTTATCAGCCCGGCCGCGTCGAGTTGCGCGGAAACCTGATTGATGTGAAGGCAGGCGCAAGCGTGATCGTTCCGGCGGGCAAGATCAGCATCGTGGCAAGCACCTCGCCGCTTTCGGGGGAAGAGCCGATATCCGGCGAGCCGACCGTTCGCGACGGCAGCCGCGTTTACATCGGCGAAAATGCCTACTTGAGCGTCGCGGGCCTGCAGGACATCGCGGTGTCGATGGACCGCAACTTCGTCGAGGCCCAGCTCTACATAAACGAGCTGCGCGATACGCCGCTCTATCGTGATTCCTGGTTGCGCGGCCTCAAAGTGATCGTGGATCGACGGCGATCGGGTGACTTCACCAGCGGGCCCATGGCCGAGGTCAATTGGATCGACGGCCAGCCCGGCCGTTGGGTAGGCACGCCTTTGGCCGACGTCTCATCCTGGGTCGGCGTGGGCAAGACTGATCTTGCCGAACTCTCCACCAAGGCCGGCTCGATCGTAATAAAATCCAGCGGTTCGATCATTACCCGCGAGGGCTCATTGCTCGACGTCTCGGGTGGGTCGGTGCGCTATACGGATGGTTGGAACACGACCACCAAGCTGCGCGGCGCCGATGGACGAGTCTACAATATTGGCGACGCCTTGCCCGACCAGCTCTACACGGGGGTAGCGGGGGGCTTTACCCGTCGCCATGACCGGTGGGGTATCAGCGAAACATGGACTGACCCGCTCGGCAAGTCAGCGCGCACGTTCGAGAAGGGATACACCGAGGGGCGTGACGCCGGTGAGATTCAACTCTTTGCAGCCGAAGCACTCGTTCTCGAAGGTAGCTATTGGGGCGGCGTGGTTGTCGGCGAGCGCCAGGCGGCGCTCGGTAATCCAGCGAAGGCTGGTACGTTAAAGATTGGCGCCAACAGCGATCCGGCCCGGTTGTGGCTACCCGGCGAGCTCATCATCGCGAGCGATCCGGTTCGCTTGGCTGATGATTTCAACGTCTCGAGCCCGCTCGACACCATCTGGTACGATCCGAATTCGGCCAATCCGCATCGTGACAAAGTCACCTATCTCGATCCCGCCGTGCTTGCCCAGTCCGGCATGGGTTCCTTCGAGTTCTATGTCGCCAAGGGTTTCACGCTCGGTGAAGGCGAAGCGCTCGAACTCCTGCCCGGAGCCAAACTGAACGTTATCTCCAACGTGCCGAACAACCTGCCGACCACATTCACTATCGACGGGACGATCCGTATCGCCGGCGGCGATATCTGGTTCGTCGGCCAGCACAACACTTTCGGGGCAAATTCGCGGATCGACGTCAGCGGACAGTGGATCAATGAACTTTTGAACCCGGCAGCGTCGCTCTTTCGGAAGATCGATGGCGGTACGGTTCAGGTCGCCGGAGACTTCGAGCAAGGCGCTGTTATCGACGTTTCTGGCGGGGCAAAGCTCAGCGGTGGCAGCAAGCCCAGCATCACAGCCGGTGACGCGGGACGTATCAGGCTGGGAATTGCCGATGCCGATATGCTGTCGAATATCGATCTTCGCGGCTATGCGGCGGGCTCGGGCGGCGAACTGGAGCTCATCACGAGCTCCGATGTCGAATTGGGCGGCGCCGGCACAAATACCGCCGCTTTCCATCTGAACGATTCTCTTTTGGGTGATCGCGGCTTCCGCTCGCTGGCGATCACGACGCAAGGCACGATTACGGTTACCGAAGGGGCGAACATCGACCATCGCGTCTCCAATCTGGTGATCGATACTAAAAAGGCATTCGCTGCCGAAACGGGGACGTCCATCGCGGCTCTCGGAACGCTTGCCGTTCTGCCTGTCTACGAGCGGGTCGAACGCAAGCCCAATGCTCTCAGTCTGGCAGGCGGAACCAATGTCACCGTCGGTGCTGGCGCCGTCGTCAGGACTGACATCGGCGGCACCATTTCTCTTGCGACCTCCGAAACCGGCAGCCAGGTTGTGGTCAAGGGCACGCTGGATGCCCCTGCAGGAACGATCCAGCTTTCGGCGAACAACGGCGACGTTATGCTCGCTGATGGCGCCGAATTGCTGGCGCGTGGCGTATCGACGCTGGTCAAGAACGGAAACCTTCAACCTGTCGTCGACGTTCGTCCTGGCGGCTCCGTGGGCATCAAAGGCGTCATGCTGGACCTCGATGCCGGTTCGCTCATAGACGTCTCGGGCGCGAGCGGTATTGTCCAGGTTCCGATAGGGGGCCTCCAGCACAGCAACCTCGACTCCCGCATCGATAGCAACGGCGGTTCGATCTCGCTCACGCTGCAATGGGGTGTGATTGCAGGTCGTCTGGTCGCTAAGGCGGGCGGCCCTGGTGCGGTTAACGGCAAGATCTCGATAAACGCGGAGGTCTCGGGCGGCTTCAATCCGATCGAGGCGATCAAGAACGATGCGGGGCTCGGACAACTCGATCCCGACTGCTGGGGATATGCGGCCAACGGTGCGTGCGACTACAACCCGCTCGACGTGATCGGGTTCGACCTTGCGCGAATCGCCCGGGATTTGGGGATTCCAGCATCGGGCTCATGGCTCATTTCAAAGGAAATGATCGAAGCCGGAACCGGCGGAAACATCATCATCACCTCCGCGCCACCGGCAAGTGGTAGCGGTGTTGATCCGAGAAATTACGGCTGGACCGACGCGACCATTCAAGAACTCCGGGATACTGTCGGGACGGACTTGCTGGCGATTTTCCCGTCCACTGTGCAGGTTCGCAATGCGTACATTCGACCGGGTGTGCTGGCGTCGGGCTCTTTCGCCGACGTGTCGCTGACGACGGCAGCAAGCATCAAGCTCGACAACGCGGTCGTCAAAGCGGATCGTTCTCTTCAGATTTCGGCACCGCTCGTCAATCTCAACGGCGGCCGCTCCAGCCTGATCGCGCCATACATGTCATTGACTGGAACCGGACAGTCCAGCACCAGGCGCGAAGGCGGGCTCACATTGGTCGCATCCGTGATCGACGTGAACAGTGAGATGAATATCCGCGGCTTCGCGGAAACGGCCTTCGATACATCCGAGTTGCGGCTAATGCACCGTTCGACGCCAGCATCCCGCCGCTCTCTGTTCTCGATGTCGATGGAGCGTTGGTTTTGAGAGCCGGGCAGGTCTATCCGGCGACGGGCACCAAGGCGACAATCAAAGCGTCCGATCGGATAACGGTCGACCGGAAGGACGTGGTCGCTCCGCCGTTGTCGGCCGGCGGCAGTTTGACTCTGGCGGCGCCTGTCATCGAACAGAACGGCGTGCTTCGAGCGCCGTTCGGGCAGATAACGCTGAAAGCAAGCGAGCGTCTGATCCTCGGTGCCGGCAGTGTGACATCGGTGTCGGGTGCTGGGCTCACCGTGCCATATGGAAGTCTGTCCAACGGAGAGAACTGGCTCGATCCGACCAAGCCAGGTGCGGTGGGCGCCGACGGTGTTCTGACCTCGCCTCCCGAGAAGCGGATTTCGCTTGAAGCCCCGGTTGTCGAGAGTCGGGCGGGGTCGGTCATCGACGTCCGCGGCGGCGGCGACCTCTACGCCCGTGAGTTCGTGCCTGGGCCCGGCGGTTCGCACGACATCCTGACGTCGGCCAACGGCTATGCGGTGATCCCCGGTTTCAACGGCGCGGCACCGGGCGGCATGGTCGGTGATCGAGTCTGGCTTGCTGGCGGCAATGGTTTAGCGGCCGGTTGGTACACGCTGCTGCCGTCGAGCTACGCGGCGTTGCCCGGCGCTTATCTCGTCTCGCTCGTTTCCCCGGCGACGACCACGCCGCTGGCGAGGCCTGTGAGCCTTGCCGACGGATCGGTCATGATGAGCGGTCGGCGCGGCGATGCGTTGCTAGGCAGCGAGGACCAGCTCTCGTCAGTCTGGCGGGTGATTACGGGCACGCAGTTGCGCCGGTACACCGAGTACAACGAGGCCTTCGCCAACACCTTCTTCGCCTCCGATACATTCAAGCTCACACAATATCGCTTGACCGGGCTCAATGTGGTGACGCCGCGGCTGCCGCTGGATGGCGGCGCCGTCGTGTTCAAGGCGACGCGGCAACTGATCCTCGACGGCAGCCTGCAAGCGCAGACCCCGGAAGGGGGCCGCGGTTCTCTTATCGACATCGCCGGAACCAAGATTGCGATCGTTGGTGCAGGCGTTGATCGCTCGGATCTGCGCGCCGACGGTTACCTGGTCATCGATTCCGCGAGCCTGTCCAGGTTCGGCGCCGGAAGTCTGTTGATCGGCGGCACGCGCACAGGGGATCCTCTCGGCTTGCGTCTCGACGTGACCGCGAGCGACATCCTCGTCCGGAACGACTCCGGTTCGGCCCTCACCGGGCCGGAGATTATCCTTGCGGCGAGCGGGCTGGTCGACATCGGCGCCGGCAGCGTGATCAGGGCGGAGGGAACGGCGACGCGCGGCGCCGGCAATCTGATCATGAAGCCGCAGGTGGCGGCGCGCTACGAGGATCCCGACGGTTGGGACGACGGCAACCCGGCCGACGACGTCATGGTGGCGCCGTCCAAGGACTATGGCGCGCTGATCCGCGTGTCGAACGGTGATGTCGTCCAGGTGATCCGCGAGAACGTGGACACGACGATCGGCGGCACGGTGCGGGTCGGCGAAGGCGTTCGCCTTACGGCTGACCGTGCGCTTCTGATCGATGCGACACAGACGACGGAGCTTGCCGGAAGCGCGGTGCTGTCGGCGGCCTCGCTGTCCGTCGCGTCGGGCCGGATCGGCTTTGGCGGCGGCACCAACGGCCTCGTCCTGTCTCTCGAATCCTTAAAGCAATTGAATCGCGCCGAGAGCCTGACGCTCCGCAGTTATACGACGCTCGATTTCTATTCCTCGTTTAACCTGAGCGGCGCCGGACTTGCCTCGGTGACCTTCGATGGCGCCGGCCTTGCGGGATATGGCGCCAACGACATCGAGGTGTCCGGCGGCTCTATCGCGCTCATCAACAGCGGTGGAGGAACTGCGACTGCGGGCACCGGATCAGGCACGCTGACGCTGGCCGCGGACCAGCTCATTCTCGGGGCCGGAACGAAAACGATCTCCGGTTTCGATCATGTCGTGATGGCGGGACGTCGCCAGATCACAGGGCAGGGCAATGGCGGGATCGACACCGGCATGGCAGCACTGACGATCGACACCCCCTTGCTGACCGGGCGCAGCGGCGCTGCGCAGTCGTTGATCACGGGCGGCATGCTACGGCTCGCGGGAGCCGGCACGGCATCGACGAGTCTCGAGGAGAGCCTCGGCACCCGGCTTACGCTCCGCGGCCAGACGATTGAGGTCGCGACCCGCATTGCCGCGCTCGGCGGCGCGGTCGAACTGACGGCCGGCGCAGGTGGCGTGACGTTGTCCAACGGCGCGGTGATCGATGTCGGCGGCTTCGCCAAGCAATTCTTCGACGTCAGCGCCTATGGCGATGCCGGACGCATCAGCCTGACCGCCGTCGACGGCGGCAATGTTGTCGTTGGCTCTGGCGCGATCTTGAATCTGGCTGCGCACGCTGGCGGTGGCAATGCCGGCAGTCTTGCGGCGACGGCATCTGGTGGCGGCACGGTTGTACTCGATGGCGCGGTCGCCGCGCAGGCCGGAGCGAACGGGAAGGGCGGCACATTCGTGCTCGACATCGCCGAGTTGCCGGAGTTTGCAGCTTTCGCCGACCGCCTTAATGCGGCGGGCTTCACCCGCTCGCGCCAGTTCCGTATCCGATCCGGCGATGTCGTCGTTTCCGGCATGACCAAGGTCGAAGACTTCCAACTCGCGGCCGACCAGGGACGGGTGACGATCGCCGGTAGCGTTGATGCGCGCGCGACTTACGGCGGCAATATCTTGATCTCGGGTGGCAATGGCCTGGTGATGGAGAGCTCTGCCCATCTTCTTGCCGGTGCGACCGACGCCACACTTGGCTCTGGCCGAGTAACGCTCGAGGCGGCGGGCGGAAGGCTCGATGTCCGCGGCGGCGCGATCGATGTCGCGGGCGGCGAGGCCGGCCGGGTGCGCTTCCGCGCGCTGCAGAACGCAGGCCACGATGGCATCGCCGTCGATGCTTTGGCGGCCCATATCATCGGCGCTCGCTCGGCGGTGCTCGAGGGCGTGAGCGTCTATACCGGTGCGGCCACCAGCGCGGTTCAGGTCCAGGCGGTTAGCGATGCCCAGACGTTCGGTACCCATGCTGGTGCTATCGCGGCTGCCTTAGGGCTCAGCTCACGCGGCATCGAGCTCATGTCCGGGATCGAGATTCGCAGCACCGGCGACCTGTTGATCGACCAGGCCTGGAACCTGTTCGCCGACTTTGGAGCCTCACAGCGTGAGGGCACGTTGACGCTCCGCGCTGCCGGCAATCTGATCATCAACGGCAACCTCAGTGACGGCTTCGATCGGGCCGACCGGTCCGGGGTGTTGCAGGATGCCGCATCCTGGAATCTTCGCCTCGTCGCCGGGGCCGATCTCGGCTCGGCCTCGGCGATCACCACGATGCCGCTCGCCGGTCTCGGCAGCAATTCTGGCACGATCACGGTAGGTAACAGCAGCAGTGGCATACTGGTGCGCACCGGCACCGGCGATATCGATCTCCGCGCCGGGCGCAACCTCGACCTCGCTCACTATCAATCGGTCGTCTACACTGCGGGGCGCAAAGATACGACGACCTGGGACAACTTCACTGCGCCCTCAGCGGCGACCTACGGAATCGAGGGTGGACACCTTACGATCGCCGCGGGAGGCAGCATTTCGTCGGCGCTTCCGGCCAACCCGAAGGACAACCAGCTCTTCGTTGAATGGCTCAAGCACGTCGGCGGCACGGATCAAGACTATGTCTTCCGTCCGGGCGAGCAGAGCTCCTGGTGGATTGACTACGCAAACTTTGCGCAAGGCGTTGGCGCGCTCGGTGGCGGCAATGTCTCGGTCTTCGCCGGAGGCGATCTCGACAATATTCTCGTGGCTCTCCCGACCAACGGTCGGGTGCGCGGCGGTCGCACGAGCGGCGAGGCCAAATCGTTGGAAATGCGCAATGGCGGTGCACTGACTGTCGACGTCGAAGGCGCGCTCCGCGCTGGCTACTACTATGTCGGCCGTGGCACAGGCACGGTCACCGCGGGCGAGACTGCGACCGGGCGATCCGTAACCATCAGCGGACGCGCCGCCGGAATCTACAACATCGCCCCTGTGTTCGCTCTCGGCGACGCCGAATTGAGTGTGCGCACGGCCGGCGATTTGATCGTCCAAACCGTGCTCGATCCGCTGATGCTGAGCGGTGACCCTCTGTTATTGGGCGGTATCGCTCGTCAGAGCGCGATCATGAGCGGCTATACAAACCGCACCGCTCTCAATCTGGTATCGATCGGCGGCGACGTTCGACTCGTCAATCAAGGTCAATTCCTGTCGAAGGACCTGAACCTCAGCTACGTTTTCGATGGAGATTCCGACTACGGTGCGATCGGTCTCTTCGCCACGAATCTCTATCCTGCGATCACGAACGTGCTCGCGCTGAATGGCGACATCGTCAACTTCGGGAGGCTCTACACCGCGCCCGGTACACATCCGGAGCTGCAGTTGCTCGCCGACCGGGACATCATCCTGGGCTCGATTACCCAAACGCGCGCCATTCCGGAGATGATGCCGTCTCCGTTCCAGCCTGTGGACGGCATCAACGGTGTCGTAATCAGTTTCGCGGGCTCGCCTTTCGACGACATATTCCAGAATCCGCCGCAAAGCGGAAGCAGCTTCCACTTCATGCTGCAGAATGCCATTTCTACCGACCGGGTCACTTACGGAGTTCACGGTCTCTTCCTGCAGAGCATTCGCAACCCCGCGGTGCTGCCCAACGCCGAGGACTATGAGCCGAGCCGCATCTACGCCCGTCGTGGGACCATCTCCAACGTGCTCCTGCGGAACGACGGCGATCCACTCTCGACGCAGGTCATGACCGCGGAGCAGACATGGTTCCGTGCCGGCACGGATATTCGCGACATCAACTATCAACTGCGCAATCTGCATGCGACTGACGTCTCGCTTCTGGAGGCCGGCAACGACATCATCGGCGGCACCATGCAAGTTCAAGGACCGGGGCTGATCACGCTGAGCACAGGCCGCGACGTCTACGGAGAGGCTCTGTCCATTACCACGACCGGCAATCGCAGTTTCGACGGCAATAACCGGCCGGTCGTCGGCACCGACATCAGAGGGCTACCGGAGCAGGGCGCCTCGATCTCTGTGATGGCAGGCCTGCAGGACAAGCGGCCATCCTACGATGCTTTCATCGCCGCTTATCTCGATCCCTCGCGTGTCGCGGCCATGCCGGCCTATTTGACGACAACACTGCCGGACGGCACGTTGGTGCCGCTCTATCTCACCGATCGGAGCGAGGAGCGCGACGGCCAGCAGAAGCTGCTCAGATTTGGCCTCGTTTCTTTCATCGAAGAGAAGACCGGCGAGACCCTGTCGCCGCTCGACGCGTGGGCGCGCTTCCTAAGCCTGCCGGAACTGGTTCGCCATGCGTTCGTCTATCGCGTCTATATGCAGGAGCTGCGTGAGGCCGGCCGCGATCAATTGACGCCCGACAGCAAGGGCCGGCCGCTCAATGGTGGATACAACCGCGGCTACGCAGCGATCGCGGCGTTGTTCCCGGGCGAGGGCTGGAAGGGCGATGTGCTCGGCCAGTCGCTGACATTGCGCACCATGGCCGGCGGCGGCATCGAGGTGCTGGCTCCCGGCGGTGGATTGCAGGTTGCAGCACTGGGCGCAGCCATCGGGGACGGGCAAGGCCTCGTTGCGCTCGGGCCGGGCGATATCAGTGTCTTCGTGAAGAAAAGCGTCACGGTGAATCGGTCGCGTGTCCTGACGTTTGGCGGTGGAGACGAGACGCTATGGGCTACACTTGGCGATATCGATGCCGGTCGCGGCGCAAAGACGGCCCGCGTTCCTTCGGCGCCGGAGGTTGCCACTAGCGTTGATGCGGTTACCCGTGTCCAAGAGCGGGCGGATATTTCCGGTAGTGGCATCGGCACCATCATCGGTTTTGCTGGCGTGGTTCAGGGCGATGTCGACCTCGTTGCGCCCGAAGGCACGGTGAATGCAGGGGATGCGGGCATCCGGGTTGCGGGCAAATCTCAATCTCGCGGCGCTGCATGTCCTGAACGTCGCCAATATCGAAGTCGGCGGCCAGTCCAAAGGCGTGCCGGTGATCGAGCCGCCGAATATCAGTGGACTGCCGGAAGCCGGAAACCAGGCCGGGGCCGCGGCCCGGCAGGCGGCGCCCCCGCAGCAGCGGGCCAACGAACCATCCTCCGTCATTATCGTCGAGTTCCTCGGATTCGGCGGCGGCGATGGCGAGGAAGAACGTCCTCGCAAGCGCGAGCAGCGCTCACAAAACCCCGATAGTCCGGTGCAGATCGTCGGCGCGGGTAATCTTGGCCCAGGCGCGCTGCAACGACTGACGGTGGAAGAACGCAAACGGGTCGTGCCGGCGAGTAGCGACGACGGACTTGTCCACTAAGACCATGCGGCCGGTGCGAACCGACTATGACGATCAAACTCGTTGCGTACACATACGTTCCTCAATTCATTCGACGACCACGGCGCGGCGCATGACTTTCTGCGCCTTCGCCTGGTCGACGCTGAACGCCAGCGTCCCGTAATGCGAACCCCATGACCCCGATGCGTTCGGTGCGCGGGTGGCGAGGAAGAGGTCGACGACGTCCTGCGTGCTGTGACGCAGGAGCTCTGCACCCTGCAGGACGCGTGCGACCGCTTCGGTCATCGGACGGGCGACGAACTCGTCCTCAACGGCTTCGCGAACCAGTGTTTCGGTATGAAGGACCAGCGCGTCGAAGCGGGCGTCCTGACCGAGCAGGGGACGGGTCTCGTCGAAGAGTGCCTGGATCGTGCGCGGGTCCTTGGCCATCGCCCGACGGACATCCATGCACATCATGTTCGCCGTGCCCTCCCAGACGCTGTTCAGCGGCGCTTCGCGGTAGAGACGCGCCATCGGATTTTCTTCGATGAAGCCGTTCCCACCATGACACTGGAGCGCTTCGTAGGCGATGGACGGGGCGCGCGAGCAATTGAAGAGTTTGGCCGCCGGCGTGGCTACGCGGGCGAGCAGCCGTTCGTGTTCGGAGGCCTTCATCTGGTCTGTCGCCTTTGCGACGCGCAGCGCCAGAAGCGTGGCAGCTTCGACTTCGACGGCCATGTCGGCCAGCACGTTGGTCATCATCGGTCGGTCCGCGATGGAGGTGCCGAACGCCCTACGGGTGGTGGTGTGCTGCAGGGTTAGCGTCAGCGACTGACGCATCAGACCGGCGGAGCCAATCGCGAAGTCCAAGCGGGTCAGGTGCGCGTGCGAAAGTATCTCGCGGATACCGTGGCCTTCCTCGCCGACGCGGATCGCCATGGTGCCGGCGTACTCGACTTCGCTGGAAGCGTTGCTCTTGTTGCCGGCCTTGTCCTTCAGACGCTGGACAAAGAAGTTGTTGTAGCTGCCGTCGGGCAGCGTACGCGGCAGGAAGAAGCAGGTCACGCCGCCATTGACCTTGGCGAGCGTGAAGAAGCCGTCGCTTTGCGGCACCGAGCAGAACCACTTGTGGCCGGTCAGTTCGTACCAGTGCGCCGGCTTGCCGTGATAATCCTCGGAGTGGGAGAAGCGAGCAGTCGTCTGTGTCTCGCGGAGATCGGAGCCGCCTTGCTTTTCGGTCATGGCGTAGCCGATCACGACCGAAGGCTTTTCGCTCACCTCGCGGCGGCTGAATTCGTATTCGGTCCCCTTGACCTTCTCCGCCCAGATCGCCAGCGCGGGCTCGGCCTCGAAGCCCGCGTACGAAGCGTAAGCCATGCCGGTCGGACAGGCGGTGCCTTGTTCGACCTGATTCCAGACGTAGGACAGCACGGCGCGGGCGTAGTGGCCGTTCTTCTGGTTGGTGCGCCAGGCGAGGTTCGGTACTTCATGCTTCCACGCCAGTGACATCAGTTCGTGCCAGCTCGGATGGAAGTCGACCCAGTCGATGCGGTTGCCGAACCGATCGTGGGTCTTCAGTTCGGGCAAGTGGCGGTTGGCGAGGCGGGAGAGCTCCTGCACATCCTCGTCGCCCGCGACCGCGCCGAGGGCCTCGCAGCGGTCCGCGGCCCAAGGAGCCTCGCGCTCGATCGCGGCGCGCAGCACGGCGTCGCCGGTAAAGGCATTGAAGCCGGCGGCGGGCTTGGCCTGGTTTAGGACCTTGTGGGTGCCGTAACGGCTGGCGGGAGCTTCGAGTGCTTGGGTCATGGGACGCCTCCAATTCGTTCCTAGGTTCGTGGCTCGCTGCGTTGGCGAGCATTCTCGAAACCGAACCGACCCTCAGGCAGGGTCGGAAAGTCCACCAAACTGAAGCGATTGTTCAGTTTCAGATCGGCTCAAAAGCGCTGATTTTCACGCGAAATTACATCATCTCTTGACACCGATCGATTTCCAAATCAAGATGAAAATGAATTCAACTTCATCTTCGGGTGACGAGATGGCGACTAGACAGGTCCGTTCCCTCGACAAGAAGACGCATATCCTGCGGGCCGCGCGCGGCGTCGTGATGGATGGCGGATTCCAGGAGCTTCAGATGAACGCGGTCGCGGCCGCAGCCGACGTCGCGGTCGGAACGATCTATCGATACTTCCCGTCACGTGCGGATCTCTGCGCCACCATCGTCAGCACGGTTTCGCAGCGCGAGGTCGACGTTCTATCGGGGATCGCCGTCGCGGAAGGAGAGCCGTCGCAGAAGGTGAGGGACGCGGTCCGCACTTTCGTGCTGCGAGCCGTGCGCGGCAAGCGCCTCGCCTACGGCCTTATCTTCGAGCCGATCGATCCGGAAGTGGAAAGCACGCGACTGAAGTATCGACTTGCCGTCGCGCGCGTCTTCGAGACCATTATCAAGGAAGGCCTCGCCGCCGACGAATTCCGCAAGGTCGACGTCAGGGTCGCCGCAACCTGCCTCGTCGGAGCCTTCATGGAAGGTCTGATCAGCGTTCTCGCGCCCGGAGCCAGCGGCGTCCCGGTGCAGACCGAAGAGTTCGCGGATTCCATCGCGGATCTATGCCTCGCCGCGGTCGCGAAGCCGGACAACCCCCTGCTCGAGCGAGAGCGTCCCGCGACCGGTGCGGTGGAAGCCGTCTCTCTGAAGAAGTCCTGAGCGGCCGAAGAGCGAGGGGCCGACGGGGGCTCCCGCGGCCATCGGCCGACTGCTTCGCCCGATCAATGGACGCGGTAACGCGTCGGTTCACTTGGAAAGGACAACACAGATGGGCAACATGAAGGTGCTTTCCCTCGCCGACATCAAGTCGGCGGTCTCGCTCGATGAGTGGCAGACCCGGATCGATCTCGCCGCCTGCTACCGATTGATGGCCGTCTTTGGAATGACGGACCTGATCTACAACCACATCAGTGCGGCGTTCCGGGCGAGGAAGGAAGCTATCTCATCAACCCGTACGGGATGCTGTACGAAGAGATCACGGCGTCGAACCTCATCAAGATCGACGTCGACGGCAACACGCTCCTGCAACCCGATCACGGCTACAACGTCAACGTCGCGGGCTTCTATCTGCACGCTCCCATCCACAGGGCGCGACCGGACCTTCACTGCATCATCCACACGCACACCCGCGCCGGCACCGCCGTCAGCGGTCTGAGCGAAGGCTTGCTCCCGTTGTCCCAGACCGCGATGCGCTTCCACGGTCGGGTCGGCTACCACGAATTCGAAGGACCGGCGATCGGCGGCGAGGAGTGCGATCGCGTCGTCCGCGATCTGGGCGAACACGACGTGCTCCTGCTGCGCAATCATGGGCTGCTCGCCTGTGGCCGGACGATCCCGCAGGCCTTCAACGCCATCTACTGGCTCGAGAACGCTTGCCGGATCCAGGTCGATCTTCTGGCCTGCAACCGGCCGGTCCATCAGCCGTCTCCCGCCGCGATCGAGAACACGGTGACGTGCTTCTCCGGCAGCGAGATCACGCTGCTCAATGAAGCGGACACGAACCCCACGCTCAACGAAGGCGCGAGGCGGAATTCGGGCGGGTACGGTTCGCTCGAATGGGCGGCCCTGCTGCGCAAACTCGACCGGCTCGATGCCTCGTTCCGGAGCTGATCGGGATGCCCAGCGCAAAATTCGGATTCATCGGGTGCGGCAGCGTCGGACGCACGCTCGCACAAGCCTTCAGTCGGGCGGGGCATCAGGTGGCCGCCGCCTGGAGCCGGGGCGGCGAGGGCGCGCTCCAAATGCAGCAGGAAGTCGAGGGGCTGCGTGCGCTGGCGAGCGCGCAGGCGGTGGCGGACACGTGCGACTTCGTCTGGCTGACCGTATCGGACGATGCCATCGCGCGCGTCGCCGACGGCATCGCCTGGCAGTCGCATCATAAGGTCGTCCACTGCAGCGGCGCGACCGACATTGAAGCGTTGGCGAAGGCGAAATCGGACGGCGCGACGATAGGTGGCTTCCACCCGCTGCAGATGTTTACCGATCCGGCCGTCGCTCTGCGGGGCTTGCCGGGCGTGACGGTCGGCGTGGAGGCCGCCGAACCCGCATTCCTCGAGACGCTCAAGCGGCTGGCCGGCGACATCGGCTGCACCACCGTGGAGGTACCCCGAGGACAACGCGCGATCTACCATGCCTCGGTCTATTACGTTGGCCCTTTCTTCATCGCGCTGCTTTCGGAGGCCGTGTCGATCTGGAAGTCCTTCAGCGCCAGCGAACGTGACGCCTTGAACGCCCTGCTGCCGCTTCTCGCCGGAACCACCTCGGCGGTCACCAGCAGCAGCCTGGCCAAGGGAATGGGCGGCTGCGTCGCGAGAGGCGATGTCGGCACGGTGCGACGGCACATAGCCGCGATAGACCTCTTCAGCCCTAACGCCGGTGAATTGTATCGCTCCTTGACTGAGCGAACCATTCCACTTGGGCTTGCGCGAGCAAGCCTGACGACATCGGTCGCGGACCAGATCCGAGAAGCGTTGTCGACCGCCCCGACAGCGAAAGGCTGAGAAGAAGCCGGCATCCCGAGAGAAGGAAATGCAGTGGGTGCCATTCCGGGACTAGGTTATGCCCAAAAGTATCGCTTGCTCCTTGAGTATGCCTAAGGCTTCAAGCCGCCGTCGGGAATGTCAGCCAAATTGGAATCGTATGCCGGGTACGGCAATGGGGGCTCCGGCCAAGCTCGGAGAGGGCGGTACAACGGCTGTACGAATCTTGCGGCGTCCTTAGCGGACCGCTGCTGCAGCTCTGATCGAGTGGAGCGGTACGGCTTCAGTGGTCCATCGATGCTTCGCGGATTTAGGAAGGGTCATCTGGATTGGGTGTTTGCATCCCGATCGATGAGACTCTCGGCTCGCGCGCTGAGGGCGACGTTACAGTTTGGTTACAGCGATCCGCTCCTCGCATTACAGATGCAGCCATATCGCCCTGAACTCTCCGAAAAGAAAGCATACGAACACGTGAGGGCGTCGGTTCAGGGCCCGCAGGATTCTTTGTCAACCTGCAACTCGCCGAGGCCCCGCATGTGAAGCTGAGGCCCACATCTGAAAGGGAGAATGCCTCATGTCCAATCTCACGGGAACCAACGGCGACGATATCCTGACCGGCACCGATGGGCCGGATCATATCTTCGGCCTTGCGGGCAACGATACGATTGACGGCAACGGCGGCAACGATACGCTGTCAGGCGATGACGGTGATGATACGCTCAACGGCGGTGATGGTGACGATCATGTCCTCGGCGGCGCGGGCAACGACGTCATCACCGGCGGCAACGGCAACGATCTTCTTGAAGGCGGATCGGGAAACGACCACATCAGCACCGGAGCGGGCAACGATGTCGTGTTCGCCGGTGACGGCATCGATACGATCGATCAGATGGCCGGTCACGACGTCGTACACGCAGGTGCGGGCGACGATCTGATCTCGTGGAACGACAAGGTCGGTGATGTTGTCTTCGGCGATGAGGGCAACGACCGGATCATCGGTTCCGACCCCGCGGCCGACGAGAGCCATGGCGGCGACGGCAACGACTTCATCCAGGCCTTCACGACTGACGCCGCGCACGCCACCGCAGGCGACAAGATCTTCGGTGATGCCGGCAATGACACCCTGATCGGCGGCGACGGCAACGACCACATCGAGGGTGGCACCGGAAACGATACCATCAACGGTGGAGGTGGCAACGACTACCTCGATGGCGGCAACGGCGATGATCACATCAGCACCGGTGCCGGCAACGATACGGTGTTTGGCGGCGATGGCAACGACACCATCGACCAGATGGCGGGCCATGACGTCGTCCACGCCGGCGACGGGAACGACACGATCTCCTGGAACGATGCCGTCGGTGACACCGTCTATGGCGACGGCGGCAACGACAGGATCATCGGTTCCGACACGGCGTCCGATGAAAGTCACGGCGGCGACGGTGACGATTTCATTCAGGCCTTCACCACGGATGCCGCACATGCGACGGCGGGCGACCGGATGTTCGGCGACGGCGGCGATGACACGTTGATCGGCGGCGATGCCGCGGACCACATCGAAGGCGGTACCGGAAACGACACGATCAATGGTGGAGGCGGCAACGACTACCTCGATGGCGGGTCGGGAAATGACCACATCAGCACCGGGGCCGGCAACGACCTGGTTTACGGTGGCGACGGCAACGACACCATCGACCAGATGATGGGACACGATGTCGTTCATGCCGGCGCCGGCGATGACGTCATCTCCTGGAATGATGCGGTCGGAGACACCGTCTTCGGCGACGGAGGCGATGACCGGATCACCGGTTCCGATACCGCGTCCGATGAAAGCCATGGCGGCGACGGTAACGACATCATCTCCGCGTTTACGACGGACGCGGCGCACGCCACGGCGGGCGACAAGATCTTCGGTGATGCCGGCGACGACACCCTGACCGGCGGTGACGGCAGCGACCATATCGAAGGCGGCACCGGAAACGACACCATCACTGGAAATGCCGGCGCCGACATCCTTGATGGCGGTGACGGCGACGATCACATCAGCGGCGGCGGCAGCCATGATCAGATATTCGGCGGCCTTGGCAACGACGTGATCGATCATATGGGTGAGCACGGCTTCGCCGATGCGGGTGACGGCGACGATATCGTACAGTGGACCGAAACGTTCGGTGACGTGGTTCATGGGGGAGCCGGCAACGACAGGATCACCGGTGAACTCGCCTTCAATCCGCCGCTCGGCGGGGAGGCCGCTGCTGAGATCCACGGCGATGCCGGAAACGACTTCATCCAGGCAGCCAGTTCAGGCAGCAGTACGGTGTCTGACAAGCTCTTCGGCGACGAAGGCAACGACATCATCATCGGAGGCAGCGGCGCGGACCGCATCGATGGCGGTGTGGGCAACGACACTATGACGGGCAACGGCGGTGCCGATACCTTCACCTTCCAGATGTCGCAAGCCGGGCACGACGTTATCACGGACTTCGACGTGAACAACGACGTGATCAATTTGTCGGGCTTCGGCCCGAATTTTGATGCGCTTGCGCACGTGCATGACACCGCCAACGGCGCCGTTCTAGACCTCGGCGCCGCTGGGGACGTGACATTCCAGGGCGTCCATGCCGCGGACCTCTCTCACCACGACTTTGTCCTGAGCTAAGTCCACTCAGGATTGCCTGTCCTCGAAGCGACCTAGCCGCGCTTCTGCCAAATACGGTCGCCCTCCTGTTTGGGAAGGACGACCGTACTGGATGGGTTTTGAAGTCGCGACGTGCCTGTCAGATACGGCAGGAGCGCCGAGACTCGAATGTCACGACGAAGACATCAGAATTGGAAAAGTGGGGCGCCGCATATGAAGCCGATGTCGAAGCTTGCGGTGGTCGATCCACATGAGGAAAGCGAGACAATCCTCAGCCTCGCCATCGGCTGTTGCAAGATTCAGCTGCTGGCGGTGGGCCTGTTCAGCGGCGTGGTCAATCTGCTGCAGCTCACCATCCCGATCTACATGATGCAGATTTTCGACCGCGTGCTGACGACGCACAATGTCGATACGCTTCTCTATCTGTCGCTGATCGCGGGTGTGTCCATCCTGTTGCTGGCTATTCTGGAAATCTCGCGCAATCAGACCCTGCAGCGCGTTGCAACCTGGGTCGAGCAGAAGGCCGCGCCGGAGGGCTTTGCGAGAGCGATGGAGAGCGTGCTCGCCGGTCATTCCTATCGCATGGAGGCACTACGCGATCTCGCCATTTGCCGCGGCTATCTCGGCTCGCCTGCTTTGCTTGCCCTCTACGACCTTCCCTGGGTGCTGATTTTTCTCGCCGTGATCTTCGTCCTGCATCCGGTGCTGGGTTGCATCGCGACGGCAGGAGCGATCGTCCTTTTCACTCTCACCTTGCTGAACGAACTGACCACGTCGCGGCTGATGAAGGAGGCAAATGTTGCGGCGGCTAATTCGCAACGTCGCGCCGACAGCATCGCGCGCAATGCGGAAGTGATTGACAGCATGGGCATGTTGCCGGCGGTGATGCGCCGCTGGCAGGAGGCGGTGGCCGAAGTGCTGCCGCCGCAGCGGCGCGCGGCGCAGCGAGCCTCCGTTCTGCTGGCAATGGCCAAGTTCGCGCGCCTCTCGGTGCAGATCGCCGTACTTGGCGCGGGCGGCTATCTGGTGCTGCAGCATGAGCTGACATCGGGCGTGGCTGTTGCCGGCTCGATCATCATGGGCCGGGCACTTGCGCCGGTGGAAATGCTGATCGGCGGCTGGAAGCAGCTTGTCCAGGCCCGGCAAGCTTTCTTTCGCTTGCAGCATTTTCTTCGCCAGCCTCGTCTTCGTCCGCCCGGACGGCCATTGCCGGCCCCGGTCGGTCGCCTGTCGGTGGAGCGTGTCACGTACGGCTTGCCGGGTTCGACGTCCCCGATCGTCAAAGGCGTGCAGTTCGCGCTATCCCCAGGTGACAGTCTTGCCGTCATCGGCCCCTCGGCGGCCGGCAAGACCACGCTGATCAAGATGCTGATCGGCACGCTTGCGCCAAGCGCCGGCACCGTGCGCCTCGATGGCGCCGACGTCCATCGCTGGATGCGTGAGGATTTCGGCCGCTACGTCGGCTATCTGCCGCAATCCGTCGAGCTGTTCGAGGGTTCGGTATTCCGCAACATTGCACGGATGGGAGAGGCGACGCCCGAGCAGGTTTACCAGGCCGCGCAGCTTGCGGGCTGTCACGACATGATCTTGCGGCTTCCGTGCGGCTACGACACCGAGATCGGCGAGAACGGGCAGTATCTGTCCGGCGGGCAGCGGCAGCTGATCGGCTTGGCCCGCGCACTGTTCCGCAATCCGAAATTCGTGGTGTTGGATGAACCCAACAGCAATCTCGACGGCGATTCCGAGGCCAATCTGGCCGACACATTACGGAAGCTCAAGGCGCGCGGCACCACGGTGATTCTGGTCTCGCACCGTCCGCGCTTGGTGCAGCATGTCGACCTAGTCTTGCTGATGCGGGATGGAGCGGCAGAAATGTTTGGACCGCGGGCCGAGATCCTGAACCGCGTCGTCGCCCCGGCGCCTGACAACCGCCCAGAACTCAGCGAACCCCGCATCGCCAGAGCCGCCGTACCCGCCCGACGCGAACAGAACCGTGTTGCATCATGACCCGCGCTCTCACCTCTCCATCCGGGCGAGCCGTCGTCGCTGACGGCCACGGCCGATCGATCGCGTCGCCTGCGCCACCATTGATGGAGGCGCCTCATCCGTCAACACGCGGCGTGATCCTGCTCGGATTGATGGCCATGGCGGTCTTCATCGGCGGCTTCAGCGTCTGGTCCGTCTCCGCTCCGCTGGCGGAAGCGGCGATCGCGAATGGTTTGATCGAGGTCGAGGGGCAGCGTCGCGTCATTGCGAACCAGGAGGGGGGATCGGTTCAGGAACTGCTCGTGCGCGAGGGCGATCATGTGCTTGCCGGTCAGGTGTTGATGCGACTGAACGACGTGCAGGCGAGCGCGACGGCCGAGACGGCGCGAGCCGAGCGCTGGGCATTGCTTGCAAAATTGGCCAGACTGGATGCGGAGACAGCCGGAAGGAGCGATATAAGCTTTCCTGACGATCTGCTGGCGGCGGCGAGCGGGCAAGGCTTCGACGCCCAGCGCGCCGCCGATGTGGTCAGCGGGCAGCGCGCGCTGTTCGAAGCGCGCACGGTCAGCTTGAAAAGCCAGGTCGCCGTGCTGCGAGACCGGGTCGATCAGCAACTTGGCGTGATTGAATCGGCAGAACAGCAGCAGCGAGCCACCCGGCAACAGCTCGAACTGATACGGCACGAGGCCGAGATCAAGCAGGGGTTGTTGACAAAGGGCTTGGCGACGCTGTCCGTCGTGCTGGCCTTGCAGCGAAACCAAGCCGGATTGGAAGGGACACTGGGTGACCTGAGCGGACAGATCCAACGCGCGCGGGCAACGATCGCGGAATCTCGTTCATCCATGCAGCAGATTCAAGACCAGCGGCTACAAGATGTCTCGAACGACATACGGGAGGCCCGTATCAGGCTGAACGAGGTGGACGACAAATTGCGCGCCGCGCAGGATGTCGCCGTGCGTCGCGATGTGGTGGCGCCCGAGGACGGCACGGTCCTTGGCATGAGGGTGTTCAACAATGGCGCTGTCGTCAAGCCCGGCGATACGGTCATGGAACTACTGCCATCGCGCGACCGGCTGGTGGCCAACGTGAAACTTTCGCCCAACGATATCGATGTCGTGTATCCCGGCCTTGAAGCACAGGTGCGTCTCCCCGCGTTCAAGCAGCGCCTCGTACCGTTCGTTGCGGGCCGCGTCACTTTCGTCGCCTCCGACGTCACCGCCGATGAGCAGACAAAAAGCAACTACTATAAAGTGCAGATCCTGATCGATCAGGACCAGCTTGTTCATCTTCCCAACGTCCGCCTCACGCCGGGAATGCCGGTGGAGGCGATGGTGCAGCTTGGGGAGCGAAGCTTCTTCCGCTACATCACGCAGCCAGTTCGGGACAGCTTTCACCGCGCCTTTCACGAGCAATGAGTGCGTGGTCTGCGCGAAGAGCGTGCAAGGTCGAGATTTCGAGCGATGGCGCCAAGAGCTGGAAGGATGCGCAGCTAAATCTGCCGGTATTGCCGAAGGCGCAAACGCGCTTTCAGATGGATTGGACCTGGGACGGTAAGCCGACCAAGATCGTCAGCCGTGCGACCGACGATAAGGGCAATGTCCAGCCCGACCGGAAATCCTTTGTCGGCGCAATCGGGACCAACGCAACTTTTCACTAGAACGCGCAGCAGACCTGGAGCATTGAAGAGACCGGGAGGGTTCGAAATGTCCTCGACTAGCAAGGCACTCCTCACTGGCGCTATTGCGCTCGCGCTCGCTTCTCCCGTACTTGCATATGATTTCGGCCGTCCCGCGACACCCGGCGAGATCGCGCTATGGGATGTCGACGTCAGGCCCGATGGCAAGGGACTGCCGCCCGGCAGCGGTACCGTGGCGCAAGGAAAGCAGGTGTTCGCCGACAACTGCGCCGCTTGCCATGGCGACAACGGCGTCGGCGGCATCAAGGACCGTCTCGTCGGAGGGCAGGGCACGTTGGCTTCAGACGCACCGGTGAGGACCGTCGGCAGCTTTTGGCCCTACGCCACCACGCTCTTCGATTACATTCACAGAGCAATGCCCTATCAGGCGCCGGGTTCGCTAAGCAACGACGATACCTACGCCGTCGCGGCTTACATCCTTCACTTGAACCGCATTCTGCCTGCCGACGCCAAGCTCGATCGCGACAGCCTACCAAAAATCAGGATGCCGAACCGCGATGGTTTCGTTCCGGAGCCGGAGTTCGATCCGGCCAAGCTGTTCGGGAAGAAGTGAGAATGGGCTTCTTAAGGACTGCCGTCTTTGTGTTGATCACAACGATTTCGTTATCAGGAGAGCATGCAATGTCCGCTGATGGATTGATCACGCTGCCCAGCAGCTTTGGCCCGGAAGAAACGATGCACCGGTTTGAAGCGGAGGTTCGTACCAGGGGCATGGCGGTATTTAGCCATATCGACCACAGTGCTGGCGCTGCTGCGGTCGGCCTGCCACTGCGGCCGACGAATCTTCTGATCTTCGGCGCGGCGAAGGCCGGCACTCCGCTGATGCAATCGGTGCAGACGATCGGCATCGATCTGCCGTTGAAGGCGCTGGTCTGGCAGGACGAGGATGGCAAGACTTTCCTTTCCTACAATGATCCGGCCTATATCACGCGTCGGCACGGTATCGGTGAATCGGCCAAGGCTGTCATTGAAGCGATGGCGGGCGTGCTGAAGGAAATGGCAGCAAAGTCGACAACGGCTCCTTGAGATCAGCGGGAGCCAACAGTGAGGCGCCCGCCATTCTGCGGATGTCTGCGCAGGTGGCATCCGTACGGATACGCGCGGCTCAATAAGAACCGTTACACGCGTAGCCAGTTAGGGACGGGTGACGTTGTCTCCAACCCTTCCTACGACAGGCGCCGGCATCGCGAGACTGAATCCGATCCCGGAGGTGCAGCCCGGCAACGTCGATCTGATCGCGCCGCTCGGCACTATCGACGCTGGCGAAGCCGGCATCCGGGCCTCGGGCAACGTCAATCTTGCCGCGTTGCAGATCGTGAACGCGGCGAATATCCAGGTCCAGGGCCGCGCGACCGGAATTCCGGTCGTGCACGCACCGCCGGTTGCCGCGCTGAGCTCGGCGGGGAACGCCACTGCCGCCACTCAGCTAAGCGCCGCTCCAACGCAGTCGAACAACGACCGCCCATCGGTGATCCTGGTCGAGTTTCTTGGCTTTGGCGGTGGCGACGGCTCTCCCACGCCGAATCCAACCCTCGAAAAGAAACGGAGCGGTGACGACGGCCGAGCCCAAAACCCTGATAGCGCCTACCAGGTGCTCGGCGGGCGAGATGACGATGGACGAGGCAAAGCAATTGATCGCCGAACGCCGCCGTCGGATGCAGCCATAATCGGGCCGAGGCGCGGCATCCTGAAACGACGTCGCGCCCCGTCCTCGACGCGTACATTCGCATCCTGCAGGTTGAGCCGAGGTAGCCGGAGAACGTCTACGTTGTCCGCTCTGGCGCGGCGACAAATTTTCCGCAACCGAGGTCGGTCGATGGCTTTCCGTAACACCCTTGGCGTACGCTAAGGGTGTTGAAGCTCGTGGGCCGGCGATTCCGAGCCCGACGGGCGCCGTCGCTCACCGATCGCACGCCCGATTCGGAAATCCGGAAAACAGGATGATCCTGCTCAGCTACATCTATCGCTTCGTCTCCAATTTCGTGTTCCTGGCGCTGGTCTATTTCAGCCTCAACTTCATGGAAAAATACGAGCATCGCGCGCTCGTCGCGCTTCTGGTGCTGGTTTATGCCGCGATGCATGCGGCGTCCGCCTTGCGTTCGTTCTATTTCTTCCAGCGAATCGAACGCCTGGAAGGGGAGACGCGTCGGCTTGGGACGGCGGTGGTCGAGGGACCAAGTTCGACAGCCTCACGCAAGCAGATCGTCGGTGCCGTCACCGAGCTGCGTCATGCCGGCGAGATCAAGTCCTATATCGACCTGCTGTTCCTGGCGCTCGTCATTCTGCTCTGCATCGCCAAGATCGTGACGAATTGAGCGCCTGACGCTGCAATCGCCGCGCCGCGCTCTTCAGCGCTTTGCGACCTGAAGTGCGCGTCTGTTCGGCTGCGCCTGCACGGCATGCTTGGGGACGCCACGACCCGCATGACCTCCTTGCGGGTTCTGATGCACGGCATGCCGGGAATGCGGCGCCTGGCGTGCGCCAATGGTGCGGGCTCTCGCGGAAATCGGCCCCATCGCATTGGCGGCTTCAGGAGATGCTGCCACCCGTTGCGGCCGTTTGGCGGGTGAATGCGACGCGAGCAACGTCACACGCAGGCCTTCGGGCATCCTGAAGACGGAGGAGGCGGGGACCGGCAGGGCCGGGCCGCTGTTCTCGGAGACCTGTAATGGCTCCGGCCATGCCGTCTGCGCGGCGATTGCGGCGCGCGGGCGGCGTCCTCGATCGGATAGGCCTGGATCACGCCAATCCAGATTCGAGAGCCCGGGGGTGGGCAGTTCCTGCGTCTGGACGAACACGAAATTCGCAATCTTCGGCCAGCGCACCGTTGCGACGGTCTCAATCGGCGGGTGCAATAGCCATTGCACAGGTTCGGTTGGCGTGGCCGGCTGCTCCGGCGTCGCCGGCACCACATGGACGATCCGATAGCCGCGCGCCTTCAACTCCTGCAGGATTTTCGGCAGCGCCGCCACCGTGCGCGGCTGGATGTCGTGCAACAGCAGGATGCCTTTGCCCTTCTCCTCCAGCCGCTGGATTGCGAGCTCGTAGACGCGCGCCGGAGGGATATGGCGCCAATCGTCGGCAACGAAATCGGCGCTCCAGTTCTGGATCCCACGCGACGCCAGATAGGTCTCGACCGCTTCGGCGCGCAGCAGCCCTGGAATGCGGAAGAAGGGCGCGAGCTTGCTCGCGTCGCCAAGCGCGGCCACCGTCGAGGCGATGCCGGCATCGACCTCCTGCTTGGCCTGCTCGATCGACATCTTGTTGAAGGTCAGCGGATGGTTCTGGCTGTGCGTGCCGACGGTGTGGCCGGCGGCGACGAGCTTGCGGACACCCTGCGGATTGGCTTTGGCCTGACTGCCGATGATGAAGAAGGTCGCCTTCACGCACTGGCTGGCAAGAATGTCCAGCACCTGGTTGCTGTATTTCGGCAGCGGGCCGTCATCAAATGTCAGCACCACTTCGTGATCGTCCAGCGGCAAGGTCTCGGCATATTGCATGGTGCCGATCCGGGGATGCTCGCGGGGATCGACCACCAGCGTTCGCGAGGTGCCGAGCGCATCAGGGGGACAATCAGCCGCGATTGCGGACTGGCTGCTCGCGCCGATCAGAATCAGCAGGGAGAGGGCAGTCCATGACCGCTTCCAAAATCCCTCGCCAACGCTACCGATCATAACACCCTGGCTGCATTCTCTTTGTCCGACGCCGAATCCTTACAGGCGGCGTCATGAACGCTACCTTAATGCTTTGTAACCCACAGCTGTGCTTTGGTTCAATGTGTTTGATCCGACACGGTTTTCGAGCCCGGCGGCACGATATGCACGATCCTGTAATTGTGATCGCGCAGATAGCGCAAGAAGGCCGGAAGCATCGCCGCGGTCTGCGTCTTGGGATCGTGCAGCAGGATGATTCCCTTGCCGGCGGCGTTCAGGCGCCCGGTCAGAAGCTTCAGCTCCTCCTGCGGCGTCATCTTGTTCCAGTCGCTCGCCCAGAGGTCGGCGCCGAACACGGCGATGCCGCGCTTCTCCAGGTTCGCGAGCGTCTCCGGCGACATCTCGAAATAGGGGAAGCGGAAGAACGGCGTGCTCGGCGTCGTGGTCGCGCGCCCATGCAGCGCCGTTTGGACGGCGGCAATGCCCTTGTCGATCTCGCCAATGGCGTCGTCCGGTTTCATGTATTTGAGGTTGTGATGCGTCCATGTGTGATGGCCGATCGTGTGGCCGAGTGCCGCGATCTGGCGGACCAGCTCCGGATGCTCGGAGGCCGGCTTTCCGATCATGAAGAAGGTCGCGCGCACGCATTCGTGAGCGAGTGCCGCGAGGATCTTACGGTCGGTTGATGGCCATGGCCCGTCGTCGAACGTCAACACCACCTCGTGATCCTGCAGGGGGAGCGTGTCCGGAAAGCTCTTGGTGCCAACGCGCGGATAGCTCGCGGGATCGACGGTCAGGACGCGCGACGTTCCGAGCGCATCCTTGCGCGGGCATTCGTCGGCGGCGTGCGCCGCGCCGCTCCACGCGAGCAGGGCAAGAATGGCTGCACCGAACGATCTCATAAGCACACCTGTTCTTCGCGGTTGGCGATATTTGGCATTGCGCGGGACGCAGCCGATTGGGTAATGCGTGCGACGATAACTCAGACGAGTTCCTACCTTCTGTCAAACGGTGAGGCGCGGCATGGCCGAGAAAATCGACGCTGCCCATCCCGCCGAAGCATCCATCCTCGATCGGTTGCCAATGCGGGACGAGGAGGGGCAGCTCCGCCACGAATTCGTCGAAAATATCGCGAGCGCGATCCACACTGCCGACCGGCCGTTCCTGTGCGAGGTGGTGGCGGAACTTCATGAGGCGGATCTCGGCGATCTCATCGCCGCGCTCGCGCCGGAAGACCGCGTCAGCCTCGTCGAGATCACCGGCACCGATTTCGACTTCTCGGCACTGAACGAGGTCGACGATGCCGTGCGCGAGGAAATCCTCGAAGAGCTCGAGCCGGAGACCGTCGCGGAAGGCGTCCGCGAGCTGGAATCCGATGATGCGATCGAGCTTCTCGAAGGTCTCGACGAGGAGGACAAGGAGGAGATCCTCGACAGGCTTCCGCCGTCCGAGCGCGCTGAGCTCGAGCGCAGCCTGCTGTATCCGGACAACTCCGCCGGCCGGCGGATGCAGACCGAGTTCATCGCGGTGCCGCCCGCTTGGACGGTGGGGCAGACACTCGACCACATGCGCAACACGCCGGACCTGCCGCACCGGTTCTACGAGATTTACGTCGTCGACGGCGACGGGCACTGGCTGGGCGCGGTACCGCTCGACGTGCTGCTGCGTTCCCGCGACCCGGAGCCGCTCACCGACCTGATCGATGAAGATCGCCGCCGCGTCTCCGCCCTGGAGGACCAGGAAGAGGTCGCGCGGATGTTCGGCAAATACAATCTGGTGGCCGCGCCCGTGGTCGACACCACAAACCGGCTGGTCGGTGTCATCACCATCGACGACGTCGTCGACGTCATCGAGGAGGAGGCTGACGAAGACCTGAAGGCGCTCGGCGGCGTCACCCGCCACGAAGAGTTGTCGGACAATGTCTGGACGATCGCGCGAGGGCGATTCAACTGGCTGCTGGTCAACCTCGCGACCGCCTTTCTTGCGTCCTCTGTGCTCGGCCTGTTCGAAGGCCAGCTCGAAAAGATGGTGGCGCTTGCGGTGCTGGCGCCGATCGTCGCCAGTCAGGGCGGCAATGCGGCGACCCAGACCATGACCGTCGCGGTGCGCGCGCTGGCCACCCGCGAGCTCGGATCCTACAACGCCGCCCGGGTGATCCTGCGCGAGATCATGGTGGGCCTCGTCAACGGTCTTGCCTTCGCCGTCATCACCGGCATCGCCGCGGTCGCCTGGTTCAAGATTCCGGGCCTTGGCGTGGTGATCGGGCTCGCCATCGTCTGCAACCTGGTTGCCGGTGCGCTCGGCGGGATTTTGATCCCGATGGTGCTTGAACGGGTGCGAGCCGATCCGGCCGTTGCGTCCGGCACCTTCGTTACCACGATCACGGACGTGGTTGGCTTCTTCTGCTTCCTCGGCATCGCCACTTTGTGGTTCGGCCTGAACTAGCGCCTCGCTTAGCGTTAATCGGGCCTTAAGTCGGTTCGCCCACAATGCGGCTTTCCGGAGCAGACCATGAAGCGCCTGCGGCTGAAAGCGGATGGACGGATCGTCGAGCTGCGAGACGGGCAGGAGTTCCCGCTCGCGCCCGAGACGCCGACCGGGTCGCTCACGGTGCGCGACCTGCGCCGCCGATCGCATCTGACCCAGCTCGAATTCGCCGCCAAGCTCGGTGTGCCCGTGGAGACGATCCGCAATTGGGAGCAGGGCAAGCGAGCCCCGCGCGGACCGGCACGGGCGCTTCTGGCGGTCATCGCCCATTCGCCGGAAACGGTATTCGCTGCGCTGGCGACAGAGGCCTCTGCCGCGTGAGTTGGCAGCGGAGCTGCGGCGGCCCATAATGGGCGCATGAACATCATCGAAGCCAATGGCGCCAGGATCCCGGCGATCGGGCTCGGTACCTGGGAACTGCGTGGACGCACCTGCGCGCGGATCGTCGAGCAGGCGCTCAGGCTCGGCTATCGCCACATCGACACCGCGCAGATGTACGACAATGAGCGCGAGGTCGGCGAGGGGCTCCGCGCATCCGGCGTGAGACGCGACGACGTCTTCATCACGACCAAGGTCTGGACCACCCATTTCAGGCCCAACGACCTCGAGCGCTCGGCCAAGGAAAGCCTGGCGCGGCTGCGGCTGACCGAAATCGATCTCTTGTTGCTGCACTGGCCGAACCCGCAGGTGCCGCTCGCGGAAACGATGGGCGCGCTGGCGCATGCCAAGCAGCTTGGGCTCGCGCGCCATATCGGGGTGTCCAACTTCACGGTCGCCTTGATCGAGGAGGCGGTGGCGGCCTGCGCGGAGCCGTTGGTGTGCGACCAGGTCGAGTATCATCCCTATCTCGATCAGGCGAAGGTGAAGGCCGCCTGCGCCCGGCACGGCATGGCGCTGGTCGCCTATAGCCCGATTGCGAAGGGCCGCATCCGGAACGAGCGCGCATTGGCGCGGATCGGCGACCGCTATCGCAAGACGGCGGCCCAGGTCTGCCTGCGCTGGCTGGTGCAGCAGAATGTTGCCGCGATCCCGCGGACATCGAAGCTCGAACGGCTGTCCGAGAACATCAACGTCTTCGATTTCGAATTGTCGGAGGACGACATGAGCCTGATCTCGGTCATGGGCGGCGCCTCCGGCCGCATCACCGATTTCGGCTTCGCGCCGAAATGGGATTGAGACACCCCTCGATTGCCCGCTATGCTGATGACGGGCAGGGGGCTCAAACCTGATCAGTTGCGAATGAACCTGCGGGAGCTCATTCCTGTGGACGTGACGGCGTCGGCGGTTGCGCACGTGTCCGTGCTGGCCCTGGTGCTGCTCCTGTCCGAAGTCCATCCGTTTGACGTCGTGGCGGCTGACACCGTCCCGGTCGATATCGTCACGCCGCAGGACATCGAGAAGAAGGACATCGAGAAGAAGCCCGAACCGACCCCGTCGCCGTCGCCTTCTCCGTCACCATCCATCGATCTGTCTGCGCTCCAAGAGCCGCCTGTAAGCACGCCGCCTCCACCGGCGCCGCAGCCCGCAGCGCCGCAGCCGGCAGCGTCGCCGCCGCCCCACCAGAACCAGCCGGAACCGGCGGAATCAGGTTCGGTCCGGCCGCAAGCCGCGGCAACACCGGCGGCCGCCCCAGCCTACACGCCGCCGGAGCCTGATCTCTCGATCAAATACAATGTCCAACTCGGCCTGCCGCCAGCCCTTCCGCCGATGGCGGCGCCAGCCCCGGCGCCGGCCGCGCGCTACGGTGGCAAGGTCGACGATGATTTCGATGCACCGGCCGTCAGAGCCGCCGACCTCACTCCGAGCGTCGTCGCCGAGTTTCGCCGCCATCTCAAGACCTGCTCGAAGCTGCCGGCAGCGCTAAAACCTTCCGACGACGTCAAGGTCACGCTGCGCGTGTTCATGACGCCGCAGGGGACGCTCGCCGACGAGCCGTTGCTGATCGAGGCGAGCGCGTCCGAGAAGGGACCGGTGTTGATGCGTGGCGCGATGAGCGCACTGGAAGCGTGCCAGCCCTACAAGATGCTCCCAGCGGATCGCTATGGCGAGTGGAAGGTGCTCGATCTCAGCTTCACGCCGCAGGACTTCGCTTCGTAGCCGCGAAGCCAATGTCGTCGACGTCACGATGCGAGTTGCACGGCCGCGCCGCGCTGTGGCAAAGTAGCAATTCAACCGGATCCCCCGCACATGTTGAAGCTCGTCATCGGCAACAAGAACTATTCGTCATGGTCGATGCGGCCGTGGCTGGCGCTGCGCGCCAACAACATCGCGTTCGAGGAAGTCTTCATCCCGCTGTACACCGATAAGGCGGACAAGGACCGGATCCTGAGTTTCTCGCGTGCCGGCAAGGTGCCGACGCTGATCGATGGCGATGTCACGGTCTGGGATTCGCTGGCGATCATCGAATACCTCGCCGAGAAATATCCGGAAACAAGGCTCTGGCCTGAGGATCGCGCGGCCCGCGCCCATGCGCGCTCGGTCTCCGCGGAGATGCATTCGGGCTTCATGCCGCTGCGCAATGAATGCGGCATGAACCTGCATCGCCCGATCCGGGCGATTCCGTTGTCGGACGACGCTCGCGCCAATGTCGCGAGGATTCAGGAGATCTGGGCAGACTGCCACGCGCGCTACGGCAAGCAGGGGCCGTTCCTGTTCGGGGCGTTCTCCGGCGCGGATGCGATGTTCGCTCCAGTCGTGCATCGCTTCCGCACCTATGCGATCCCGGTGAAGCCCGAGGCGCAGGCCTATGTCGATGCGATGACGTCGCTGCCGGCATTCCAGGAGTGGACGCGCGACGGGCTTGCCGAAACGCTCGTGATCGAGCGGTTCGAGACCGTCTAACCCGGCCGACCCAGTTCGCAGTCATGCCTCGTACTTTCCGGCGGCCGCCTACCATGCGAGCCCGGATGGCGGGCTGCCCTTAGGTGGCTGGATCGCAGGAATCCGCACTTTCGCCCATTCTCGTCGTGGAACGCGGCCGACTCGCTCGCGGGCCTTCTATCCTGCTGAAAAATATACGAATTTCGTGCGTTTGCTGGCCCCCGATCCTGCTGGATTTCGGGGCCCTTGCTGTGCTAACTTGACGCGGGGTTCTCAATGTTGGCCGCCGCTGTGGGACCTAAGGCAGCGCGCCGACGATCCAAGAAAATGGAGAGGGCGTTGAAGCACAAGTACGGCGTTGGAGAGACTGTCTATTTCACTGCGAGCAACGTGTCTCGTCCGGCCGCTACCGGGACCTATCAGGTGGTCCGGCTGCTGCCGACCGACGGTGACGATTGCCAATACCGCATCAAAAGCTCGACCGAAGCTTTCGAACGGGTCGCCAAGGAAAGCCAGCTCGCCCTGTCCTGAAGAGAGCTGTGCGCAAGCACCCGGTAGGCGCGGTTCCCTGATGGGTCGCCGTCAAAAGGCCCCGTTCGCAGAACGACTCTGCCGAAGACCGAATGCCCGAAAGGAGGCGTTCGCCTTTGGCGACTGTGTTTTACGCTGCGTTGAGGGACATCGCGCATGAGCTGGGTTTCTTCGCTGGATCATATCTGGCGCTCCGCGACTTTTCCGATGTGGCTGACGCTGGCCGCCGCAGGATTTTTTGGGGTGATCCTGTTGATCACGCTGTTGCGCGCGGAGAAATCCGTGGCCAACGGCGCGTTGACGGTCATCACCTTGCTTGCGATTGCGGTCGCTGCTGCCTCGACCATTCGTGGCTTCGATTCCGGTAATCGGCTTGCTTCCGCTGATGCGCGATCGGCGCAGCCGGTCGTCGCGGCGCCAGCCGCGCTCGCCTGCATCGATGACCTCGCGGGCGATGCCGTGCTGAACGCCTGCGAAAAGGTGTTATTCGGTTCCGCCGACTCTGCGGCTGCCGCGGTCGCCTATGCGGCTTCCCAGATCACCCGCCTAGCGTCATTGGGGGATATTGCGACCGCCGAGCGCAACACATCGCCCGAACTGCAGGCGCTGCGTCGCGCGGTCGAGCGGGACCGCTACGGGCTCATGGCCTATGTGCTCACTGTGCGCGACCATTGCACGCCGGCCTCATGCGCGGCGTTCAGTTCGCTCGGGACCACCCAGCAGATCGCGTCCAATATGGACGAGCACCTCTATGAGAACTTGATCACCCGTTACGCGCCGTCGTGGAACGCGCCGGCGCCTGCCATTGCAGCGGCGGCCGGAGCAGGGGTGCTGGGAGCACTGCCGCCGTCGGTCCCCACCGGCAAACCTACCAACGCCCAATTTCCGTCGGCCGCGAATACCCCTCCGATCAGCATCATGACGCCTGAGCCCGCACCGAAGCCGTCGGCGGCTGCGGCGGCCGCCACGACCGCAGCTCCGCCTGCGTCGCGTCCCGCGCCAGCGGCTTCGCCCGCGCCGCCGGCCGCTGCCAAGAAACAGGCGGTGGCTAAACGTCCGCCGGCACCCGCGCCGGTCCCGATCACGCCGCCACCACCGGCGTCCACAGCCGCTCCCGCAACTTCGGACGAGTGATCTTTTCAAAACCGGAGCCGGCGGCTAAAGCGAAACGATCATGCCGCTTCATCTCATCAAGCTCGCCGTCGGTTGCGACTCGGTCAAGGAACTCAAGACCTGGGTCGCCGAGCGGATGGCGATCGCGAAGAAGAAGGCCTTGCCCCAGCGTCACATCCATATCACGCGGATGACGCCGAAACGGGAGGAGGAAATCCTTGCCGGCGGCTCGCTCTATTGGGTGATCCGCGGCGAGATCGCCGCGCGCGAGAAGATCATCGCGATCGAGCCGTTCCGCGACAAGGACGGCATCGGCCGCTGCCGCATCGTGATGCAGCCCAAGGTGATCGCGGTATCGCCGCGCCCGATGCGCCCCTTCCAGGGCTGGCGCTATCTCACCGCCGATGCCGCGCCGCCCGACCTGACCAAATCGGCCGCTTCCGGCGTCGCGGCGATGCCCGAGCCGATGCGGCGCGAGCTGCGCGATCTCGGATTGCTCTAGATTCTTGTTTTGACGCGTTTTCTTCACGCGAACCGGTGTCCACTTCGCTCGAAAACGCTCTAAGGCGCGGCCGCCCTAAACCGCGATATTGTCGATCAGTCTCGTGGTGCCGAGCCTGGCGGCCACCAGCATCCGCAGCGGGCCGTCCTTGATCGAAGCGATCGGCGCCAGCGTCTCGGCGTGGCGCACTTCCAGATAGTCGAGCTTGAAGCCGGCCTTCTCGATCAGCTTGGCGCCTCCGGCGACAGCCGGCTTGATCGCTTCACCGGCGCGGATCCGGCGGGCGGTTTCCTTCATGACGCGATAGAGCTCCGGCGCCACGCGCCGTTCTTCGGGCGAGAGGTAGACGTTGCGGGATGACATTGCGAGCCCGTCGCGTTCGCGCACAGTTTTCGAGCCGATCACCTTGACGCCGAGGTCGAGGTCTCGCGCCATCTGGGTCACGACCCGCAACTGCTGAAAGTCCTTCTCGCCGAAGATCGCAAAATCCGGCCGGCACTGCGTGAACAGTTTGCCGACGACCGTTGCGACCCCGCCGAAGAAATGCGGGCGGAAGCGGTCTTCGAGGCCGACGGTGGCGGGCCCCTCCGGCGCGATCCGCGTGGCAAAGCCATCCGGGTACATCGTCTTGACGTCGGGATGCCAGATCAGGTCGACCTTCTCGGCGGCGAGCTTTGCGACGTCGTCCTTCCATGTACGCGGATAGGAGCCGAAATCCTCTGATGGCGCGAACTGGGTCGGATTGACGAAGATCGAGACGATGACGCGCTGGGCGCGTCGCTTGGCAAGGCGGACCAGCGACACATGCCCGTCATGGAGAGCTCCCATGGTTGGGACCAGTGCTGTCATGGCCTTTCTTCCGCGCAAAGCCTCGACGGAGCGGCGCAAGGCAGGGACGGTGCGGACGACCACGGGACTTCGCGACATCTGGATTCAATCTCTTGGGCTGGTTCGGGAAGGTCTGGTCGGGCGAGACGGGCTTGGACTCGCTCGATGAGGCGGGCACGTGACCATACCAAGGGGAAGGCGTCGACGCCAAGGCGGCAGGCGGGCGCACCTGACCCGCTTGGCGGCCTCAAGCGATTGCGGGCTGACATCTCCCGCGATGGATTCATGATTAAGGAAGACAGTCGGCTGCTCCTTGAGCGCAGGGCGCATTTCACTTGACCGTCGAAGCGCCCGATTTGAAGATATCGAGGGGATCAGGTCATGCTGGTACAGGCTAGTCAGGCGCAATCCGGCTCCGCCCATGTGGTGGTGCTTGGCAACGAGAAGGGCGGTTCGGGCAAATCCACCACCGCCCTGCACATCGCCGTCGCCCTGATGAAGGCCGGCCAGCGGGTCGCCACCATCGATCTCGATTGCCGCCAGCAGAGCTTTACCCGCTACATCAATAACCGGCGGGCCTGGGCACGGCGCACCAATCTTGGCCTCGAAATCCCCGTGCATCATTGCATCAAATACGGCGAGACGATGCAGATCGCGGAGAACGAGAACGCCGAGTTCCAGCAGTTCATGGCGGCGATCAGCACGGTCGAGCGCAATTTCGATTTCATCGTCATCGATACGCCGGGCACGGACAGCTACCTGATGCGGCTCGCCCATTCGATGGCCGACACGCTGGTCACGCCGATCAATGACAGCTTCCTTGACTTCGACGTGCTGGGCACCATCGATCCCGTCACCTATTCGGTGACCGGCGAAAGCCATTACGCCGAGATGGTGCGCGACGTCAGGCGCAAGCGGCGCCAGGTGGACGGCACCACCACCGACTGGATCGTGGTCCGCAACCGCCTCTCGATGCTTGGGTCGCGCAACAAGCAGCTCGTCGCAAGCGGCCTGAAACAGTTGTCGCTGCGGCTCGGTTTCCGCTCGATCGACGGCTTTGCCGAGCGCGTCGTCTACCGCGAATTCTTCCCGCGCGGCCTGACCGCGCTCGACGATATCGACGAGCAGACGCTCGGCACCCGGCCCAGTATGGGCCACGTCACGGCGCGCGAGGAGGTGACTGGCCTCCTGCGCCAATTGAAGCTGCCGCTCGACGAGCGCGGCCGCCGCCGCGCGGCCAACCGGGCCGAATGGTTCAGCCAGGTCGACAAACCGCTCGAGCTCCACGACATCATCGCGACTTGAGAGGGCGGCTCACGCCGGCTGCAGGATCGTCATCTTGAAGGGGCCGCCATTGGCGGCCGCGTGCGCCACCGCCTCGTTGACGTGATCAAGGTCGAAGGTGGTAACCTCAAACAGGTCGAGCGGCAGCAGGCCTGCCCGGATCATGCCAACGAGACCGAGCGTTGCTTCCGGCGGATACATCCACACGCCGTGGATGGTGATGCATTCGCGCATGATCCAGGGGTAGGGCAATTCGAGGCCTGGGCCACCCAGCATCCCGACGCCGCCCATAAGCGCCACGCGCCCGTAGGGGCGCACCGTCATGACGGCCGCGCGCACCGTGGTTGCACTGACCGAGGGCGGCATCAGGTCGATCACGCAATCGATCGGGCCGTCAGCCGCCTCGCGCATCCGCCGGCGATCGTCCTCCTCATTGCCGGAAAGCCGGACCGGGCGCACCCTGTGGCCGAAGCGACGCCCCAGGTCGGCGAGCACCCTTTCATCGCGCCCCGGCGCCACCACGCATCTCGCGCCCATGGCGAGCGCGACCGCGACGGCGGCGCTGCCGAAATTGCCGGTGGCGCCGCTGACCAGCACCGTCTCCCCCGCCTGCAGTCTTGCCGCCAGGAAGCCGCCATACGGCACAAGGCACGTGCCGAGCGCGCACCAGGCTGGCGCGTGGACCGCATCGATCGTGCCGATGCGCTTGACGTTCTCGGTTGGGACCAGCGTCTGCTCCGCGAACGAACCGTGGCGGAAGTGCCGCTGCAGCCGCAACCCGCCTTCGCCGCCCGCGCTCCAGCCTTGCAGGGTAATGTCGGGCGAGATGGCGTCGTCGCGGGAGCGGAAGGTCGGGTCGCAATAGACCCAGTCGCCCACGGCGAGGTGCGTGGCGTCGGGCCCCACCGCGCGAACCCTTCCGATCGCGCCGGGTCCCGGCACGGCCGGCAACTCCAAGAGATAGTTTCGTTCGCCGCTGAAGACTTCGTTGGCATAGGACAGTACGCGCGTCGCCACGACGTCGACCACGACTTCACCGGTGCCGATCACCGGGTCGGTAACGGTTTCGATCGCGAGTGGCGATCCAAATGATCTCAAAACAGCAGCTTTCATGGCTCTTACCCCGCTTGAGACTGCATCATCGAAGCGCCTGTCCTGGGCAACAAGACCTGGTATTATCCTGGGATCAAGAGTCCCTCCTTTCGTCGCAGGAAGAGTCCCATGGCAGATGCCCGGCAAAGCGAACTCGGCGATTTCCTGCGCTCGCGGCGGGAGAAGCTGACACCAAAAACTGCCGGCCTTCCGATCGGACGACGCCGCCGGACGCCCGGCTTGCGCCGCGAGGAGGTGGCCGAACTCGCCGGCATCGGCGTCGATTGGTACACGCGGCTCGAACAGGGGCGCAGCGTCAGCCCTTCGCTGACGACGATCGACGCCTTGGCGCGAGCGCTACGGTTGACCAAGGCCGAGCACGCGCATCTGCGGGCGCTGATCCGCGACGCCGATCGGCGGCCGTTCATCCCGGAGGTGGTGCCACCGGCGATCCGGCGCACGATGGAGAGCTTGAACCAGCCGGCCTATATCACCGGGCGGCGCTGGGACATTCTGGCCTGGAACGATGCCGCAGAACAAACCTTCGGCTTCAGCCGACTTCCGCCAGCCGACCGCAACGTGCTCATCTGCATGCTGACCAATGAGGCGACGCGGCGTCTGTTCGGTCCATCATGGGCCGATGAAGCCCGCCGGATGGTGGCCCAGTTTCGCGCAAGTCACGATCTCTGGGCGGGCGATCCTGCCTTTCGCGACCTGCTCGCTCGGCTGCAGCACGGCTGCCAGGAATTCGCCCAATGGTGGGGGGCGCACGATATCAAAAGCAGCGTGTCCGGCCGCAAAGTGCTCAGCCATCCCAAGAGGGGCCGCCTGGCCTACGAATATGCGAGCTTTCAGGCCAATGACGACCCGGCGCTGAAACTTACCATCTACACGGCTGCCTGAACCCGTGTGACTACGGGGGAGGGTCCAAAGCTGGGAACAAACTTCAAAGTGGGCCGTTTTATTACAAATGTATTGAGCGCCTAGACCCGAATTTCGCAGGCGCCATCATAAGGTTAGGAGGAAAGCCAAATCCCACAGCTACTTGTGCGCATGCACAAGGATTAGGTGCATCGCACAACGATCAGGCGGTCAACACACAACATTTGGACTTCCCGTCACGTCGCTGTGACATATATCATCCACACGGACCGTCAGAGTCCGGACAAATGGGATATAGCGCCAGAGGCGGGCGCGCCGAGGACGAATATGAAACGTGGAATTACCGTTCTGCTTTCACTTACCGTGCTTGTTGCTGGCGCGTATTTCACCGCCAGCAAGTGGGCTATCCGTCACGAGACACTCAAATTCTATGATCCGGCGCGGGACAATCGCCTCGTTCCCGTCGACGTCGCCGTGCGCTGGGACAAGGAGATGCAGGCCAACGCCGGCATGATCACCCTGCCGGTGGCGATCCTCAACCACGGCAATACCGTCAAGAACACCGAGTATTCGTTCCTGACCAACATCTTTGCCGCGCGCGGCTATCTGGTGATCAGCCCGCAGCACGACCTGCCGACAGACCCGCCGATGGTGACCAAGGCCGGCGAGCTCTATGTCGGCCGCTTGCCGCAAATCCAGCGCGGCGTGGCCAATATCCACTTCGCTATCGACGAGATGAAGAAGCTCCAGCCTAACGCCGACTATGCCAAGGTCACCATGGTCGGACACTCGATGGGCGGCGACATCTCGATGTACTTCGCCAAGCAGTATCCCGACGAGATCAAGAAGGTCGTGACGCTGGACAATCTGCGCGTGCCGTTCCTGACCGACGGCAAGTTCAAGATCCTGTCGTTCCGCTCGAAGGATACCCATTTCAAGCCTGATCCGGGCGTCGTGCCCGATGATGAGGAGTGCGAGAAGTCAGGTATCACCGTGGTGAACACCAATTTCCAGCACAACGATATGCGCGACACCGGCCCGGACGTGGCGAAGAACTCGATCCAGGCGATGCTCGACAAGTTTCTGGTCGATAGCGACAGTGAGGTGGCGCCGGTCGACACCAGGAGTGCGCCGCCGAAGATCCTCGAACCGGGACCGGTCTCGCTCTACGTACCGGATCCCTCGACCAAGAAGGTCCAGAAGACCGAGACCGAGAAAGATCGCTCGGCCGTACCAAACTGACCTCTGGCCCCAATGCTCGGCGCATCCCGCGCGCGCATTGACGCTTTCCTGGTCTCGGCCCACATAATCCTCGCAGCAACGGCGAGGATTCATGGCTGGCGAACCGACCAAACCGAAATCCGGTAACGACATCGCTGCGCAGGCGGCCGAGGCCCGCAAGTTCGGTCGCCTGCCGGAAGCATCTCCGTCCAGCTCCGACGATATCGCCGCCTTCGTCGCCAAGGCGCGCGCGATGTCGCCGCATCAGGCCAGCGCGCGCGGAAGGCTGATTTTTGCACTCGACGCCACCATGAGCCGGCAGCCGACCTGGGACATGGCCTGCGCGCTGCAGGCGGACATGTTTCGCGAAGCCGCTTCCCTGGGCAGCCTGGATATCCGCCTGGTCTACTACCGCGGTTTCAACGAATGCCGGGCGACTGGCTGGATTTCCGACAGCGCTCACCTTGCCAGATTGATGGGCAAGATCGATTGCCAGGGCGGCAATACTCAGATCGGCAAAGTGTTGTCCGAGACGCGCCGCGAGGCGGTCGCCTCCGGGGTGCGGGCCGTGGTGTTCGTCGGCGATGCCATGGAGGAGTCCGTCGATGATCTCTGCACCAAGGCCGGCGAACTCGGGCTGCTCAAGGTACCCGTCTTCATGTTCCAGGAAGGCGGCGACGCCACCGCCGAGCAGGCGTTCCGTGAGATTGCGCGGCTGACCGGCGGCGCCTATTGCCGCTTCGATCCGGGTGCAGCGGCGCAATTGCGCGAACTGCTGCGGGCGGCTGCGGCCTACGCCGCCGGCGGCCGCGAGGCGCTGCTGCAGTTGTCGAAAACCGCAAGCGGTGCGGCCAAGTTGATCGGCCAGATGAAGTGACGGTGGTCGCCACGTCCCCTGACAGCGCACGGCGGCGCACCAGCCAGGCTGGGTCGTTGTGGGCTTGGTTCGCGATGCTTTTCCTCGCCGCCGCGATTATATTGCGCCCATGCCAACCCTGATTGCCGGCGTCGTCGCCGTTGTCACGCTTTATCTCCTGCTGCAGATGTTTCGGGCCGCCAACCCGGCGATGATGGCGCGCGCGATCAAGATCGTCGGCGGCGTGTTGTCGCTCGCGGTCGCCGCCTATACCGGAATCAGGGGCGAACTTGCTGTCGCGATCCCGCTCGGGATCTTTGGCGCCGGCCTGCTCGGCTGGTCCCCGAACGTGCTGGGCAATTTCGGCAGCATCTTCGGCGGCACGCAGCGCTCCGCCGGACAGAGCTCGCGCGTGCGCTCGAAATATCTCGACATGAGCCTCGACCACGACACCGGCGCGCTGTCGGGTCAGATCGTGGAAGGGCCGAATGCCGGCCGCTCGCTCGACGAGTTCGACCTTCAGGGATTGCTGGCGATGGCCGCCGGCTTCGACGCCGAGAGCGTCACGTTACTTGAAAGCTATCTGGACCGCCGGTTTCCCGCTTGGCGTCAGGACGCGCAGCGCAACGGGGCAGGGGGGCAACGCCGCGCGGCGCCGGGCGGCAAAATGACGGAAGAGGAGGCCTACCAGATCCTTGGCCTGCAGCCGGGAGCCTCGCGTGACGAGATCAGCCGGGCGCACCGCACTCTCATGAAGAAACTGCATCCCGACCAAGGGGGGTCGACGTACCTCGCTGCCCGTGTAAACGAGGCCAAGGATACCTTGCTTCGCACGCATTCTAGCTAACTCCGGCACGCTACCAACGCTACAAACCGAGAGTTGCCGCTGCTTCTCTGTGCTGACGCGCCCTGTCTCGCCCGCCGTTGTCCAGCGTGGTCGATCCCCTGTTCTCGAAAGCTTAACCGTAAATCCTTGCCGAGAAGTTTTCGCGAGGGAACAAGTGGCCGCGGCTGCGACAGGCCGACGCAAAAAAGCCGGCGCTAGTGGGCGCCGGCTTTGCGATTTTACGATCGGGCCGAAAGATCAGTTGCGGATGGTGATGCAGGAGATGTCGGCGCGTTTCAGCGTCCGGCACGCCGCCTCGGCCTGCTCGCGCTCGAGGCCGGCAAAGCGGGCGCGATAAAGCTTGCGGTTATCCTTGCCGACGACCGGCTCGGTGAAGGGATCGGCCTTGCCGAGGAGGCCGCGCGACTGGTTGCGCGCAAGATCGATGCGCTGGCGCGCCTCGTTCTCGCTTTCGAGTGCACCGACCTGGATGATCCAGCCGGTGTGCACGGCAGGCTGCGTGGGCTTGGCGACCGCGGCCGGCGACACCGCTTGCGGCTGGAGCGCGGCGACCGTCTGCGGCGAGGAGGTGGGCTGCTGCAGGCTCGACGCGGGCAACACACCGAGGATGCCATTGCCGGTGCCGAACCCGGCAGGCTGCGGCGGCATTTCGGCTCTGGCTGCGGACCTTGCGGCGTCGGTCTTGGCGACGTCGGCGCTTGCCACGACGGCGCTGGAGGTCTCGGCGACTTCCGGACGGGGTGGGATCGCATTGGTGACCGGTGGTGCCGGCTGGGATGGCGCGGCGGAGGCGAGCTTGGTGCCGCCGGCCTTGACCTGAACCGTCTTCACCTTGACCGGCTTCATCGGCTCGGCCGAGCCGGGAATGATCGCCATCGGCTGGCTCTGGATCACGCCGTTGGTCAGGGGCGCGGGTTCGGATTTGGGCTCCGGCCTCGCCGCTGGCTCAATCTTCGCTGGCGGCGGGGGAAGGGCGGCGGCCGCTGCGGCCATCAGCGATGCCTTTGCGGCCGGGCGCGGGGCCGCCGGCGTGAGCGCTGCCATTGCGGGCTCAGCGGAGGCGGCGGCGCCGGAAGTGACCTGCGCCGGCTGGTCGTTGCCGCGCGACGGCGTATCAGCTTCCGCGATATTGGTATTGCCATCCGCGACGTTCTTCTCGGTGATGGCGGCGGCGGTGCGGATCGTTGCGCCCTTCTCGAGGTTCTCGGCGAGCAGGCTGCGCATGATGGCGTCGCGCGAGCCGCCGCTGCGGCCACCCAACACCACGCCGATCAGATGGCGGTTGCCGCGGCGCATCGAACTGACGAGATTGAAGCCGGAGGCGCGGGTGTAGCCGGTCTTGATGCCGTCGATGCCCTCCACCTTGCCGAGCAGGTGGTTGTGATTGCGGATCGACTGTCCCCGATAATTGAACACGGTGGTCGAGAAATACCGATAGTAGCGCGGGAACCGATCCTGGATCGCGCGGCCGAGGGTGGCTTGGTCGCGCGCGGTCGTCACCTGCTCATCATTGGGCAGGCCTGATGCGTTGCGGTAGACCGTCTTGCTCATGCCGAGCGAACGGGCCTTCCGCGTCATCATCTTGGCGAAATCATCCTCATCGCCGCCAATGGCTTCGGCGATCACGACGGCGGCGTCATTGGCGGAACGCGTCACCAGGCCCTTGATGGCGTCTTCGACCCTGATGGTCTGGCCGGGCCGGAGGCCAAGCTTGGTAGGAGACTGCTCCGAAGCGTGCTCCGATACCTGCATTTCCGTATCCAGCTTCATCCTGCCGGCTTCGAGGCGCTCGAACAGCAGATAAAGCGTCATGATCTTGGTCAGCGAGGCCGGGTGACGAAGACCATCGGGATTGTTGGATGCCAGCACCGAGCCGGAATTGCCGTCGACGATGATGGAAGAGAATTGGGGGCTATAGCTGTCGCGATCCACCTGATGAGAGCGCACGTGATGGCGGTGGCGGGAGCGACGCGCCTCGGCGCTCTCGCTGGAGATCAGGATCGCCGTGGTGAAGGTGATGAGCCCGAGAACGCCAACTCGCAAGACACGCGAGGAAGCGAAGGTTGTACGAAGCATTTACTTCCCCGTCCCAATTTCTATCTTGATCACCGGCCCGTGGGGCAAAATTGTGCCCGCCGGCCCGCTGACATCACCCTGTTCGACGATGGCTTCCGGAAACGAGGCTCCGGTTGCATCGGCCGGCAAGGGTCGCTGTTCTGGCTAAGATGCTGTTCACAAACAGTTTTCAGGCTGCTTGTCGGAAGATGAACCCGTTCGGGAATCAAGGTTAGGCCTGCCGAGTTTCCAAAAGCTTAATTAAGCGTTGCGTAAAGACCCGGGGTTTTCGGCAAATTCGAACAATTTGTGCAATGCACAATATCGCTTGACTTGATTGTGCGCCGCACTAGTTTGACGGCGCGTTCGGGGAGTCGGCTCCGTGCCGACAATGGGTTTGCGCAAAAAGTCTTGGGAAAGGATTCCAATGGTCAAGGTTGAAGACATTCAGAACTACGGAAAAGAGCAGATTGAGACGATCACAGCTTCGGCGAACAATCTGCAGAGCGGCGTCCAGGCGATCGCGACCGCCTATGGCGACTACGCGAAGAAGTCGTTCGAGGACACCAAGTCGTTTGTGGAAAAGCTGTCCGGCGTGAAGTCGCTCGAGAAAGCGCTGGAAGCCCAGACCGAGTATGCCCGCTCGGCCTACGAGACCTTCGTTGCCGAATCGCAGAAGATCGCCGGCCTCTACAGCGACTGCGCCAAGCAGACTTTCAAGCCGTTCGAGGGCCTGGTCGCTAGATTCAACCCGACGCATTAATCGGCGCTGCCTTAGTTTCCAAACGAAAAGCCCGGCCTTTGGCCGGGCTTTTCTGTTCGTCGAGGGGACGGTAGCTACCGCGCGACACGCAGCTTGGACAGCGAGTTCCCGATCGAAGTGAAGGCCGTCATGATCTGGGTTGAGGACGTCACGGTTGAGAATTTGTCTGAGCTGCTGGCACAGTACTTCAGAATTTGGGATGTTGGATCACCACTGGTATTCACGTGCATCGTATAGATGGTGATGCCCTGACCCTTGATGTTGTCGCACTGAATGCGCTGGCGGGCGTCGATCTGGCCATTAAATTGGACTTGGCCGTTTCCGTATGATGGCCAGCGGTCCTGGGTGTTCAGACCGTCGGACATCACGATCAGGACCTTCTGATAGGTGTAGTTGGGATCCTCGGCGGGTGCATTGAGCGGCGCGCCTTGGGTGAGGGACTGCCATCCCCACGCGATTCCGATCGGCTGATTGGTGCCGCCATTGGGTACGAGGGAATCGACCTTGTTCTTCAGGGCGGCAAAATCATAGGTGAGTGGCATCAGTTGGGGCGGGCATGCGTCATACTGATCGGCGTAGAACCGAGTGGACGGGAGAGAAGTGTTGATGGTTGGTGTGGTATTCAGCGTATCGTAGTCCTGGTCGCGGTCCGTCACGCAGCCGTTCCAGGTGGTGTGATTGTTCGTCTTCCAGGTCTTGCCGGCGGCGGTGCAACTGCTGCTGTTCTTATAGGAGGTGTTGCTGCAGGTCCCATTGACCGCATCCCACTCGCTCCAGTTGATCCAGGGTTGATTGTAGTTGCCGGGACCGGCGTTGACCTCCTTGGCGAACGGAACGAGCGAGATGTAGACATCGCCTGGATTCTTTGCGAGCGCAGCGAGCTGATCGATCAGGGCCTTTGCGGCAGGCTTCAGGGCGGCCATCTTGCCGTCGTTCTGCATCGAACCGGTCACGTCGAGTACCAGCGCAACCCGCATCCGAACCGTGCCCCAGAGAGAGGTGGAGCTGAGGTTGAAGCCGAGAGTGTCAAGGCTCGCGAACTTCAAGAATTCGGTATTCACGCTGCCGGAGCCATCGACCTTGATGGTCGAGCCGTTTCCGGTATTCTGCGTATAACTCGCGTTGATCGTCACCGATTGGGCATCGGGGTTAGTGTAGAGCGCGGCGAAATATTTCCGCGCCGCCGTGGTGACGTCCGAGGTCGATATCCTGCCGTCGGTCAGATCTTTCGCCACCATCAGCGCCGTCGAGTCGAGCGCCGCCTGCATCGAGGAGCGGGCGCTGTTGGCGCGGGAATAGTCGATCGCGGCACCGACGAGGGTGATGATCGGAACCGCAGCCAAGGCAAAAATTACCGCTATATTGCCTTGATCCGCGCCGGCGAACCGGCGGGCCGCTGTACGAAGGCGGTCGAAAATGGCTGTAACGGACATGGCGTTCACCGCAATCTGGTTGGTGCCGCCATTTCTCAGTGCGCCGCTAAATAGGTGGTAAACCGGTCCTCATAAAAACGGGTCAAAGCCAAGGCAAAAGCCGAACGACGGGGACGAAAGCGGACCTATTGTCAATGGTCGCTAAACGAGTAGTCGGCTTCCTTTGTCAAACCCGCCAGAAACGATTAACCTTCGCATGAGCGTCGAGACCCGGGAGTCGGGCCGGCCGGCCCCGTGTGAGCCACGCATCTGTGCTTGCAGCGGGACAAAGCCGGGCCCATATTGCCTTTTGCCGATCCAGCAAAGGATCGGACCGGGAAACGGCGATCTCTCGAGCGTGCTGGAAGTTCCGTGACGACTGTTTTCGGCGTTGCGCAACCTCCAAGTGCGTTGCGTGTTTCCTTTGGGGATGTCGAACGCCTGAGCCATGTCGCAGACAGTTTTTGCAACCAATTCGCCCATATCGGCGCTTGCCGCGCCATCAGCGCCCCGGATGAGCAACGATGAGGGCCGTAGTGGGGGGGCCACCGGAGGTCCGTCCACTTCGGTCATTACCAAGGTCAAGCCGAAGACCAAGCGCCCGAATTTGTACCGCGTCCTGATCTTGAACGATGACTACACTCCGATGGAGTTCGTCGTTCATGTCTTAGAGAAGTTCTTCAACAAGGACGCGGAAGCGGCGACCAAGATCATGCTACACGTCCACCACCATGGCATCGGGGAGTGCGGGGTTTTCACCTATGAGATCGCCGAGACCAAGGTGACCCAGGTGATGGATTTTGCGCGGAAGCACCAGCATCCGCTGCAATGTGTGATGGAAAAGAAGTAACGCGGGCCCAACGTCGAGCAGACCCGCCACGAAGCGGAACGGGTCTTGCATTTAATTCGCCTGACGGAAGCGCGCTTTGCCCGATGGAAGCGGATGATGTTCCCGCTGACTGGAGGGATGTGGCTCTCGGTCGCGGCGCCTTTGCTCGATTGGCTGACCGCTGCGCGAAGCCGGGCTTTCGCCACGATCGTGCGTGACTATATGACAGGGGATGACGAAGGTTGTTGTTGCCTGACCGGGCAATGGCGATCATGATGGCCGGGGGCCACAGAGGAAGCGAATGCCTACTTTTTCCCAAAGCCTTGAACAATCCCTGCATCGTGCATTGGCGATTGCAAACGAGCGTCACCATCAATACGCGACGCTTGAACACCTTCTGCTGTCGCTGATCGATGACTCGGATGCGGCCGCGGTGATGCGGGCCTGCAGCGTTGATCTCGACAAGCTCAGGACCAGTCTCGTCAACTATCTTGAGACCGAATTCGAAAACCTTGTGACTGATGGCGCCGATGACGCGAAGCCGACCGCCGGTTTCCAGCGCGTGATCCAGCGCGCGGTGATCCATGTGCAGTCCTCGGGTCGCGAAGAAGTGACCGGCGCCAATGTGCTGATCGCGATCTTCGCCGAGCGCGAAAGCCACGCTGCCTATTTCCTGCAAGAGCAGGACATGACGCGCTACGACGCGGTCAACTACATCAGCCACGGCATCGCCAAGCGGCCGGGCGTCTCCGAGGCGCGGCCGGTGCGCGGCGTCGACGAGGAGACCGAGGCCAAGGGCAATGAGGACGCCAAGAAGAAGGGCGAGGCGCTCGAGACCTATTGCGTCAACCTCAACAAGAAGGCGCGTGACGGCAAGATCGATCCGGTGATCGGGCGCAATGCCGAGATCAGCCGCGCGATCCAGGTGCTGTGCCGCCGGCAGAAGAACAATCCGCTGTTCGTCGGCGAAGCCGGCGTCGGCAAGACCGCGATCGCGGAGGGACTGGCCAAGCGCATCGTCGACAGCGAAGTGCCGGAAGTGCTGGCCGCGGCCACCGTGTTCTCGCTGGACATGGGAACGCTGCTTGCCGGTACGCGCTATCGCGGTGATTTCGAGGAGCGCCTGAAGCAGGTGCTGAAGGAACTCGAGGCGCACCCGAACGCGATCCTGTTCATCGACGAAATCCATACCGTGATCGGCGCCGGCGCCACGTCGGGCGGCGCGATGGATGCGTCCAACCTACTCAAGCCCGCGTTGGCTTCGGGCACCATCCGCTGCATGGGCTCGACGACCTACAAGGAATACCGCCAGCATTTCGAGAAGGACCGCGCCCTGGTGCGCCGGTTCCAGAAGATCGACGTCAACGAGCCGACGGTGGAAGACGCGATTGCGATCCTCAAGGGCCTCAAGCCCTATTTCGAGGATTACCATCGGCTGAAATACACCAATGAGGCGATCGAGGCGGCGGTGCAGCTTTCGTCGCGGTACATCCACGATCGCAAATTGCCTGACAAGGCGATCGACGTGATCGACGAGTCCGGTGCGGCGCAGATGCTGGTCGCCGAGAACAAGCGCAAGAAGACGATCGGCATCAAGGAGATCGAGACCACGATCGCGACCATGGCGCGGATTCCGCCCAAGAGCGTGTCGAAGGACGATGCCGAGGTGCTGAAGCACCTTGAGCAGACCCTGAAGCGCGTGGTGTTCGGTCAGGACAAGGCGATCGAGTCGCTATCGGCCTCGATCAAGCTGGCGCGTGCCGGCTTGCGCGAACCGGAAAAGCCGATCGGCTGCTACCTGTTCTCGGGCCCGACCGGCGTCGGCAAGACCGAGGTGGCAAAACAGCTTGCGGCGTCGCTCGGCGTCGAGCTGCTGCGCTTCGACATGTCCGAGTACATGGAGCGGCACACGGTGTCGCGCCTGATCGGTGCACCTCCCGGCTATGTCGGCTTCGACCAGGGCGGCCTCTTGACCGACGGCGTGGACCAGCATCCGCATTGCGTGGTGCTGCTCGACGAAATCGAGAAGGCGCATCCGGATCTCTACAACGTGTTGCTGCAGATCATGGATCACGGCAGGCTGACCGACCATAACGGCAAGCAGGTCAACTTCCGCAACGTGATCCTGATCATGACCACGAATGCCGGCGCGGCGGATCTCGCCAGGCAGGCCTTCGGTTTCACCCGCAGCAAGCGGGAAGGCGACGACCACGAGGCGATCAATCGCCAGTTCGCGCCGGAATTCCGCAACCGGCTGGATGCGATCGTCTCCTTTGCGCATCTTAATGCCGACGTGATCGGCATGGTGGTCGAGAAGTTCGTGCTTCAGCTCGAGGCGCAGCTTGCGGACCGCGACGTCACCATCGAACTGTCCGAGCCCGCAAAGGCCTGGCTGATCGAGAACGGCTATGATGAGCAGATGGGTGCCCGCCCGATGGCGCGGGTGATCCAGGAGCACATCAAGAAGCCGCTGGCCGATGAAGTGCTGTTCGGTCATCTCAAGGGCGGCGGCCATGTCCGTGTCATCCTGGTCAAGGACGAGGCGACCGGCAAAGACAAGATCGGCTTCGAGTTCGTCGAAGGCCCGGTCACGCCGAAGCCGGAGAAGCTCCCGGGCGCCCGCAAGCGCAAGCCGAAGCCGGGCGGTCCCAATGGCGGCGGCGGCTCCAAGGGGCCGGCGCGCGGGCCGCTGGTGAAGGTCTGACAGCGTTCTGATCGATACTAAAAAGGCCGGCTGCAAAGCCGGCCTTTTTCATGTCGGGATTACGCCGCGCTCTCGCGAATACCCTTCGCGATTTCCTTCTGCGCGTCGAAATCGCGACGAAGCCGCGCCAGTTCCTCGGCGCTCAGCGCATCGGCGTTGCTGTAGTCGCGCTTCCAGGAAGGATCGGCGCTCCAGCGCAGCGGCGATTGCACCGTGGTCTGCGGTCCCGGCGCGGACTCAAGCACACGCAGCGCGAGTTCGAACGTGAATGCCTGCGAAGCCGGGTCCTGCGGCTTGCCGGCTGAATTGCCGAGCGGGAAATCGCTGAACAGGAAGCGCGGCACGGCGGCGTGCTCGACGATATCCTTCGCGCAGCCCATCACGACGGTCGAAATGCCGTTCGCTTCGAGATGCCGTGCCACCAGGCTGACGGTCTGGTGGCACACCGGGCAATTCGGCACAAGCACCGCGGCATCGACGCCATCAGCGCGGCAGCGCGCCAGGATGTCCGGCGCATCGGTCTCAATGGTGACGCGGTGGCTGCGGTTGGTGGGCGCGCCGAAGAAGCGCGGCGCGATCTCGCCGATCCGTCCTTCCTGCGCCAGCCGCCGCAATTGCGGCAACGGGAACCAGGTGCCGCTGTCCTCGGCCGAGCTGTGCACGCGGTCATAGGCGATATGGGAAATGCGCAGATCGTGCTGCTTCGATGTGTCGCCGTCATAGACCTGATAAAACTTGGCGCCGCCGTTATATTTCGCCCCCGGTCCCTGATCGCCCTTGGCGGGATCGAACGGCGCCGCCGTGGTGATGATGGCGACGCGGGATTCGGCGAGCGACTTGCGCAGCGGCTGGAACGGCGCGCTGGTGTAATGCGCCCAGCGGTAGGGCGTCGTGTAGCCGATGGCCGCATAGTAGTCGCGCGTGCGTTTCATATAGCCGATCGGCGCATCGTCGTCGGGTGCGAAGTCGAGCTGCTGGTCGGACGTTGTTGTCATCTCGTGTGCTCCGAGTGATCAAGCCGGAAGCGACAGGCAATGGTCGAGCAAATTCGGATGGGTCGCGCAGATATGATGTGCGCCGGCGCCCTTCAGCTCCTCTTCGCTGCCATAGCCGTAGAGGACGCCGATGGCCGTCATGCCGTTGCTCCGCGCGCCGACGATATCGTGGCTGCGGTCGCCGATCATGATCGCCTGCGTCGGATCCACCTTCGCCGTATCGAGCGCATGCCGCAGCAGCTCGGTCTTGTCGGTGCGCGTGCCGTCGAGCTCCGAGCCGAACACCTGTTCGAAATAGGGACGCAGGCCGAAATGGTCGATGATCCGCTCGGCATAGACCGCGGGCTTGCTGGTGGCGATGAACATGCGCGGATGCGAGGCGGCCAGCGCGGACAGCGTCTCCTGGATGCCGTGATAGGTCTCGTTCTCGAACAGACCGATATCGGCGAACCGCTCGCGATAAAGTGTCAACGCCCGATCTGCGAGCGCATCGCTGCCGACCAGTTTCTTCAAGCTCGCGTGCAGGGGAGGGCCGATGCACCAGGTCAATTCGTCTTCGCTTGGGATCGCCTGGCCCAGTCGCTCGAGGGCATATTGGATCGAACGGGTGATCCCGGGCTTGGGATTGGTCAACGTGCCGTCGAGATCAAAATAGATTGTGCGCATTTCGGCCCTGGGGCGTTGATAATGCCCAAGTTTGCTAGTTGGCCCGCCGCCTAAGTCAAGGACTGATTTGTCAGGTCTGAGATGATGCGAATAATCCCGCATTTCAGTGCCGCTTTCGCGATCTTGCTGTGGCTGGCACCGGCGGCGGCCGAGGAGCCTGACAGCCGCGTCGTGCACCCGAGCGTCGAGGAACTCGCGCAACCCCCGGAAAAGTCTGAGACCGCGCGCGAGAGCGAGGCGCGGGAGGCGATGTGCCTGATGATCGAATCTGCTGCACGGGCGAACGATCTGCCGCTCGAATTCTTTGCCCGCGTGATCTGGCAGGAGAGCCGGTTTCAGCCCGATGCGGTGGGCCCGATGACGCGGAACGGCCAGCGCGCGCAGGGCATCGCGCAGTTCATGCCGGGAACGGCGAACGAGCGCGGCCTGCTCGATCCCTTCAATCCCGTGCAGGCGCTGCCGAAGTCGGCCGAATTCCTCAGCGAGCTTCGCAGCCAGTTCGGCAATCTCGGCCTTGCCGCCGCAGCCTACAATGCCGGTCCGCGCCGCGTGCAGGACTGGCTCGCCGGCACCGGCTACATGCCGCAGGAAACGCGCAACTATGTATACGCGATCACCGGCTCCAGCGTCGACGAATGGGCGTCCGCCGCCCGCAATGGCAAGGTGCCCACACGCCCGCAGACCTCGAGCTGCCGCGAATTGATGGCGCTCTTGAAGCGCGCGCCGAACCCGTTCGTTGCCGGCCTTGAACGGCACGTTACGCTCGCCGCTGCAAAGGTCTGGGGCGTTCAGCTTGCCGCTGGCTTCAACCGCGACAAGGCGCTCGCGATGTATGCGCGCGCGATGAAGAGCCTGAGCGCCGTGATCGGTGATCAGGACCCGAGCCTGTTCAGCGCACCCCTGCGCACGCGCGGGACCGCCACCTTCTATCAGGTGCGCATCGGCGCCGACACGCGGCCCGAGGCCGACAATCTCTGTAACCGCATCCGCAAAGCCGGCGGCGCCTGTTTTGTGTTACGGAACAGGGTGTGAGCGGGCAAGATTCGTCATTGCGAGGAGCGAAAGCGACGAAGCAATCCATCTCTCCGCAAGCGGCGGCATGGATTGCTTCGCGGAGCCTGTCATCGGGCGGCGCTACGCGCCGACCCGGTGGCTCGCAATGATGTTGGGGCGCGGCTGCATGCCAGCCCTGATACCCGCTTGCTTGACGTGGCCCGGCTTCATCAGCCCTATGCCGCTCAATTCAAACCTCTCTCCGGTCCTCCGTGGCGCTTCCTCCGCTTGATTCTCCGCAATGGCACAGCTCGTTCCGCGCCTTCTTCTGGGGCGTGCGGTCGGTCGGCTCGACCATCCTGGCGCTGGTGCTGTTCGCGACCTATCTCGGCATCGGGGCGCTGGCGCATGACACGCATTTCTCGCTGGCCTGGACGCTCGCGAGCACGGTGTTTGTCTGGGCTGGACCGGCGCAGATCATCCTGGTGTCGACGCTGGGCTCCGGCGCGACCATCCTGCAGTCGGCGATTGCGGTGAGCGTCAGCGCCATCCGCCTGTTTCCGATGGTGGTGTCAGTCTTGCCAATGATGCGGACGCCAAAGACAAAACGGCGGCACCTGATCCTGGTGGCGCATCTCACCGCGGTGACGCTGTGGGTCGAATGCCATCGCTTTCTGCCACAGGTGCCGCGGGAGCGCCGCATCGCCTTCATTCATGGGCTCGGCTGCGGATTGGTCTTTCTCTCAGTGGTGGCCAACACGATCGGCTATTTGCTGGCGGCCAATCTTTCGCAGCTCTTCGCCGCGGCGATCCTGATGCTGACGCCCCTGGCGTTCCTGTTCTCGACCGCGCGCAATTGCCGCGAATTGGCCGACGGCATCGCGCTCGCGCTCGGACTGGCACTGTATCCATTGGCGACGCTGCTCAACAGCGGCCTCGACATCCTGGTCAGTGGCGTCGTCGCCGGCACCATCGCCTATGGCGTGCACCGGGCAAGGGCAAAGGCGATCGCATGAGCACCTTCATCGGCGACTGGCACGCGCTCGTGGTCTTGTTCGTGGCCGGCGTGATCCCGAACCAGATCTGGCGGATGCTGGGCCTGTGGTTCGGCGGCGGGCTCCACGAGGGCTCGGAGCTTCTTGTGTGGGTGAGGGCTGTCGCGACCGCAATTCTTGCCGGCGTCATCGCGCAGATCGTGGTGCAGCCGCCCGGCGCGCTCGCAAGCGTTCCGGCCCTATTGCGCTATGGCGCCGTGGCCGCAGGCTTTGCCGCGTTCATGCTGTCGCGGAGGTCGATCTTCGCAGGCGTTGCAATCGGCGAAGTGATCCTGGTCGGCGGCCAATGGTGGCTCGGCTGATTGCAGCCGCCGCGCAATGCGTTACTGTCGATCGGCAAGCAGCTATCTGTGGATTGAGACATGGTTCGAGAAGGTGAGATACGCCCGGGCGAAGCCGCCGTCGAGATGCCGCCGACGCAGGACGCCGGCCTGATCTTCATCGGCCGCATCCGCACGCCCTGGACCTCGCGGCTGACGACGCCGCGCCAAGGCCGCCAGGACGGGCCCGTCTGTCGTCTGGAGATTTTCGAGCCCTGGGTGCCCGCCATCAAGGGCGTCGATTTCTACGAAAATCTCGAAGTGCTCTACTGGCTGCACCAGTCGCGCCGCGACCTCGTGCTGCAGAGCCCGAAGAGCAACGGCAAGACCCGCGGCGCCTTCTCGCTTCGCTCCCCGGTGCGACCGAACCCGATCGCGACCTCGATCGTGAAGCTGGTCGGCGTCGAGGGCAACGTCATCCTGGTGCGCGGATTGGACTGTCTCGACGAGACGCCGCTGCTCGACGTCAAGCCCGACCGCTGCGAATTCACCCCGCTCGCGCCGCCACAGCCCGGCGATTTCGAGACGGAGTGATTTTCTCGTCCCGCTCGTCATTCCGGGGCGCGCGCAGCGCGAGCCCGGAATCCATTTCGCCGCAGCGCATGGGGTCCAATGGATTCCGGGCCTGCGCCTGACGGCGCATCCCGGAATGACGAGTGGAGAGAGCCGTTACCCCAGCGCGGCGATCAGCTTGGTCGCATTGTCCTCCAGCACCTTCGCATCCTCCTTGCGGCTTGCAGGCGGCAACAGCGCGACGCCGTCCTGGCGCGGCATCACATGCATGTGGAGGTGGAAGACGACCTGGCCGCCGGCTGGCTCGTTGAACTGCTGCACGGTGATGCCGTCGGCCTGAAAGGCTTTCATGGCCGCTGCGGCGATCTTGTGGGCGGCGCGCGCGACATGGGCGTAATCGTCGGGCGAGATGTCGAGGATGTTGCGGGCAGGGGCCTTCGGGATCACGAGCGTATGGCCGGGCGAGCGCGGCATGATGTCGAGGAAGGCCAGCACGTACTCATTTTCGTAGACCTTGTAGCAGGGGAATTCGCCGCGCAGGATCTTTGCGAAGGGATTTTGGGGGTCATAGGCGGGCATGGCGGTTCCTCACATCAGAAGTTCTCGGGTCCTAGCAGAAAGCTCAAGCCTCGTCGCCGCCCTTGCGGAACGGGCCAGCGTCAGTGAGCTCACGGCCGACCTCAGCGACATAGGCGCGCTCGCGCTTGAGGTAATCGGCGATCGCCCGGCGCAGACCTGGGTCCGCGATATAGTGGGCGGAATAGGTCGTCTGCGGCAAATATCCGCGTGCGAGCTTGTGCTCGCCTTGCGCGCCGGCCTCGACCACCTTCAATCCGTTCTGGATGGCGAAGTCGATCGCCTGATAGTAGCAGACCTCGAAATGCAGGAACGGATGGTGCTCGATCGCGCCCCAGTTGCGGCCGAACAGCGTGTCCGAACCGATGAAGTTGATGGCGCCCGCAATCCAGCGTCCATTGCGCTTGGCCATCACCAGCAGCACGTCCTTGGCCATGCTCTGGCCGATCAGCGAGAAGAATTTCCGGTTCAGGTACGGCCGGCCCCATTTGCGCGATCCGGTCTCCATGTAGAAGTCGAAGAACGCGTCCCACGCATCCTCGGTGATCTCCTCGCCAGTTAGCCAGTGGATCGTCACACCAGCCGCAAGCGCCTCGCGCCGCTCGCGCTTGATCGCCTTGCGGTGGCGCGAATTCAGCGTGGCGAGGAAATCGTCGAAGCTCTTGAAGCCGGCATTGTGCCAGTGGAACTGCTGGTCGGTCCGCTGCAGGAAACCATGTCCGCCCAGAAACTTTGCTTCGTCCTCGCCTGCGAAGGTCACGTGCACGGAGGAGGCCTCGGTGGCCTCGCACAGCGCCATCAGGCCATGGGCAAGCGCCGACCTGATCTGCTCACGGGGGATGCCGTTGCGAAGCAGGAGGCGGGGCCCGGTGGCCGGCGTGAAGGGGACCGACACCTGGAGCTTCGGATAATACCGGCCGCCGGCGCGCTCGTAGGCGTCCGCCCAGCCGCGATCGAAAACGTACTCGCCCTGCGAGTGGGACTTGAGATAGCAGGGGACGATCCCGGCGATCTCGCCATCCAGCCTGGCCAGCAGATGCCGCGGCCCCCAGCCGGTCCGCGCAACGGCCGAGCCAGAGGCCTCCAACGCTGCAAAAAAGGCATGTGAAACGAATGGGTTATAGGAAGGTCTTGCACGGATGCACGCAAGACCTCCGGAACTCGGTAAAGCCAGCGTGTCGAGGGCGTCGAGCGAGGTGGGATCGACCGTCGGATTGGCACAAGCGTCCCAATCGGCAGCCTTGATGTCGCTGACGGACGGAACGGCTTCGAGGGTGATTTCAGATGAGGTCATTGAGAATTTGAACCGGTCCCCTGTGCGAGCGGCCATCGCCCATGGTGACCTGCGCCTTGGAAAGATCGTGCATCGCAATGCCGACTTCAAGTCCGCCAGCCACATCTCAGGTTCCCGGCATGAAACCTTCGAAGATCATCTGGTCGGCATAGCGTGCCGCTTTCGCCCGCTGCTCCGCCGTGCGCACGGTCCAGGCCAGAAGCGGGCAGCCGAACAGGTTTCGGGCGATCCAGGGAGCGGGCGCCGGCAACTGGTCGACCCAAAAGGCGACGAAATGCGGCTCGGTGCGAAAGCCGTGGCGCAGGTACAGCATGCTGTCGCGCTGTGCCGGCGTGAGCTTGGCCCAATACCCGTCGTCATAATTGCGCTGGGCGGTGACGCCACGGTGAAGCCTTGGCATGATCTCGCGCAGCGCCAGCACCTGGTCCGGATCAAAGGACATGCCGACCACGGGGCCGGCATAGCTGCTCAGCACCTCGGCCATCCGCTTCACCAATTTGCGGTCGCCGTCGAAATGGCTCTTCACCTCGACCAGGAGCGGCACGCGGCCGGCAACCAGCGCGCAGAGGTCGCCGAGCGACATCATGCGCTCCGCGGTGTCCTTGAACCTGACGGTCTTCAGTTCGGCCGCCGTCTTGGTGAGCAGGAGGCCCGAGCCCTCGGTGAGCCGGCCGAGCGCATCGTCGTGATGCACCATGGCCTCGCCGTCGGCGGTAAGCTGGATATCGCACTCGATGGTGAAATTGCCCGCGATGGCCGCCTCTGCCGCCGCCGGCATGTTCTCGATGATGCCGCGCGCGGCATCATGCAGGCCGCGATGGGCGACCGGCCGTGCCGTCAGCCAGTCGGGAGCTCGCATCGCTCAGATGACCTCGAACAATCCTTCGACTTCCACAGCGGCGTCCGCCGGCAGCGAAGCGACGCCAACGGTGGTGCGGGCGTGCCGGCCCTTGTCGCCGAAGGCGGCCACCATCAGGTCTGAGGCGCCGTTCAGCACCTTCGGTGCGTCCAGGAAGTCGGGCGTCGAATTGATGAAACCGCCGAGCCGCACCACGCGCGCGACCTTGTCGAGGTCGCCGAGCGCGGCCTTGATCTGCGCAAACAGGTTGATCGCGCAGCCGCGGGCGGCGGCCTGACCCTGCTCGAGGGTGACGCCGGCGCCCAGCTTGCCCTTGGCGATCAGCTTGCCCTGGCCATCGAAGCAAAGCTGGCCGGAGACGAACAGCAGGTTGCCGGTCCGGACGAAGCCGACATAGTTCGCCACGGGAGCAGCGGGCTCGGGCAGGGTGATGCCCTGTGCCGCCAGTTTCTGTTCGACCGTACCTGCCATGTTTTCCGTCCCCGGTTCAGTGACAATCAGGGCGCACTGTTTCGCGCATCGCGCCGCCGCTTTCAAGTCGGCCGCGGATCGGTCAAGGACGGCGCTTTCTGCGTAAACCCCGGTGAAATATGCCGAAAAACGCATCACTCGCGTCCTCGGCGTTACCTTTTTGTGAAACTGCCCCAGTTGCGGCGCAATAGAGCCGTCACTATTGTGACGAATCGCCCGTTTCCTAAAGGGATATACATGGCCCGCCTGTTCCGGATTCCGCCTCGCGTTTTGGCGATGACTATTGCCGTAGCCGCAGGATCGGGATTCATCAACGGAGCAGCGACGGCCGGAACGGTGCCGTTTCTGTCGCATCAGGCGCTCTACGAGCTCAATCTCGTGAAGTCGCGTGGTTCCAACGCGATCAGCGGCGTGCGCGGGCGCATCCTCTACAATTTCTCCGGCAGCACCTGCGAGGGCTACACATCCGAATTCCGCCAGGTATCGGAGCTCGACAGCGGCGAGGGCAAGGTTACGCTCTCCGACCTGCGCTCTTCGTCCTGGGAGGATGCCGCCGGCAAGAGCTACCGGTTCAAGATCGATACGCGGATGAACGACGGCGATTCCGCGCCGGTGGATGGCGTGGCGGAGCGGGTGGGCGACCACATCACGGTCAAGCTGAAGCAGCCGGTGGCGAAGACCTTTCAGCTCGACGGCAAAGTCGTATTTCCGACCGAGCAGATCCAGCACATCATCACTGCTGCGCGCGAGGGCAAGAGCGTGCTCGAGCTCACGGTCTATGACGGCTCCGACAATGGCGAAAAGGTCTACAACACGCTTTCGGTGATCGGACAGCCGATCCCCGGCGAGCGCGCGCCGGCGTCGCCCGATGCTTCGAGCACGAACGATGCGATGAAAGCGATGACCCGCTGGCCGGTGACGGTGAGCTACTATGACCGGGACGCCAAGGCCGTTGATGGCGAGCAGACGCCGGTCTACGCGATGTCGTTCGAGCTCTATGAGAACGGCGTCTCCCGTGCGCTGGTGCTGGATTACAATGACTTCGTGATATCAGGCGCGATGGGCAAGTTCGACGTCAAGGACTCGAAGCCGTGTAAGTGAGGTATTATTCGCGGCGTACTCTGCCGTCATGCCCGGGCTTGTCCCGGGCATCCACGTTCTTGCCGCCACCGCGAAGGCGTGGATGGCCGGGACAAGCCCGGCCATGACGATGGAGGCCTATTCCGCCTTCGCCGGCCCCTTGTAAGAAATCCCCCTAATCACCGCCGCATTTCCGAACTTCTTGCGCAAGTCATCCATTGCGCGCTCGGCATGGGCGGAGCGTCGGTCGAGCATGTCGGTGTCGTCGGCCGCCGATCCCGGCCGCAGCGCGCTGACGCCGACGCCCATCAGGCGGAAGGCGGTGCCGTCGATCTCCTTCGCCAGCATCTCGCGCGACACCGCAAAGATCTTTCCGGCGAGCTGGGTTGGCGCCGCGATCGATTGCGAGCGGGTGCGCGGTCGGAAATCGGCGGTCTTCAGCTTCAAGGTGATGGTGGAGCCTGCAAGCTCGCTGTTCTTCAGCCGCGCCGAGACCTTCTCGGACAATCTCCACAGCAGCCTTTCCAGCGTGACGAAATCGCGGATGTCGTTCTCGAACGTGGTCTCGCTCGAGATCGTCTTGGCGCCGCGATCGGCTACCACGCGGCGGTCGTCGATGCCGCGCGCAAGCCGCCATAGCCTTCGGCCTTCGCTGGCGAACTGCTTCATCAGCTCGTTCTCGTCCGCGCGCTGCAGGTCGGCGATGGTGCGAAAACCGCGCTGGATCAGCCTTTCCTGGGTCGCAGGGCCGACGCCGAAAATGAATCCGACCGGCTTGTCCGCGAGCATCTCGCGCGCTTCGTCCTGGTCGAGCGTGGCGAAGCCACGCGGCTTGTCGAGGTCGGACGCGATCTTGGCCAGGAACTTGTTGCAGGACAGCCCGACCGACACCGTGATGCCGATATTGCGCTCGACGTCGCGGGCAAAGCCCGCAAGCACTTTCGCCGGGATCATGCCGTGGACGCGCTCAGTACCGGAGAGATCGAGGAAGGCCTCGTCGATCGACAACGGCTCGACCAGGGGCGTCAGCGCCTGCATCGCGTGGCGCACCTCGCGGCCGACGCGGACATATTTCGCCATGTCCGGTGGGATCACGGTCGCCGACGGGCAAAGCTCGAGCGCTTTGAACATCGGCATGGCCGAGCGCACGCCAAAAGTCCGCGCGACGTAGCAGGCGGCCGAGACCACGCCGCGTTTGCCGCCGCCGATGATGACAGGCTTGTCGGCGAGATCAGGATTGTCGCGTTTTTCGACCGTGGCGTAGAAGGCGTCGCAATCGATATGCGCCAGCGCAAGCCGGGGCAGGGCGTCATGGCGAACCAGGCGCGGCGAGCCGCAATGGCTGCAGCGCCTTGCCTTGAAGTCGAGATCGCCGAGACAATCCCGGCAGAAGCAGCGGGGGCCGTTGCTCGTGAGCGGAGCGCTCACGGCACGTCGCGTTCCCATTTGGGATCGTTCAAGACCTGGTGGGCCGCGGCGATGTTGGTCGGGTGCAGCTCGGAAGCCTTCGCAAACGCCTGCACGGTCGCATCATCCCGCATCACGAAATCGAGCACCGAGCTAAGGAACTTTGGATCGGAGGCGGCCGAGCGGAGCGTCTCCGGGCCGATTCCCGTCTCGGCCAGGAACAGGCCCAGCCTTTCGGGGTCGCCGGCAATGAAACCCAGTGCCTGAACCGCAACGATTTCAGCTACTTCGCGGGGATTTTGAACAGGCTTTTTCAACGGCCGGTTTGCCTTTCCGTTAACTTATGTTCTCTAATGAGACGCATCATGCCCGAGTCTTTCGGACCTGTTCAAGCAAGTGGAAACCACGCCACACAAGATAGCGTCGGGCTTAACGGGTTTGAGCGAATCTGGCGCTAGTTTGATTTTACATTTCGACGCGCCCGAGCGCGGTATCGAACGTACCGTATCAGGGACTGTTTCCTACGGCTTTGGAGGGACGGGATGGCCAAGACCGTCCTGATCGTGGAGGACAACGAGCTCAATATGAAGCTCTTTCGCGACCTGCTGGAGGCGCACGGTTATCAGACCTCCGGCACGAGCAACGGCTTCGAAGCGCTCGATCTGGTCCGCAAGCTGCATCCCGACCTGATCCTGATGGACATCCAGCTTCCGCAGGTCTCCGGGCTCGAAGTCACGCGCTGGATCAAGGATGATCCCGATCTGCGCAAGATCCCGGTGGTCGCGGTCACCGCGTTCGCGATGAAGGGCGATGAGGAACGCATCCGCGAGGGCGGATGCGAGGCCTATTTGTCCAAACCAATTTCGGTCGGCAAATTCATTGAGACTGTCCGACGCTTTATCGGGTAGGGGAGTAGAGTTTCGATGTCTGCGCGTATCCTCGTGGTCGATGACGTTCCCGCGAACGTCAAGTTGTTGGAAGCACGACTGTCGGCCGAATATTTCGACGTGCTGACCGCTTCCAACGGCGCCGAGGCCCTGCAGATCTGCGCTCGTGCCGAGTGCGATATCATCCTGCTCGACGTCATGATGCCTGACATGGATGGCTTCGAGGTGTGCCGCCGCCTCAAGTCCAACCCGGCCACGCACTTCATTCCGGTCGTCATCGTCACCGCGCTCGACAGCCCCGCCGATCGCGTGCGCGGGTTGGAAGCCGGCGCCGACGACTTCCTGACCAAACCGGTGTCCGACGTCGTGCTGATCGCACGCGTGCGCTCGCTGACGCGACTGAAGATGATGACCGATGAATTGCGCATGCGCGCGATCACCTCGCTCGAGATCGGCATGCAGGCGCCCGAACGCAGCGCGATTGCCGACAAGGGGCTTGGCGGCCGCATCCTTCTGGTCGACGACCGGCCGTCGTCCTACGAACGGCTCGCACCGATGCTGTCGGCCGAGCATACGGTCGATGTCGAGACCAACCCGGCGGAAGCGCTGTTCAATGCCGCCGAGGGCAATTACGACCTGCTGATTGTCTCGCTCAGCCTCGACAATTACGACGGCCTGCGGCTTTGCAGCCAGGCGCGCTCGCTGGAGCGGACCCGCCAATTGCCGATCCTCGCCATCTCGGATGCGGACAACAATGCGCGGCTGCTGCGTGGGCTCGAGATCGGCGTCAACGATTACCTGCTGCGCCCGATCGACAAGAACGAACTGTTGGCGCGGGCGCGCACGCAAATTCGGCGCCGGCGCTATACCGATCATCTGCGCGACAATGTGCAGAACTCGATCGAGATGGCGATCACGGACGCGCTGACCGGGCTGCATAACCGCCGCTACATGGAGAGCCATCTGGGGACCCTCGCCGAACAGGCCTCCGCCCGCGGCAAGCCGCTGGCGCTGATGATCCTCGACATCGATTACTTCAAGGCGATCAACGACACCTATGGTCATGACGCCGGCGACGACGTCCTGCGCGACTTCGCGACACGGATCCGCAAATCGATCCGCGGCATTGATCTCGCCTGCCGCTATGGCGGCGAGGAATTCGTGATCGTGATGCCTGAAACCGACCTTCACGTCGCCAGCATGGTCGCCGAACGCCTGCGCCGCTCGATCGCCGGTGAATCCTTCTCCATCAACAAGGGCGCCAACCGCATCGAGGTCACGATCTCGATCGGTCTCACCACGCTGGAGCGCAAGGGCGAGTCGGTCTCCGACGTGCTCAAACGCGCTGACAACGCGCTCTACCGCGCCAAGCACGATGGCCGCAACAGGGTGGTCTCAGCGGCGGCATAGCCGCTCCGTAGCGCGCGGGATGCGGCGTGCCCGCGGAGAGAACCCCTCATCCGTCGCGCATTGCATGCGCGCCACCTTCTCCCACAAGGGGAGAAGGAAAGGACGCGCCATCGCCGTTCGAACAGAATTCGTCCCTGCCTTGCAGGTGCCGGTTGATGCGCCCTCGCCCCTTGTGGGAGAGGACTGCTCCGGTACCAGCAACGTACTCGTTTGGGTGAGGGGTTCTCTCCACGGGCGCGTGCGCTCATCGTCCGCCCCCGGATTACGCTTTCGCTTCATCCGGGCTACTGACCTTCACCCCGGCATTCTCCAGCAGCACCCGCGCCGCATCTTTCGCCGCGCGCGCCATCGCGGGATCGTCGCGGACGAGATCCTGCGCGATCGAGCCATCGACCAGCAATTGCAGTTGGATCGCAAGCCCCTCCGGATCGGCAACGCCTAGCTCGACCAATCGATCGCGAAACCACAGCCGCCGACTTTCCTTGAAGGCGATGGCGATCTTCTTGACCGACTTGTCTTCACTGCCGAGTTCGGCGACCGCGTTGACGAAGGGGCAGCCACGAAAATCCTTGGCGCCGAAACGACGCTCCAGCGCATCGAAGGTGCCGAGGATCTGCTCGACCGGCGACTTGTCCGACGGCTTCGGCTGCACGAAGCGATGCTCGAGATAGGCCGCGATCAGCGCGTCCTTAGACGGAAAGTGATTGTAGAGCGTGCGCTTGCTGATGCCGATCTCGGCGGAAATCGTGTCGACGCCGATGGCACGAATGCCCTTCAGGTAGAACAGCCGGTCGGCGGTCTGAAGGATGCGGTCCCTCATCGTCTGTTTCTGGTGCGGAGAAGCCATGCGTTGGCTCCGTATCTCACTCGCTTGACAGCACCCCTCCCTTATAGCCAAGGTACACAGGTCTGTGTAACTAAAAAATGCGTGAATCGCAGGTGGACCTTGCTGCGCCGCCATCGATAGGGAGAACAAAAACAATGCCCTTGCTGCAAGTCCTGCGTCCCACGCTGCCCATCCTGATCGGAGCCTCGATCATGCTCACGCTGAGCATGGGCCTGCGCCAGAGCCTCGGCATCTTCATGCAGCCGCTGACGCACGACATCCGGATTTCTGTTTCCGACTTCACGCTGGCGCTGGCGGTGCAGAACCTCGCCTGGGGCTTCCTGCAGCCGCTCGCCGGCGCCATGACGGTGCGGTACGGCTTTCGCCCGATCATGGTGGTTGGCTCGCTGCTCTATATCGCGGGCCTTGCGTTCATGGCGGGCGCGCACGGCGTCATCAGCATCATGATCGGCGGTGGGGTCCTGATCGGTACCTCGATGGCGTGCACGGCAGCCGCGATCGCGATGTCGGTCGCTGCCCGCGCGGTGCCCGAGACGGTGCGCTCGACGGTGCTTGGCATCGTCTCCGGTGCCGGATCGCTCGGCGCGCTGCTGTCGGCCCCGATCGGACAGCTTCTCAATGAAGGTTTCGGCTGGCGCGTCGGTTTGCTCGGCTTCGTGGTGCTGGCGCTCGCGATGATTCCTGCCGCCTGGTACGCGGGTCGCATCGACAAGGTCCCGCTGCCCAAGCCAAGGTCATCCGAGGACATCGGCGAGGCCACCGCAGCCATTGCCGCGCGAGCAGCGCTCGGCAACGCCTCGTTCGTTGTGATGACTTGCGCCTATCTCGTTTGCGGCATGCAACTCGTCTTCCTCACCACGCATCTACCGTCCTATCTCGCGATCTGCGGCCTCGACCCAATGCTGAGCGCGCAGACGCTCGGCATGATTGGCGGCTTTAACGTACTCGGCTCTCTCTTCTTCGGCTGGGCCGGCCAGCGCTGGAACAAGCTTGCGCTGCTGGGCATGATCTACATCCTGCGCTCGCTGGCGCTCGCCTGGTATTTCATGCTGCCGGCGACGCCTGCCTCCACGCTGCTGTTCGGAGCCATCATGGGCTTCCTGTGGATGGGCGTCGGCCCGCTGGTCGCGGGCGCCGTGGCGGAGATGTTTGGGCTGCGCTGGCAGGCGATGATCCAGGGGCTCGCGTTCATGAGCCACCAGATCGGCAGCTTCCTCGGCGCCTATGGGGGAGGGCTGCTGTACGACGCGCTCGGCTCCTACACCATGGCCTGGCGCATCGGCGTCGCGCTGGGGCTTGCCGGCGGCATCATCCAGGTGGCGTTTGCGCTGGTGCGGCCTTCGCAGCCGCCGCTATTGAAGGCGGCGTAAAGTCCGCGCCGGTGGCTAGTCCTCCGCGGAGGACTGCTGCGCCATGCCGACGGCCATCGTGGCTGATTAAATTATGGTCAGTGATGTGCTTTCAAAATCGGCAGCAGCCAAGTTAGTTCACGCGTTGGTGAACGAGAGACGATGTTGATTCAACGGGTTTTCTCTGCATGGTTGGTGGCACGAAACTTGATTAAGTCTGGCTAAGAATTGGGAGTCGGAGACCGACACGGACGTCTTCCGACTTTGGTGTCTCTGAAAAGGCTGGCAGCCCATGAGGCTAGTCGCCGCCAATCCCAAGCCACTGAAACTCGACGGCCGTGCCGCGGCGCCGAGTTGCCCGAGCTTTGTGCCCAAGTCGGGCACGTTGCCAATTCTGGGCAAGCACTGCAGGCCAATTGCGGCGCTCCAAAGCACTGCGAAAACCCGACGAGCGGGCCACAGCAGACATTTGGTGACGTCCGTTGAGCAGCAAGCCGCGCGTGTGCCGGCGCGGCAAAGCCTCTCTTCAAGCCTTTCGCCGACTTCTCTTGCGACGGGAGAAAGATGATGCACTCAAGGATCTATGCGAGCCAAAGGCTCGTGAAATTCGCGGCTGCTTTCCTGGCGACTTTCCTGGCAATTGCGCTCCTCGGTCTCGCACTGGGCGACATTGCGTTTGCGCAGGACGCGACGCCGCCGGCCTGCGGCGGCAAGGTCCTTGAAAAGTGCACGCCGAACTCGGGTGACACGGCGTGGATGCTCACATCCGTCGCGCTCGTCTTGATGATGACGATCCCGGGCCTCGGCCTGTTCTATGGCGGCATGGTGCGCAAGAAGAACGTCGGCGACACCGTGATGACCAGTTTCGCGGTCACCTGTCTCGTCACCATTCTATTCGCCATTCTGACTTACAGCATGGCATTTCGCGCTGGCACGCCCCTTGTCGGCGGCCTCGATCGCATGTTCCTCAAGGACATCCTGAGCGACATCGGCAAGGGCGGAATTGGCAATCCCAATCCGCTTGCTCCAACCATTCCCGAGGCCGTGTACATCTGCTTTCAGATGACATTTGCGATCATCACGCCGGCGCTGATTGCCGGCGCATTTGCCGAGCGCATGAAATTCTCGGCCATGCTGTGGTTCATCGGCCTGTGGGCGATCCTGGTCTATGCGCCGGCTGCGCACTGGGTCTGGGGACCCGACGGCGTCTTCGCCGCTGCCAACGAGAACGCATGGGTGAAGGTGCTCGATTTCGCCGGCGGTACCGTCGTGCATATCAACGCCGGCGTGGCAGGTCTGATGTGCGCCATCATGCTCGGCAAGCGCAAGGAGACGGGGCCTGCTCACAACATGGTTCTCACCTTCATCGGGGCCTCTTTGCTCTGGGTCGGCTGGTTCGGTTTCAACGCCGGCTCCGCCGTCTCGGCGGGGATGCAGGCGGGCATGGCCATGCTGGTGACGCAGATCGCCACGGCGGTTGCTGCCTTCACCTGGATGCTGGTGGAATGGACGCTCAAGGGCAAACCGACCGTTATCGGCATCTGCTCGGGCGCGGTCGCGGGCCTCGTCGCCATCACGCCGGCTTCCGGTTTCGTGGGACCGGTCGGCTCCTTTGCAATTGGAATTGGCGCAGGCGTCTTCTGCTATTGGGGATGCACCGGCTTGAAGCGCACGTTCAACTATGATGACGCGCTCGATTGCTTCGGCGTGCATGCGATTGGCGGCATCGTCGGGGCACTGCTCACGGGCGTGTTCGCGGTCGAACAATACGGCGGGACGGCCGGCGTTCTGGAGGGGAACGCTGGTCAGTTCTTCAACCAGTGCGTCGGCGTAGCCTCCGTGATCGTTTACGATGCCGTCGTCAGCTTGATCATCCTCGCTGCGGTCAAGGTGTTCGTCGGGCTTCGGGTGCACGAGGACGCCGAGCGCGACGGCCTCGACCTCGCGCTGCATGGTGAAGTGGTGCACTGACTTAGCTCCGGTAGTAACGCCACATCCTGAGGAATGTCCGATGGATGTCGTCGGGCGACCGGTCGAATGGCTCCAGGTTGACGCACACCACGGCGCGGTGGTCCATGCGCCACGGCAGCCGCATCAAGCGGCGATAGGCCGGCCGCTTGCGCCAGTCGGCGACGAGCGCGCCGCTGAGAGGCATGCTGAGCGCGATCTGCAATTCATGGACGGTCATCGCGCGCTCGGCGATCTGGACGAGGTCGATGCGTTCGATGGCGCGCCAGCGGATCAGGCCGAAGGCCTGGATGAAGATGCCGTACTGATTGGCGCCGATGGTCGGGCGCCCGGTCTCCAGCAGGGGAATGTTGTAGTAGGTGAAGCCAGCCGCCGCAGCCGCAAGCGCCAGCCAATACAGCGCGCCGGTGATCCAGGTGGCTGTGAAGAAGATCGCGGCGAGGGCGGCGGTGATGTAGACGGGAAAGTAGATGTCCTCGCGGCCATATGCGACCGAGTAACCGCCGACGCTTCCTTCGTCCAAGGTTGCGATCATGTGAGCCCTTGCCCCCGGGCCACAAAATAAAAACGGGGCCGCGAGGCCCCGTTCGAGTGGGTAGTGTCCCGCGATCTTACTTGATCTTGGCTTCGCGGAATTCGACGTGCTTGCGCGCGACCGGATCGTACTTCTTCTTGACCAGTTTGTCGGTCATGGTGCGCGAATTCTTCTTGGCGACGTAGTAGTAGCCGGTGTCGGCGGACGACACGAGCTTGACCTTGATGGTGACCGCCTTGGCCATGTCAAAACCTCAGGAAATGTGGGGTATAGGAGCCGGCCAAGCGGCCCGCGTTTGGCCGGCAAACTAGTCAGAATCGGCCCAAAGTCAAGGTTTTCCGGACCCAAACCGGCCCAATTCGGGCGGATCAGTGCGCGAAAAACCGGTTTTTCGGCCGCGGCAGGCCCAGATTCTCCCGCAGCGTCTTGCCTTCATACTCCTTGCGGAAGATCCCGCGCTTCTGCAGTTCCGGCACCACCTTGTCGACGAAATCGTAGAGCCCGCCCGGCAGGTACGGGAACATGATGTTGAAGCCGTCGGAGGCATAGCTCGTTAGCCATTCCTCCATCTGGTCGGCGATCAGTTTCGGAGTGCCGACGAAGGCCAGCCCGCCATAGCCGCCGACGCGCTGTGCGAGCTGACGCACGGTGAGCTTGTCGCGCGCGGCGACGTCGACCAGGCGCTGGCGCCCGCTCTTGCTGGCATTGGTTTCGGGGATCGGCGGCAACGGCCCATCCGGATCGAATCCGGACGCGTCGGTGCCCAGGATCACCGAGAGCGAGGCGATCGCGCTGTCGTAGTGTACGCGGCTGTCGAGCAACGCCCGCTTCTCCTTGGCCTCCTCGACGCTGTCGCCGACGACGACGAAGGCGCCCGGCAGGATCTTCAGATGCTCGCGGTCGCGGCCGAGCTTGTCCATGCGGCCCTTGATATCGGCATAAAGCTTCTGCCCGTCGCTGAGACTGCCGCCACCGGTGAACACCGCTTCCGCCGTCTCCGCCGCGAGCTGCTTGCCGTCCTCCGATGCGCCGGCCTGCACGATCACCGGCCAGCCCTGCACCGGGCGTGCGATGTTCAGAGGACCGCGCACTTTCAGGTATTTTCCCTCATGATTGAGCACATGCATCTTCGAAGGATCGACGAAGAGCCCGGATTCGACGTCGCGCACAAAGGCATCATCAGCAAAGGAATCCCAGAGCCCGGTGACGACGTCGTAGAACTCCCGCGCGCGCCGATAGCGTTCGGCATGCTCCATATGGTCGTCGAGCCCGAAATTGAGCGCCGCATCCGGATTGGAGGTGGTGACGATATTCCAGCCGGCGCGGCCGCCGCTGATGTGGTCGAGCGAGGCAAAGCGGCGGGCGACATGATAGGGCTCGTCGAACGTGGTCGAGCCGGTCGCGACCAGGCCGATATTCTCCGTCACCGTCGCGAGCGCCGACAGCAGCGTGAACGGCTCGAACGAGGTCACGGTGTGGCTGCGCTTCAGCGCATTGATCGGCATGTTCAGCACGGCCAGATGGTCCGCCATGAAGAAGGCGTCGAACTTGCCGGCTTCCAGCTTCTGGGCGAGCTGCTTGATATGGGAAAAGTTGAAATTGGCGTCCGGCCAGGCGCCGGGATAGCGCCATGCGCCGGTGTGGATGCTGATCGGCCGCATGAAAGCGCCGAGCTTGAGTTGACGCTGTGCCATTTGCCCCGTTTCCGTGTGGGTCGTTCAGGAGCAGATAGGCACGAAGCACGGCGGCGCCACTGGGAAGATTATTTTGTTTTTGCACACTTGCGCGACATGCCTCTGTCAAGCTCCCAAAATGTCCTTCTGCATCCTGCCGCCGTAGAAATGGAAGAACGGCACCGGAGCGTCGTGGTTGAGCGGACCGGTAGCAAGCCGGCGGTCGAGCTCGGCCAGCACGTTCTTGGTCATGGCATGGGCGTCCGCCAATGGCTCGGAGCCGATCTCGACCCAGACCAGCTCGACCAATTCCGCATCGGCATGCACCACGCCCTCGACGCGGTGGGCGATGGCGGAGGCATCCGCCGTGAAGAAGCGCGTGTCGAAGCGGCGGACACGGCCAGGCGGGGTGATCGCGCGCGCGATGAGAAACAGGCCGGAGGGGTCGGGCAATAGGCCGGCATCGGCGAACGGCTTCCACGGACCATCGAGGTTGCCGGGCTTCTCAGCCTTGCGGCCGAGGCACAGGCCGGTCTCCTCGCAGGCCTCGCGGATCGCCGCATTGGCGAGCGCACGCGCGCGGCCGGGCGTGATCTTCGGGCTGCCCTTCAGCAGGTTCGTCTCGAGCTCCTTGCTGATCGGAGCGGCGACCGGGACGCGGTTGTCGGCCGCATCGACGCGGCCGCCGGGAAAGACGTATTTGCCGGGCATGAACACGACCTTGTCGTGGCGCTTGCCGACCAGCACCTTCGGCCTCGCGCTGGAGCGGTCGATCAGGATCAGCGTCGCGGCATCCTTGGGCCGGAAATACGGATGATGATCCGCTTCCTTTTCTTCCTTGACTTCCGCTTTGATCGCGGTCGCTGCTTCGGTCATTCCATCCCCGTTTGTTATTTTTTTGAATTTAAGGCTATCGGATCGGCGGAAGATCGTCTGGCGCGTTCTCGTCGAAACCGTGCATGCGCATCGCCCACTGGAAACCTACGACTGCGCCCTTGATCGGCTGCAACAGCAGCAGCGACAAGATGAAAGTCAGCGGCAGATAGATCGAGAGTTGCAGCCAGACCGGCGGTGAATAGTTGGTCTCGATCCACAGCGCGAGCGGCACCACGATGTGGCCGACGACGACGATAACGAGATAGGCCGGCAGGTCGTCGGCGCGATGGTGCGAAAAATCCAGGTCGCAGACCGGGCAGTGACCATCGACCTTGAGGAAGGCGCGAAACAATTTGCCTTGGCCGCAGCGTGGGCAGCGGCAGCGAAAGCCGCGCTTCAAGGCCGCCCACAGGTCGCGCCGCTCGGCCGCCGCGGCTTCGCGAGTCCACACCGTCGTCACGGGCTTCAGCGTTTCCATGACTTGCCTCGCTTCGATTTGCCGGACTTTTGCTTGCCCGGCTTGCGATCCTTCTTGCTCGTCGCGCGCCCCGCTTTCGCGCCCCGCACTTCTTTCTTCCGTTCGCGCCGGCCCTCGCTTTTTCTGCCGCGCGGAATGGCTTGTCCGCTCGACAGCAATTCAAAGCGTAGTGCACCGGCGATCGGAGCAGCTTCTACCAGACGCACGTCGACCACGTCACCCAATCGGTGCATGGCACCGCTGCGGGAGCCGATCAGGGCGTGACGCGTCTCGTCATAGTCGTAATATTCGGTGCCGAGCGTCCGGATCGGGATCAATCCATCGGCGCCAGTGTCATCGAGCTTGACGAACAGTCCGGAGCGGGTGACGCCGGAGATGCGGCCCTGAAAGCTCGCGCCGACGCGGTCGGCAAGATAATGCGCGATCAGCCGGTCGGCGGTCTCGCGCTCGGCCTTCATCGCGCGCCGCTCCGTCATCGAAATCTCGGCGGCGATCTCGGCAAGCGTCTCCGGCGTCTCGCTGTCCGGCAGGGCGCCATCGCCGAGCCCAAGCGCGCGGATCAGCGCACGGTGCACGATCAGGTCGGCGTAGCGCCGGATCGGCGAGGTGAAATGCGCGTATCGCCTCAAGTTCAGGCCGAAATGGCCGTAGTTCTCCGAGGAGTATTCGGCCTGCGCCTGCGAGCGCAGCACGACCTCGTTGACCAGCGACTCGTAATCCTCGCCCTCGACCTGTGCCAGCACGCGGTTAAAAATCGACGGCCGCAGCGCACCGGCCTTCGTGAAGGGAAGATCGAGCGTCTTGAGGAATTCCTGGAGGTTGTAAACCTTCTCCTGCGTCGGCTCGTCATGCACGCGGTAGATCAGCGGCAGGCCTTTCTTCTCGAGCGTCTCGGCCGCGGCGACGTTGGCGAGGATCATGAACTCCTCAATCAATCTGTGCGCGTCGAGACGTTCGGGGACGATGACGCGGTCGACCGTGCCGTCCGCCTTCAAGAGGATCTTGCGCTCGGGCAGATCGAGGTCGAGCGGATCGCGCTCGTCGCGCGCCAGCTTCACGAGCCGATACGCCTCCCAGAGCGGCTTCAGGATCGGATCGAGCAGGGGTCCAGTGGTGTCGTCCGGCCGGCCGTCGATGGCGGCTTGGGCCTGCGCGTAGTGCAGCTTGGCGGCCGAGCGCATCAGCACGCGGTGGAATGTGTGCGAACGCTTGCGGCCGTCGGCGCCGATCACCAGCCGCACCGCGAGCGCGCCGCGCGGCTCGCCCGGCACCAGCGAGCAGAGATTGTTGGAGATGCGCTCGGGCAGCATCGGCACCACGCGGTCCGGGAAATAGACCGAGTTGCCGCGGATCAGCGCATCATGGTCGAGCGCCGAACCCGGCCGCACATAATAGGCGACGTCGGCGATGGCGACGTGGATGACGTAGCCGCCCTTGTTGTGCGGATCGGGGTCGGCTTCCGCATGCACGGCATCGTCGTGATCCTTGGCATCGGGCGGATCGATGGTGACCAGCGGCACGTGGCGCCAGTCCTCGCGTCCCTGCAGCGTCGCGGGCCTCGCTTCCTCGGCCTCGCGCAGGGCGCCGCGCGAAAATTCCTGCGGGATTTCGTGAGTATGGATCGCGATCAGGCTGATCGCCTTTTCGCTCGCGATCGAGCCGAGCCGCTCTTTCACCTTGCCCGACGCGAGACCGAAGCCGCGGCTGCGAACGAGATCGACGCTGACGAGGTCGCCATCCTTGGCGCCGGCGGCGTCGGCGTTGGCGATGTTGAGTTCGCGCCCCGCCTGCTTCTTGTCGACCGGCACCAGCCGGCCGCCGCCGTCGGGGAGGGCGCGGAACAGGCCGAGCACGCGGGTCCTGGCGTGGTCGATGACCTTGATGATGCGACCGCGATAGGGCGTGCCGTCGGCTTCATCCGTCATCTCGATGCGCAGCAGCGCACGGTCGCCGACCCCTGCGGTGGTGCCGCGCTTCTGATGGCGCGGCGTGACGATACGGATCTTCGGCGCGGTGCCGTTCTCTTCCGTATCCCACTCGGTGGGCGTTGCGATCAGCTCGCCGTCGGCATCGCGGCCGGTGACGTCGGCCATCACGGTCGGCGGCAGCGCGGCCGGCTCATGAATCTTGCGGCCGCGTTTGGCGATCGTGCCGTCGTCGGCCAGCTCGCGCAGCATGCGCTTCAGCTCGACGCGATCGGCGTTCTTCAACCCGAATTCGCGCGCGATCTCCCGCGTGCCGACTTTTCCGGGATTGGATCGGATAAAGGCGACAATGGCGTCCCTGGCCGGAAAGCCATGGTCAGGCTTTTGCTTCACTTACCCTCGAGCCTTGCCCGCGCTTTTCTTCGCAGGCGTTTTCGATGTTGCGGCAGGTTTTGCCGCTGATGTCTTCGCAGCCTTCACCGGCGCACGCGCCTTGCTGGCGGCGTCCGATTTCGGCTTGCTCGGCGCCTTCTTTGCCGCCGCCTTCTTGGCAGGCTTCGCCGCGGCGTCGCCATCAGCCTTCGCCGGTTTTTCCGCCTTGGCTTTCTTGGCCTTCGCCTTGCCGCCGCCCTTGGCTGCGCGCTCGTCGATCAGCGCGATCGCGTCCGCAAGCGTCACCTCGTCAGGCGTCTTGTCGCTCGGGATCGTTGCGTTGACGCCACCAGCAGTGACATAGGCGCCATAGCGGCCGTTCTTGAGCGCGACCGCGCCAAGCGCCGGATGATCGCCGAGCGGTTTGCCGGGATCGGCGCCGAAGCGCCGGCCGCTCGGACCTTTCGCGATCTTCTCCGCGATCAGCGTCACCGCACGGTTGAGGCCGATGTCGAAGACTTCGTCGCCGGCCTCGAGCGAGGCGTAGGTCTTCTCGTGCTTCACGAACGGACCGAAGCGGCCGATGCCGGCGGTGATCGGTTGGCCCGTCTCGGGATGCTTTCCGACCTCGCGCGGCAGCGACAACAGCTTGAGCGCAAGTTCAAGATCGACGTCGCTCGGCGAGGTGCCCTTCGGAATGCCGGCGCGCTTCGGCTTCTCGCCTTCGGCATAATCCTTCTGCTCGCCGAGCTGGATATAGGGGCCGAACCGTCCCGCCTTCACGGTGACGTCGAAGCCGGTGTCCGGATCCTGGCCGAGCACGCGGTCGGCGGCAGCCTCGGAATCGGCAGCGAGCGGCCTCGTGTAGCGGCATTCCGGATAGTTCGAGCAGCCGATGAAGGCGCCGAACTTGCCGGCCTTGAGGTTCAATCGGCCGGTGCCGCAGGTCGGACACTGCCGGGGATCGCCACCATCCGCGCGCGGCGGATAGATGTGCGGACCCAGCATCTCGTCGAGCACGTCGAGCACCTCGGCGACGCGCAGATCCTTGATGTCGTTGACCGCGCCGATGAAGTCGCGCCAGAAATCCTTCAGCACCTGCTGCCAGGAGATCTCGTTGTTCGAGATGCGGTCGAGCTGTTCCTCGAGATCGGCGGTGAAGTCGTATTCAACATAGCGGCGGAAGAAGCTCTCCAGGAACGCGATCACGACGCGCCCCTTGTCCTCGCCGTGCAGGCGCCGCTTCTCGAGCTTCACGTAGCCGCGGTCCTTCAGCACCTGCAGGATCGAGGCATAGGTCGAGGGACGGCCGATGCCGAGCTCTTCCATGCGCTTGACCAGCGAGGCTTCCGAGAAGCGCGGCGGCGGCTCGGTGAAATGCTGGGTGACGGTCAGGTCCTGCCGCTTCAGCGGCTCGCCCGCGCTCATCGCGGGCAGGCGGCGGGAGTCTTCGTCTTCTTCGTCGTCGCGGCCTTCCTGGTAGAGCGCGAGGAAGCCGTCGAACTTGATCACCTGGCCGGTGGCGCGCAATTCCAGCACACGCGAGCCGGCCTTGGCTTCGATGTCGACGGTGGTGCGCTCGAGCTCAGCGGATTCCATCTGGCTGGCGATGGTGCGGGTCCAGATCAATTCGTAGAGCCGCGCCTGATCGTTATCCAGCCGCCGCTTCAGCTCGGCGGGCCGGCGCGAGAGATCGGTCGGGCGGATCGCTTCGTGCGCTTCCTGCGCGTTCTTGGCCTTGGCCTGGTACTGGCGCGGAGCGTCGGGCACATAGGCGTTGCCGAAGTCCTCGCCAATCACCTTGCGCGCCTGGGTGATCGCGGACGGATCGATCTGCACGCCGTCGGTACGCATATAGGTGATGAGGCCGGTGGTCTCGCCGCCGATGTCGATGCCTTCATAGAGCCGCTGCGCGATGCGCATGGTGTGGGCCGGCGCGAAGCCGAGCTTGCGGCTGGCTTCCTGCTGCAGCGTCGATGTGGTGAAGGGCGCCTGCGGATTGCGCCGGGCGGGCTTTGCTTCGACGGTCGCGACCTTGAACAGCGCGGCTTCGATGGCTTTACGAAAATCTTCGGCTTCCGCGCCCGAGCCGATGTCGAGCCGCGCGATCTTCTTGCCGTCGGCGCCGACGAGCCGTGCCTCGAAGGCGTCGCCGCGGGGCGTCAGAAGCGTCGCGACCAGCGACCAATATTCCCTCGGTACGAACTTCTCGATCTCGAGCTCGCGGTCGCAGACCAGACGCAGCGCCACCGACTGCACCCGGCCGGCGGAACGCGCGCCCGGCAATTTGCGCCAGAGCACGGGGGAGAGGGTGAAGCCGACGAGATAGTCGAGCGCGCGGCGCGCCATATAGGCGTCGACCAGCGCGCCGTCGATCTGGCGCGGCGTCTTCATCGCTTCGGAGACCGCCTGCTTGGTGATGGCGTTGAACACCACGCGCTCGATCTTCTGATCCTTCAGCGCGCGCTTCTCCTTCAACACCTCCAGCACGTGCCAGGAGATCGCCTCGCCCTCGCGATCAGGGTCGGTCGCGAGAATCAGGCGATCGGCACCTTTCAGCGCCTTGGCGATGTCATTGAGTCGGCCGGCAGCCTTGGGATCGACCTCCCAGATCATCTGGAAATTGGAGTCCGGATCGACCGATCCGTTCTTGGCGGGGAGGTCGCGGACATGGCCGAACGAGGCCAGGACCTCGTAGGAGGAGCCCAGATATTTGTTGATAGTCTTGGCTTTGGCCGGCGACTCCACAATGACGATATTCATGTCATTCCAATAGCTTATGGGAGGAACTGAAAGCGGGCTCCGCGAGACTCGCGACCCCCTCTGTCGGGGCGAACATGGGTGTTGAGGGGCCCCCTGTCAAATCGAAGGATATTGAGAGGGTGGGGCGGGTCTACGACTTAATATCTAGGAAGTTGCAGAATGCGTCCTAGAGTTGCGGCCGAAAAGGCCCTATCCTCATTTCAAAATGGTGCTTTTGGAAAAAATTTTTGGCTAGGGCGGGAGGCCGCCGGAAGCGCTCCGCTTCTGGTCGGGAAAAGCGATCGCATCTGGATGAAACCGGCGAGGAGGGCGGCCCTGATGAGGCCGTGGCCTTCATTGCGGAGACTGTGACCGAGCTCGTGAAGCTCGCGGAACGTCACCGGTTGGAGGTCTTGAGTCATCTCTTGGGCATGGCGAAGCTCGAGGCCGAAGAACGGCTGCGCCTGCGCAGCAAGCGCAAGCTGTCGTGAAGGGGCGTCGCACTGTCCCGTAGGATGGGTAGAGCGGAAGCGAAACCCATCACGATGGAGCAAGCGGCGTGAATGATGGGTTTCGCTTTGCTCTACCCATCCTACGTTTCCGATTCGGTTTTCAAACAGCGGAGAGGATGTGGGTCCGCATTCTCGCGGCGCGTTGCGTCCGAGGTTTGCGTATCTCTTCACCCTCTCATTGAGCAGAGGGCGCAGGGAAAGCCGGGTGCCGGTTGCACCCATGGGTCCCGTGCAACAAAAAGCACGGGGGTAGGACCACAGGTTCAACCGAAGCATTCCGGCTTTCCCTGCGCGATGGTTTTACGGTTTCCTTCGCGCTCTCCCTGGTGACCGGGCTTTCTTGCCACCATCATCTCTTGTGCGAACTTCTTCGCGCAAAAAACTTAGCGCCAGCGTCGGGGCGCCAGGACCACACGACTTCGCCGTCCGTAATGCGCGCGCTCGTCAGTCACACACATCGCGTCCACCGCATCTCACCGCAACGTTCGTGACGATCGCGAGCCGCCCCTCTCTCGGGTGAGACGCGCGGAGTTAAATCACTGATTTGCCCGACGGCGGAAGCGGAATGTTTTTTGTAAGAGGGCTGGACGAAGCAAATCACGTTGATTGGCTTAAGGAAAATCGCGCGAATGAGACGACGCCGTCATGCCCGGGCTTGTCCCCGGGCATCCACGTGCTTTGCCTCCGTGCACGGGAGAGAACGTGGATGGCCGGGTCAAGCCTGGCCATGACGGAGGAGGGGATTGCGCGATGCGTCCCCCTGTCATTCCGGGGCGATGCGAAGCATCGAGCCCGGAATCCATTTCTCCGCCGACGCAAGCCGCGCAATGGATTCCGGGTTCTCGACTTCGTCGCGCCCCGGAATGACGACGTAGGCTGCGGCGCGCAACGAATCACAGATGAAGCAGGACCTACGCCCCACCGCGCCTGGCGCGCTTCGGTGCGCCGCGCTTCAGGGTGATGTCGGCGACCGACAGCAGCCGGCCGTCCTGGGAACATAGCGCGAGTTTCTTCACCGGCTTGCGGTTTTCGCGATCCACCATGGTGGTGCCGATCTCTTCCGGATGGTCGTCGAATTCCTCGCTCCACTGCCGGAGCGCCACCAGGATCGGGAAGACCCCGAAGCCTTTTGGGGTCAGCACATATTCCTTATAGGCGCTGCCGTCGGACGCGGGGGCCAATTCCAATATGCCCTGGTTCATCAGCGCGCGCAGCCGCACGGTGAGGATGTTCCTCGCGAGCCCCAGGCTCTTCTGGAACTCGCCGAAGCGGCGCCGCCCCATCAGCGCATCGCGGATGATCAATAGCGACCACCAGTCGCCCAGCACATCCAGCGAGCGCGCGATTGGGCATTCCGCGCCCTCAAGGCTTGTCCGCTTCACCATCAAGATCTCCGTCCAGACATATCACAGGCTTGTGTAGTTGCATTATAAAACCAGATCGCCTAGTTGTCCAACGAAGTTTAATAATGCAACCACTGGAGGCTATCGTGAGACTGGCGAACAAGACGGCGTTGATCACAGGCGGCAACAGCGGCATCGGTCTTGCGACCGCACGTCTGTTCGTTCAGGAGGGCGCCAAGGTTGCGATCACCGGACGAAACCGGGCGACGCTGGAAGCGGCGGCCAAGGAACTGGGACCGAATGCGATCGCGATCGTTGCCGACGCCACCGACGTCGCAGCGACGGAGGCCGCGGTCGCGCAGGCCGCGCAGAAATTCGGCAAGCTCGACATCGTCTTTGCCAATGCCGGCATTCCCGGCCAGACGCCGCTCGGCGGCACCACGCTCGCGGCTTTCGAGCAGGTGATCCGCACCAATTTAACCGCCGTGTTCTTCACGGTGCAGGCGGCCGTGCCGCATCTCAATGACGGCGCTTCGGTCATTCTCAACGGGTCGGTGATCTCGATGCTGGGAAATCCGGGCTATTCGGCCTATGCCGCGAGCAAGGGCGGCGTGCGCGCGATGGCGCGCGTGATGGCCGCCGAACTGTCGCCGCGCGGCATTCGGGTCAACGTGGTCGCGCCCGGCGCCATCCGCACGCCGATCTGGGGTGCCGCGACCGCAACGCCTGAAGCAGAAAAGGCGTTCGAGGCGCGCATCGCTCTGTCGACGCCGTTACGTGGGCTCGGCGAACCCGATCACATCTCCAAGACGGTGCTGTTCCTGGCTTCCGACGATTCCGCTCATATCCAGGGGCAGGAGCTGTTCGTCGATGGCGGTGCCACTGCCTTGCCCGCCGGCGCTCCGATCTATCGGGGACAGAGCCCGCGGCAATAAGCGGTGATCCGGTTCGCGTAAAGAAAACGCGTCAAGAGAAGAACACGGAGCTTCGGTTCTGATTTAGCCAGAACCGGAGCTTCGGGTGCGCCGGCATTATTTCATTGGACTGGGCACAAGGCATTGAACCTTGGTCGTAGCTGCCAAGACAGTTCTGGTGGGCAGGGAAATTTCTTTGACCATTTGATTTGGAGAGCAGCCATGCCGACCGCCGTCCGCACGTCTACTTCGGTCTCGGCTTCCCGCGCCTCGCAGAAGTCAGACAACACGCAGTTCGTTTCGATCACTCTGTTTGCCGGGATCGGCCTTTTGATTTCGCTGGTCGCCCTGATCTTCGGCGTGCAGGGCGCCTGGTATTAGAGCGTTTTCTCCATTCGTCATGGCCGGGCTCGACCCGGCCATCCACGCCTTTCTTGTCGCGGCAACGTGGATGCCCGGGACAAGCCCGGGCATGACGGCGAGGACGCATCTCAAGCCGCGCTGAGATTGCCGGCAGCTTGCAATGCGCCCGCGACGGCTTTCTCCCGATGCTCCGGTCCGACCTGGATTCCGTCGGCGGAGATGAATTCGGGATCCTTCACGCCGATGAAGCCGAACACCCAACGCAAATAGGTCTCCAAATGCTCGGCCACCGCCATCGGCGTGCCGGCGCCGTAATAGCCGCCGCGCGAGACCGCGACGATGATGCGCTTGTTGCCGGCAAGGCCCTCGACGCCGGCAGCGCCGTACCTGAACGTCTTGCCGGCCACCAGGATACGATCGATCCACGCCTTGAGCTGGCTGGGGATAGTGAAATTGTACATGGGCGCGCCGAGCACGACGATGTCGGCTGCCAGGAATTCGTCCAGCACCTGCTGGCCCGCGGCGATGTCCGCCTGCAGCGAGGCTTCCGGCGTGGCACCCTGGCTCGCGGCGAGGTGGGAACCCGAGAGGTGGGCGAGCGGCGTCGTCGTCAGGTCGCGATAGGTGATGTCGAGGCCGGGATGGGTCTTGGCCAGCCGGTCGACGATGGCGGCGGAAACCTGACGGCTGACGGAGTGCGGGCCCAGCACGCTGGAGTCGAGATGCAGAAGTTTCATGGTTGGTGTCACCCTTTGGTATAGGTTTGTAACTGGCGCTATATGAGTGACCGTGGCAAAACCCCGCAAGAACGCACATTTTTCTCACCGGAGCACATCAGTGAAACCCGCGCACATCCATGTGCCTGTCCTGGAACCGATCCCGCATACCGGCGGCGACTGCCGTGGCGTGGCCTCGGTGCTGGCGCGGGTCGGCGACAAATGGAGCGTGCTGGTGATCATGCTGCTCGGTAACGGACCGCGCCGCTTCAACGAGCTCAAGCGCACGATCGGCGGCATCTCGCAGCGGATGCTGACCCTGACGCTACGCGGGCTGGAGCGCGACGGGCTGGTCACGCGCACGGTGTTTCCAACCATCCCGCCGCGCGTCGACTACGAGCTGACCGATCTCGGTCGCGGCCTCTCAAAGCCGGTGCAGGCGCTAGGCCAATGGGCGTTCGAGCATTTGCCCGAAATCGAGCGCGCGCGAGGCGAGTTCGATGCGCGGAACGAGCGGGGGTGAACGATGGAGACGAGGGATCTGCACCTCTCCCATAGGAGAGGTCGGCGCGCAGCGCCGGGTGAGGGGATCCGCTCTATCGAGGGACTGTAACCCCTCACCCGAATTGCTTCGCAATTCGACCTCTCCCTATGGGCGAGGTGAAGAAACGACGTCCTAGACCAGCGACACCAGTCCGCCGCCGTGGCGTTCGAGACGGCCGGCGAGTTCAAGCTCGAGCAGCACCGTGCGAACGATGGTGGCGGACAGGCCCGACATCCGGATCAGGTCGTCGAGGCTGACCGGGCTCGGGCCGAGCAGCGCGACGATGCGTTCGCGCTCGCTCGGATCGGTGTCGAAATCGAGCGGCTCGTCATCGCTTTCGCGTGCAGCGAGCGCGAACGGCCGCTCCATGATCGGCTGCACCGCGTTGATGATGTCGCTCGCGTTGGTCACGAGCGCCGCGCCCTGCTTGATCAGATCGTTGGTGCCGGCCGCGCGCGGATCGAGCGGCGAGCCGGGGACGGCGAAGACTTCGCGGCCCTGTTCCGCCGCCATGCGCGCTGTTATCAGCGAGCCCGAGCGGTGCGCGGCTTCGACGATGACCACGCCGAGCGCAGCACCCGAGATCAGGCGGTTGCGGCGCGGGAAGTCGCGGGCGCGCGGGGTGTGGCCGAGCGGCATTTCGGAGATCGCTGCGCCTTGTTCGAGCAAGGCCGCGAGCAGGTCCTCATGCTCGGGCGGATAGATCCGGTCGTGACCGCCGGCGAGCACCGCGACGGTGCCGGTCGTCGTGGTAGCGCGATGCGCGGCCTGGTCGATGCCGCGGGCGAGACCGGAGATCACGACGAAGCCGGCGTCGCCGAGATCATGGGCGAGGGTGCTTGCAAATTTCAGCCCGGCGCCGGATGCATTGCGCGAGCCGACGATCGCGATCATCGGCCGCGCCAGAGCGTCAAGCGCGCCGCGCACCGCAAGCAGCGGCGGCGCGTCATCGATGGTGGCAAGCCGTGCCGGATAGGGGGCTTCGCCCGGCGCGACCAGGCTGACGCCCTGCTTCTTGCAGGCCGCAAGCTCGGCCTTTGCCTCCTCGACCGTGCAGATGCGTCCCGCACCACCGCCGCCACGGCGCGCCATGTCCGGCAGATGTTCGAGCGCGGTGCGCGCGTCGCCGAAATGATTGAGGAGCGAGCGAAAGGTGCGTGGCCCGACATTCTCCGAGCGGATCAGCCGCAGGCGGTCGAGGCGTTCGGTGTCGGTGAGTTGGTGATTGGGCGTGCGGTCATGCATGGCGGCGCAGCTTCGCCCAATCGGATATCGCGATCAACTTGTTTGCCGTCTCCTTCGTCATGCCCGGGCTTGTCCCGGGCATCCACGTTCTTTGCACGGGGCACAGCAAGGCGTGGATGGCCGGGACAAGCCCGGCCATGACGAGGAGGTGAAGGCCTTCCGTCCGATTTACTTGCCCGAGGAGGAGGCGGCCCGTAAAACCAATCCAACCAATGAAGGGAGGAAATTCCCGATGATCTCGCTTGCCGAACTCACCCGTCGCATCGAGCAGGGCGAGCTCTCGCCCGATGCAGCGCTTGCCCAATCGCTCGCGGCGGTCGATGCCGAGGAGAAGACGATCGGCGCCTTCGTGTCGCGGGCGGAGAATCCGCGCGCGCAGGCGGCGGGGCCGCTGCGCGGGATTGCGGTCGGGATCAAAGACATCATCGACACCGCGGATTTCCCGACCGAGATGGGGGCGTCGATCTACCGGGGACACCGGCCGCGCGCCGATGCGTCTGTCGTGATGATGCTGAAGCAGGCCGGCGCCACGATCGTCGGCAAGACCACGACGACGGCGTTCGCTGCGAACGATCCGACGGCGACGCTCAATCCGCGCAATCATGGCCACACGCCGGGCGGATCGTCGGCAGGCTCAGCGGCGGCGGTCGCGGCCGGGATGATTCCGCTGGCGCTGGGGACGCAGACGGCAGGCTCGGTGATCCGGCCGGCGTCGTATTGCGGCGTGGCCGCGATCAAGCCGTCCTACCGGCTGCTGCCGACGGTCGGCGTCAAGTGCTTTTCCTGGACGCTCGATACCGTCGGCCTGTTCGCTTCAGGCGTGAGCGACCTCGCGGTGGCGCTGGCGGCGATGACGGGACGGCCGGCGCTGCGGTTGCCCGACACCATCACAGCGCCGCGGATCGGCATCGTGACGCAGGACTTTGCCGGTGCGCCCGATGCGTCGGGCGCGGAGGCGCTAAGGATCGCGGCGCAGATGGCCGAGCGCGCTGGTGCTTCGGTTCGCGCGCTGTCATTGCCTGAGATCGTTGCGGAAGCCTGGCGCATTCAGCCGGTGGTGCAGGATTTCGAGGCGCACCGGTCACTGGCGTGGAAATATCGCGAGAACTACGACGCAATGCCGCCATTGCTGCGCGGCCGGCTTGACGAGAGCAGGGATGTCAGCGCGGCTCAATACGACGAGGCGATCGATGTCGCCGGTAGTGCGCGGCAGGCGCTTACGCAAGCGTTTGCGGATGTCGACGTGCTGCTGACGCTGTCCGCGCCCGGTGCTGCGCCGAAGGGGCTCTCGTCGACCGGCGATCCCCGCTACAACCGGCTATGGACGTTGATGGGCGTTCCTTGCGTCAACGTGCCGACCTACGTGGCCGAAGGCAACTTGCCTGTCGGCGTGCAGGTGATCGCGCCATTCGCTGCCGACGCCAAGGCGCTGGCGGCGGCGCGCTTTGTCGAGATGGCGCTGGCGAAACTATAACAGTGCGGGCTCGGCGGCGCGCGACTTGCGCGGCGTCTCGATTCGCGTCGAGCCGGCATCTTGCGCCAGGAAACGTTCGGCAGCCTTGCGGCCGCTCCGATGCAGTTGGCGAATGAAGCCCGGCCCGAGATCGGTGGCGCTGCGCTGGGCGAGCCCGTCGATCTCATCTTCCGCTGCGATCCGGAATAGTCGCAACGAGGGGGCTGCCGCAGGACGCGCCCATTCCAGCGCCGCAATCTCGGCGTTGAGCACGGAATTGGCGGTGATCTGGTCGAGGCGGCGATCGATCGCGGCGGGCGTGATCGGAACATAGCTGTCGCGCGCCGGCGTGACTTGAACGACGAGCACGTTGGACGTCTCGGATTCCTGCACGAGTCGGACCAGCGGGGGATTGCCGCCAAAGCCGCCGTCCCAATAGGACTCGCCGTCGATTTCGACCGCGCAATGGATCAGGGGCGGGCAGGTCGAGGCGAGCAGCACATCGGCGGTGATCTCGTCATTGCCGAAGACTTGCTGCCGGCCGTCGCGCACGCGTGTCGCCGCGACCAAAAGCTTCGGGCTGGCGGGGCTCTGCAGCGCGGAGAAATCGATATCCCTCCAGAGCGCCTGGCGCAGCGGATCGAGATCGAACGGATCGAACTGGCCGGACCGCAGCGTCGGCCCGAATGCGACCGACCGTCCGGCCGGCGAGAATCCTCCGACCAGCATCAGCGAGCGGAACGAAGCCTCGTGCATCATCCGCATCCAGAACCGGTTGAGCGCGGCACGTGCGCCTTCGCGGCCACCTTCCACCAGGCCGCAAGCGAGCAGCGCGGCATTGACGGCGCCGGCGCTGGCGCCGCTGATGGTGTCCAACGCGCAATCCGGTTCTTCCAGGAGCCGCTCGAGTGCGCCCCACGTGAACGCGGCAAAGGTGCCGCCGCCCTGCAGTGCCAGCGATAATTGTCGCGGCGGCCAGACCAGCGATTCGCGTGCGTCCGTTTTTTTCGGTCTATCGACCGGCGAGCGCGCCCGCAGGTCGGCCCGCGCCGATTGCATGTTCAGGATGGCGTCCGGGAGTGATGGGGCAGGCAGCTCAGCTTCCGAGCTGGACTTGGCTGCTGAATCGACGGCAGTCGGTGTCTTGCCGGAGAATGACCAGATTTCGCTGGCCGCGAGCAGGGCGCTCGCGCCGGACGTACTCACCGGACGCGACGCGACATCGGGCGCGCTCATTCCGCTAATCCCATCCTGTTCGATCCCGTCCACCTGACGAAACCGTATGACGCCATTTGAATCGAAGGATGACAGCCCGCGTTACCGTTTGCCAGTGTCGCGCAAGAATTTCGGACAGATGTGACCCGTCCTCAACAGGTTGATGGCGAATTCTAGGCCTTTTGGCCGATGCGCCCCTCGGTTCCCGCCAGCAAGCGCTTGATGTTTTCGCGATGGGTGTAGAACAGCATGAGCATCAGCACCGCGGCGAGCGCGGCGAGTGCGGCGTGGTCGAACCACCACAGGAAGATTGGGGTGACGACGGCGGCCACCAGCGCTGAGAGCGACGAATAGCGCGTGGTGAAGGCGGTCGCGAGCCAGACGGCTCCATAGACGGCCGCGGCCGGCCAGAACAGGCCGATCAGCACGCCGATATAGGTAGCGACGCCCTTGCCGCCCTTGAATCCGAGCCAGACCGGATAGAGATGGCCGAGGAAGGCGCCGAGTCCGGCCACCATCGCCGCATTCGGGCCGCCGAGATAGCCCGACAGCACGACTGCAGCGGTGCCCTTCAGCATGTCGAAGATCAGCGTGGCCGCGGCGAGCCCCTTGCGCCCGGTGCGCAGCACATTGGTGGCGCCGATATTTCCGGACCCGATCGAGCGCAGATCCTGTGTGCCGGCGATCTTGGTCAGGATCAGGCCGAACGGGACCGAGCCGAAGAGATAGCCGATCAGAAACGCGACGATCAGGAAGGCGTCAGAGGACATGGCCGGCGCTCCCGCCGCAGGCGCGGCATGTCTCGGAGGTGTCTCTTTTTCTTGACGCGTTTTCTTGACGCGAACCGGTATCCACTTCGCTTGAAAACGCTCTAGACATGTTCATACACCGTCCGCCCACCGACAATGGTGCGTACGACGCGGCCGGAGAAGCGGGCCTCGTCGAAGGGCGTGTTCTTGCACAGCGATTTGAGGTCGGCGGGATCGAGCACCCAGGGCGTGTCCGGATCGATCACGATCACGTCGGCCGGCGAACCCGCGCGCAGCGAGCCGCCGGGCAGGCCCAGCAGTTCGGCAGGTCGGGTCGACATCGCCCGGATCAAGGTCTTGAAATCCATCTCGCCATTATGGACCAAACGCAAGGCCGCCGGCAGCATGGTCTGCAGCCCGACCGCGCCGGGGGCGGCCTCGGCGAACGGCAGGCGCTTGACCTCGACGTCCTGCGGATTGTGATCGGACATGATGACGTCGATAAGACCCGAGGCCAGCGCTGCGACCAATGCCTGGCGGTCATCCTCGGTGCGCAGCGGCGGCGACAGTTTCAGGAACGTCCTGTAAGGCCCGATATCGTTCTCGTTCAGCGTGACGTGGTTGATCGAGACGGAGGCGGAGACGTCGGCGCCAGCATCGCGGGCGCGTTTGAGGATCTCAAGCGACTCCGCCGTGGAGAGGGAGGCCGCGTGATAACGCCCGCCGGTGAGCGCTGCGAGCCGCACGTCGCGCTCGAGCATGATCGACTCGGCGGCATTCGGGATGCCGGCAAGCCCCAGCCTCGTCGCAAACTCGCCCTCGTTCATCACGCCTTCGCCGACGAGGTCGGGATCCTCGGTGTGATGCACGATCAGCGCGTCGAAGTCGCGGGCGTAGGTGAGCGCGCGGCGCATCACCTGCGCGTTGGTGACGCTCTTGTCGCCATCGGTGAAGGCGACCGCGCCGGCGGCCTTGAGGAGGCCGATCTCGGTCATCTCCTCGCCGCCCAAGCCCTTGGTCAGTGCCGCCATTGGATGGATGTTGACGATCGCAGTGTCGCGGGCGCGGCGCATCACGAAATCGACGGTCGCCGAATTGTCGATCACCGGCGAGGTGTTCGGCTGGCAGATGATGGTGGTGATGCCGCCGGCGGCTGCGGCGAGGCTAGCCGAGGCAAAGGTCTCGCGATGGTTGGCGCCGGGCTCGCCGACAAAGGCGCGCATGTCGATCAGACCGGGAGCGACGATCTTGCCGGCGCAATTGACGATGTCGGTACCCTCTGGGACGCCGGTCGTGCCGATGCCGCGTTTGCTATCGCGGATCATGCCGTCGGCGATCAGGACGTCGGCGGGCCCGTCGAGATCGCGGGAGGGATCGACGACGCGGGCATTGGCAAGCAGGATTGGACGACGATCGGTCAGCATGATCTCACGCATTCGGCAGGTTGCGGGCGAGCGCTTCCAGCACCGCCATGCGCACTGCCACTCCCATTTCGACTTGTTCGCGGATCACCGACTGCGCGCCGTCGGCGACAGCCGAGTCGATCTCGACGCCGCGGTTCATCGGCCCCGGATGCATCACCAGTGCATCTGATTTGGCGTAGGACAGCTTCTTCTGGTCGAGGCCGAAATACTGGAAATATTCGCCCGAGGACGGCACGAAGGAGCCGTTCATGCGCTCGCGCTGCAGGCGCAGCATCATCACGATGTCGGCCCCGTCTAGCCCCTCGCGCATGTCGCGGGCGACCTCCACTCCCATCCGCTCGATGCCGCGCGGCACAAGCGTCGAGGGCGCAACGACGCGGACGCGGGCGCCCATGGTGTTGAGCAGGAGGATGTTGGAGCGTGCGACGCGGGAATGCATGACGTCGCCGCAGATCGCGACCACCAGCCCCTCGATCCGGCCCTTGTTGCGGCGGATCGTCAGCGCGTCGAGCAGGCCCTGGGTCGGATGCTCATGCGCACCGTCGCCGGCATTGATCACGGAACCGTCAACCTTGCGCGCCAGCAGTTCCACGGCGCCGGAGGCATGGTGGCGCACCACCAGGATATCCGGATGCATCGCGTTCAGCGTCACCGCGGTGTCCATCAGGGTCTCACCCTTGCGCATCGAGGACGAGGACACCGACATGTTCATGACGTCGGCGCCCAGCCTTTTTCCCGCGATCTCGAAGGAGGATTGCGTGCGGGTCGAGGCCTCGAAGAACAGGTTGACCTGGGTGCGGCCGCGCAAGGATGCGCGTTTCTTGTCCACCTGGCGGTTGAGCTCGACATACTCCTCGGACAGGTCAAGCAGCCCGGTGATGTCGGCAGCGGAAAGCCCCTCGATGCCCAGCAAATGCCGGTGACCGAGGACAAAGGTCGATTTCAATGATGGGGTCATTAAAGCCAGAGCTATAGGCGTGGATGGTCGGCGGGGCAAGCGGGAATAGGGGGTGGATGAGTTATCCCCGGGTCTGTCACGGCGTCGTCATGCCCGGGCTTGTCCCGGGCATCCACGGCTTACTTAATATCTGCCGCAAAGAAGTATCGGCCGCAAAGAACGTGGATGGCCGGGACGAGCCCGGCCATGACGCAAGTGGGTAGGTCCTCGTGAAAGCGATACTCATCGGAATTGTGGCAGCCATGTCGATTTCGGCAGCCCGCGCGCAAACCCTGCCGGGCGGTTTCGTGTTCCTGCGCGACATCGATTCCACGATCGTCCAGGACATCCGATATGCCGGCCCGAACAATTTCGTCGGCCGGCCGCTCAGGGGCTACGGCGCGGCGGAATGCGTCGTGAAGCGCGAGGTCGGGCTTAGGCTGAAGGCCGTGCAGCAGGAACTCGCGGCACAAAGGCTCTCATTGAAGATGTTCGATTGCTACCGCCCGGTGCGGGCGGTCTCCGACATGGTGGCGTGGTCGAGGGATGGCAAGGAGACGGTCGCCGGCAAGCGCTACAATCCGGCGTTCAGGAAGGCCGATCTGTTCCGGCTCGGCTATATCGCCGCGCGTTCCGGCCATTCGACCGGGGCCGCGCTCGACCTGACGCTGGTGGATCTTGCCGCCGACAATTCCGGCAAGTTCGATCCCGCGAGAGACTATGCCGACTGCACGGCAACAGTGGAAAGGCGGGCACCGGAAGGCAGCGTCGACATGGGCACCGGCTATGATTGCTCCGACGTCAAGGCGCATACCGCCGCAGCCTCGATCAATCGGTCGCAGCGGCGGTGGCGCAGGATGCTCGTCGCAGCGATGGCGCGACAGGGTTTTGTCAACTATTCCAAGGAGTGGTGGCATTTTTCGCTGCCCGGCGGGGGCGGTCAGGCCTATGATTTCCCGATTCCGCCGCGCCGCTAGAGCGTGATGACTGCTCTTCGAATCGTCATCCCGCTCTAGTCCTTTGTTTGAGCATGATCTTTTCGGAAAACCGGTGTCCACTTTTCCGGATCATGCTCTAGTTCCGGCTTTCAGGAAGCGTCATGACCCAAGCCATCTTCTCGACCCACGAGGTCTTCAACCAGTCGCCGCCGTTCGAGGATGTCGATCTGTTCACGCTCGACAAGCCGCTGGTCGAGGCGGTGGCCGCCAATGGCGGCGGCTCGGCACAGGGCGAGCTCGCACAATTCGGCGAGCAGTGGGGCTCGGCGGCGATGGCGGAGCGGGGGCGCATCGCCAATGAGAACACGCCGAAACTGCGCACCTTCGATTCCCGCGGCAACCGCCGTGATGTGGTCGAGTTTCATCCGGCCTATCACGAACTGATGGCGCATAGCGCCCATGCCGGTGTGCACAACTCGACCTGGACCGCGCAGGGCAAGCCCGCGGGCGGCGCGGCGGAGGTGGTGCGCGCGGCGAAATTCTACATCGCTGCACAGGTCGAGACCGGACATCTCTGCCCGATCACCATGACCCGCGCCGCCGTCGCGGCGCTGGCGTCGCAGCCGGATCTCCTCGCAAGGACGATGCCGGTGATCGCCACGCGTTCCTATGATCCGAGTTTCGTGCCCTGGTGGGAGAAGCGCGGCGTGACGCTCGGCATGGGCATGACCGAGAAGCAGGGCGGCACCGACGTGCGGGCCAACATGACGCGCGCGGCGCGCGATGGCGATGCGTATCGCATCACCGGACACAAATGGTTCATGTCGGCGCCGATGTGCGACGCGTTCCTGGTGCTGGCGCAGGCCGAGGAGGGCCTGAGCTGCTTCTTCATGCCGCGCTTTGCGCCGGATGGGTCCGTGAACGCCATCCGTTTCCAACGCCTGAAGGACAAGCTCGGCAACCGCTCGAATGCGTCGTCGGAGGTGGAATTCCACGGCGCCTATGCCGAGCGCATCGGCGAGGAGGGCAAGGGCATCCGCACCATCATCCAGATGGTGCAACTGACCCGGCAGGATTGCGCGATCGCCTCTGCCGGCCTGATGCGCTCGGGGCTTGCCCACGCGCTGCATCACGCGCGCCATCGCAGCGTGTTCCAGAAGCATCTCGCCGACCAGCCGCTGATGCAGGCGGTGCTGTCGGACATGGCGCTGCATGTCGAGGCGACGGTTGCGCTGGTGATGCGGCTCTGCCGCGCGTTCGACCGCACACCGGATGAGCCTAAGGAAGCCGCCTATATGCGGCTGCTCACGCCCGCGATCAAATACTGGACCTGCAAGAGCGCGCCCGGCTTCCTCTACGAGGCGATGGAGTGCCTCGGCGGCAACGGCTATGTCGAGGAGGGCATTCTGGCGCGGCATTACCGGGAGGCGCCGGTCAATGCGATCTGGGAAGGCTCGGGCAATGTGATGTGCCTCGACGTGCTGCGCGCGCTCTCGCGCGAGGCGGATGCTGCATCGGCGATCCTGCAGGAATTGGCCGGGCAGACGCAGGGCCTGCCCGGCGCAAGCGAGGCGGTGGCCTTCATCGGCAAGGCGTTCCGCAGACCGGATAGCGAGCGCGTCGCGCGGCTTGCAGTCGAAAAACTGGCGCTGCTTGCCGCGAGCGCCGCGCTCAATGCCGTGATGCCGCGTCACGCCGAACTGTTCGCGGCGACACGGCTCGCGACCACGCATGCGGGCATGTACGGCGCGGTGGACATTGCCGAGAGCGACATGCGCGCGCTGCTGGAGCGGGCGCTGCCACATTGAATGACACACACTCCGTCATGCCCGGGCTTGACCCGGGCATCCACGCCTCTCGTGCGACGCAGAGAAAAAGGGACGTGGATGGCCGGGACGAGCCCGGCCATGACGTTGTGGAGGCGACAGGCGCGCAATCGATCGAGAGTTAGCTGATGGATGTCCTCAGTCCCGATAATCCTCCGCTGACCACCGCTCCACCGCCGCCGCGGATCTGGAAATTCTGGGGTACGACGCTGTGGGGGTTGTTCGTGTTCGGCGGCATGTTCCTCGGGCAGCTCGCCGTCGTCATCTACTTCATGCTTAAGCAGGATGCGTCCAGTATCGCATCGGTCATCCAGACGATCGGCGGGGGCTTGACGATTGCGCTCTCGGTCATCACGGGATTGCCGGGAGTGCTGCTGACGCTCTGGATCGCGATCCGTCCGAGCCGGACTTCCTTTGTCGATTATCTTGCGCTGCGCTGGACCTCCTGGAAGAGTTTCGCCATCGGCGTGGTCGCGCTGGCGCTATTGGTTGGCGTATGGGATCTCATCTTGCGCGCGGTTGGCCGCGAAGCCTCGCCGGGCTTCATGGGCGAGGTGATGAAATCGGCGCAGGCCGAAGGCGCGCTTTGGCTGCTCGTCATCGCGTTCTGCGTCGCCGCCCCGGTATCGGAAGAGCTTCTCGCTCGCGGCTTCCTCTATCGCGGCTGGTCGGAAACCGCCCTGCGGCCCGGAGGCGCGATTCTGCTGTCGTCGCTCGTCTGGACCTTGCTCCATTTGCAATACGACTGGTTCTTCCTGAGCGAGGTGTTTTCGATCGGGCTCGTGTTCGGGTATCTGCGCTACCGCTTTAACTCGACCTGGCTCACGATCGTGCTGCACGGGCTGAACAATCTTGCGGCGACGCTGCAGACATTGTGGCTGGCCGGGCAGTCGTAGCTCCTCGCACCCCACTGGCAGGATGATCGCCGGACGTGCTAGGTAGAGGCTCAGCCCACCTTCGCTGCGACTTTGTCGCGGAAAAATCGATATGTCGGACTTCGAAAAAGCCAAGTCGCCGGCCTCGGTCTCGCCACGGCCGCCGCGAACCTGGGACTTCATGGAGACGACGTTCGTCAGCCTGATCGCTTACGGCGCTTTCATTTTCGCATCGGACTTTTTCTTCAATATCATATCGGACCTAGCCGGCAAGATATTGTCACCTGCGCAACTTCGAACAGGGGTGATCCAGAATAGTTTGGAAAGCGCCGCCAGCATTCTGGCAAGTCCACCTGCGATCGCGGTGCTTGGGATCGCCATCTGGATGGCCCGCCGGGAGTTCGCCGAATATCTTGCGTTGAAGTGGCCAAATCCAATTGAACTCCGACGTGCTCTCGTAATCACGACCATATTCTTGGTGGTGGAGAGTGTGGTCGTTGGTGCCACCAGGGACGCTCCTGTCGATTCTGATTTCCGGGCCGTGGGAGCCGACGGTTTGTTCATTTATTTGATCTCCGCCTGCATTGCAGCGCCGCTAATGGAAGAATTTCTCTTTCGTGGTTTTATGTTTCGTGGCTGGTCGCAGTCCTTCCTCGGCCCGACCGGCGCGATTGTTCTGACATCAATAGTATGGGCGATACTCCATACTCAATATGATTGGCTTGGGCGTTTCTGTCTCTTCGTCTCGGGTATTTTTCTCGGTTACTTTCGCTGGCGCAGCAACTCGACTTTGTTGGCAGTAATGGCTCATTCAGCCATGAATATGTTCGCCCTCTTCATTTGGCTATTATTGTAAGCCTAGCGCCCGCTTGCAGCGAGCGCGATGACAACGGGCATCGTGATCGCCGCCAGAATCGTTTGCAGCGTGATGATCTGCGCGAGCAGCGGCGCATCGCCGCCCATCTGGCGGGCGAGCACGTAGGCCGATGAGGAAGTGGGGACCGCCGAGCCGACGGCGACGATGACCAGGCTCGGACCGGATAGGCCGAACGCGAGCCCGAGCGTCACGGTGAGTATGGGCATGGCGATCAGTTTCAGGAACACCGTGATGCTGGCGGCGAGGTTCGGACGGAACATGCCTTCGAGATGCAGGCCGGCGCCGGTGACGAGCAGGCCGATCGCAAGCGAGGAGCGGCCGAGCGCGTCTGCGACGTCATGCCAGAGCTTTGGCAGCGGGAAGTGGGTCACGTTCAGAAGGAGCCCGACGACGCAGGCCCAGATCAGCGGGTTCTTCACCACCGTCATGACGATGGCGCCCGCCGACTGCTTTTGCGGCGCGGCGTAGTGCGCGAGCACGGAGACGCTGAACACATTGACCAGTGGAATGATCGCGACCATCGCCACCGAAGCGAGCGCGAGTCCGACATCGCCGTAGAGGGCACCGGACACCGCGAGCGCGACATAGGTCTGCCAGCGGGTGGCGCCCTGGAACACCGAGGTGAAGGCAGGACCGTCGACGCCGCTGCGCGCGAGTAGCGGGCGCAGTGCGAGGCACAGTAGCGACATCGCCAGCGCCGAGAGGAACAGCGCGCCGCCGACACCGCCGATCGGCACCTTTGTCAGGTCGGCCTTCACCAGCGTCTGGATCAAGAGCACGGGGAACAGCACGTAATAGGTCAGCCGTTCCAGGCCCTGCCATTGCATCTCGGGCTTGAGCAGCGTCCGCTTCAGGATGAAGCCGAGCGCGATCAAGAGGAATGTCGGCAAGAGCGCCGCGATGACGACGGCCATGCTTCAGCGCTCGCCCCGCAATTTTGCCAGCCGATCCAGCGCACCTTGCAGGATGAAGATCGCGGCGTGCTCGTCGATCACCTCGGCGCGCTTGGCGCGGCTGACATCCAGGCCGATCAATTCGCGCTCGACGGCCGCCGTCGAGAGCCGCTCGTCCCAGAGCCCGATCGCGAGCGTGGTCAGGTTGGAGAGGTTGCGCGCGAAGGCGCGGGTCGATTGCGCTCGCGGCCCCTCGCTGCCGTCCATGTTGATGGGAAGCCCAAGCACGAAGCCGACCACGTTGCGTTCGCCGGCGATCACCAGCAACCGCGCCGCGTCAGCCTTGAACGCCTTGCGCTGGATGGTTTCGACGCCGGTCGCCAGCCGCCGATCGGGATCGGAGACGGCAACGCCGATGGTCTTGGTTCCGAGATCGAGCCCGATCAACGCGCCGCGCTCGGGCCAGTGCGCGACAGCTTCGATCAGGGGGAGGACAGGGGCGGGCATGACGATGCGCTTAACACGTGGTGCAGTGCGGAGGCAAAGCGCTCTCTTCACCTCTCCCCAGCGGGGAGAGGTCGGATCGCATCGCTAGATGCGATCCGGGTGAGGGGGCGCAGGTGCCCATGAGAGACCGTGACCCCTCACCCGGCGCTGTGCGCCGACCTCTCCCGATGGGAGAGGTGAAACCGGCAGCGTGCCTCGGGGCTACCGGATTGCGATGGGGTTGATCATGCTCTGCACGCCGCCACGCCAGCGTGGCTGGCCGAGCACGAACAGGAACTCATATCCCTTGTCCTTGGCGAGCTCGGCGGTGTCCATGTTCTCGAGGATATAGGTGCCGTTCTTCGCCAGCAGGATCTGATGCACCTCGAACACATTCTTGGATTCGAACGGCAGCACCTCGACTGCCCAGGTATCAGCACCAACGGCAACCACGCCCTTGCCGGTGAGATAATTGGCACCCTCAACCCCGAGGCCGGGTTCGCCGGCGGAATAGCGCTTGTCGTCCTTGCCGATCAGGCTGAGCCAGCCGGTGTGGAAGATCACGACGTCGCCCTGGCGGATCTCGACACCCTGTTTCTTCGCGACTTCCTCGATCTCCTTGACGTTGAAGGCGGTGCCTTCCTTGACCACGTCGGTGTTGTAGTAGGCGGCCATGTCGAGCAGCACGCCGCGGGCGACCATCGGCGGCACCTTCTCGATGCCGAGCTTCTTCAACCCGGTGGGATCGGCAAAATCGGCGAGCTTGTTGCCGTTGTAGTAGACGTGCTCGATGCCGAGATGGCCGAGCCCGTCGAGCTGGCTGCCGATGCCGACCCAGGTATCGATGATATCGTCATTGTAGGTTGCCTTGTTCGGACCGATGCCGGAGCTGCCGGCCTGTCCGGGCTGGACGATGGTGATCTTGAAGCTGCGCGGCGGATAGGCCGGCGTCTTGGTGTCGACGGGAATGCCGAGCGCGTAGGTCTTGCCGGTCTTCACCAATGACGCGGCTTTGACGACGAGCTCGGGCGTCATGTAGTTGGCGGCGCCGATCTCGTCGTTCGGCCCCCATTTCGACTTGGTCCAGTCTTGTGCGCTTGCCGTTCCCACCGTAGCCAACAAGGCAACAGAACAGCACAACACGAATGCGGTGCGCATCGCAGTCCCTCCCAGATGTTGACGTTATGGTTGTTGGTAGAAAGCGCCACATACTAACGTAGACGCGCACAACGATCCAAAAATTTTTGATGACGTGTGCTCGCACGCGCGAAGCGTGTGGCTCCGTCACAGAAAAATGGCATTGCGAATTTCGCGGAGCGGAACGGGCAGTCAGGCCGCGATGACCTGATCGTCCTTGTCGAGACAGGCGGCAAAACTCTGCAGCGCGCTGTATTGATGGGCGCTGCGGCGCTGGATGAAGATGGTTTCGGCGCGGGCATAGGATGGATCGAGCGTGTGGATGCTGACGCTGGCATGCAACGCGTTGCGCTCGACGACGACCCGCGGCAACAGCGTCACGCCCATGTCGGCGGCGACGCAGCCGACCATGCCGTCGAGCGTGCCGAGCTCGAAGCGTGCGGCCGACGGCCAGCCGAAGTCGGTGAAGATCTGCTCGAGCCGCTGGCGATAGGTGCAGCCGGTGCGGAATACCAGCGCGGTCGGTCCGGACTCCGACGTGCCTGCGCGCAAGGCGGCGAGGCTGGCCCAGCGGCGCGCGGTGACCAGCACCAGCTCTTCGCGGAAAGCGAGGGTGGAAGTGAGCTCGGCGTGATCGATCGGACCGGCGACGAAGGCGCCGTCCAGCGTGCCGTCGAGCACGGCGGTGACGAGATCGGTTGTGGTCGCGGTCTTCAGGGTGAGGCGTACCGCCGGAAAGCGGCGATGGAAATCGGCAAGCAGCACCGGCAGGCGGACGGCGGCCGTCGTTTCCATGGAGCCGATCGCGAGCGGTCCCTTCGGCTCGCCATCATCGCGGGCGGCGAGCAATGCTTCGCGCGAGAGTGCGGCCATGCGTTGCGCATAAGGGAGCAGCCGCCGTCCGGCGCCGGTCAACGTCATGCCGCGGCTGTGCCGCTCGAACAGCGCCGTGCCGATCTCGGCCTCGAGCGCTTTGATCCGCTGGGTCACGTTGGACTGTACGGTGTGCAGCTCATCGGCGGCGCGCGTGATGCCGCCAAGACGGGCGACCGTTGCAAAGGTCTGGAGGTCGGTGAGTTCCATGATCGCGGCCTGCGTTTCATTATTGAGATGGCAGCGTTCTCAAGTATTCATTTCGAGAGAATGGTAGCTCTGTCTAGTGTGGCTGTCGAGATGGGGTCCCGGGCAATATCCTACGTTCGCTTTCGTGCTGAATTCATCACGGCTCGATGCTGCCGGTTGATGCGCCCTCGCCCCTTGTGGGAGAGGGCAGCTCCGGCGGCTGCGACCGAACTCGCTTGGGTGAGGGGTTCTCTCCACGAACACGTGCGCCCGTGGAGAGAACCCCTCATCCGGCGCGGATTGCATCCGCGCCACCTTCTCCCACAAGGGGAGAAGGTGTGTTCGACGCATCTCGCCTTGTCCCCTTGTGGGAGAAGGTTACAAGCAACGAGCCAACGAAAGAGCTGAATCATGTGGCCGGACCGCCGAATTGTCGATCTGTTCAAGACCGAGTTTCCGATCGTGCTGGCGCCGATGGCCGGCGTGATGGATGCAGATCTCGTGATCGCCGCCGCGCAAGGCGGTGCGCTCGGCTCATTGCCCTGTGCGATGCTCACCGCGGAGAAGGCGCGCGAGCAGGTCAACATCATCCGCCAGCGCGTCTCCGCGCCGATCAACATGAACTTCTTCTGCCACCAGCCGGACGATCCGGATCCGCAGCACGAGGCGCGCTGGAAGGCGCGGCTTGCGGCGTATTACAAAGAGCTTGGGCTGGATCCCGCGGCGCCCGTCAACGCCGCCAACCGTGCGCCGTTCGATGACGCGATGTGCGAAGTGGTCGAGGAACTGAAGCTGGAAGTCATCAGCTTCCATTTCGGCCTGCCGGAGGAGCGGCTGCTGAAGCGGGTGAAGGATGCGGGCGCGATCGTGATGGCGTCGGCGACCATCGTGAAGGAAGCGGTCTGGCTCGAGCAGCACGGCGCCGATGTCATCATCGCGCAAGGCGCCGAGGCGGGCGGTCATCGCGGCATGTTCCTGACCGACAATATTGCCGAGCAGCCCGGCCTCTTCGCGCTGCTGCCGCAGGTCGTCGATGCGGTGAAAGTGCCGGTGATCGCGGCCGGCGGGATCGCGGACGGGCGCGGGATCGCGGCGGCGTTCGCACTGGGCGCCTCCGGCGTGCAGATCGGGAGCGCCTATCTGCGCTGCCCGGAATCCAGGGTGGGGCCGGCGGCGCGTGCCGCGCTGGCGCAGGCGAAGGACGATTCAACCGTGATCACCAATGTGATGACCGGGCGGCCGGCGCGCGGGGTCGCCAACCGCGCGATGTCCGAGATCGGGCCGATCTCGCCGGACGCGCCTGCCTTTCCGCATGCCGCAACCGCGCTGGCGCCGCTGAAGGTGGCTGCCGAAAAACTCGGCAGGGTCGATTTCACCAATATGTGGGCCGGACAGGCGCTGCCATTGGGCCGCGAACTGCCGGCGGACGAGCTGACCCGGACATTGGCCAGCGAGGCGCTGGCGCGGATGGGGGCCTTGGGCCGCTAGCTTCTTTACCTCTCCCCGGCGGGGAGAGGTCGATTTGCGCAGCAAATCGGGTGAGGGGCCGCGGCTCTAATGAGGGACCGTAGCCCCTCACCGGCGCTTTGCGCGACCTCTCCCTTCGGGAGAGGTGAATGGCTGCGGGTTGCGGCTCAAAACCGGCGTCTGCTATACGGCGGGCTGATCTTGCTGCCCAAAGGCCATATATAATGTCAGTCGACGCCACGACCGTCCGCCGCATCGCGCAACTTGCGCGGATCGCGGTCTCCGAGGCTGAAGTTCCCCATCTGCAGGGCGAGCTGAACGCGATGCTCGCCTTCGTCGAGCAGCTTTCGGAGGTGAATGTCGAGGGCGTCGAGCCGATGACCTCGGTGACGCCCATGGAGATGAAGAAGCGCGCCGACGTGGTCAATGACGGCGAGATTGCGGATGATATCGTCCGCAATGCGCCGGCCACCGAGAATCACTTCTTCCTGGTGCCGAAGGTCGTCGAGTAAGCTCCTCTCTCTACTTGTTTTGCGGGAAGTCCGATGTGTCTGCTCTGCGACGATGAAAAGGCCTATCAGGCCTACATGAACTATCTCGACGTGATGGAGCGGCAGGGCAAGGCCGCCGATCCGAATGCGGTGATGCAAACCGTGCTCGATCAGCTCGAGGCCGCCGACAAGGCGCGCGCCAAGAAAGACGATCCCGCCGACGACAAGACCCTGTCTCCGTTCTTCTGCAGCCCGATCAATAAATGACCGATTTGACATCGCTGACGATCGCCGAGGCCCGCGAGGGCCTGACGAACAAGTCCTTCACCGCGCGCGAGCTCACCGATGCGCATCTTGCTGCGATCGAGGCGGCGCGCGTGCTCAACGCCTATGTGCTGGAGACGCCGGATCGCGCGCGCGAGATGGCTGACGCCGCGGACAAGCAGATCGGCAAGGGCGAGGGCGGTCCGCTCGCCGGCATCCCGCTCGGCATCAAGGACCTGTTCGCGACGCGCGATATCCGCACCACCGCCTGCTCGAAGATCCTCGGCAATTTCGTGCCGCCTTACGAATCGACCGTGACCTCGCAGCTCTGGCGCGACGGTGCGATCCTACTCGGCAAGCTCAACAATGACGAGTTCGCGATGGGCTCGTCGAACGAGACCTCCTGCTTCGGCCCGGTGGTCAATCCATGGCGGCGCGAGGGCTCCAACACGCATCTGGTGCCGGGCGGCTCCTCGGGCGGTTCGGCATCCGCCGTCGCGGCATTGCTGTGCATGGGCGCAACCGCAACCGATACCGGCGGCTCGATCCGCCAGCCGGCGGCGTTCACGGCGACGGTCGGGGTGAAGCCGACCTATGGCCGCTGCTCGCGCTGGGGCATCGTTGCATTCGCATCCTCGCTCGACCAGGCTGGTCCGATCGCGCGCACGGTGCGCGATTCCGCGATCCTGATGCGCTCGATGGCGGGGCATGATCCGAAGGACACGACTTCGGTTAATATCGGCGTGCCCGATTACGAGGCTGCGATCGGCAAGTCGGTGAAGGGGATGAAGATCGGCATCCCCAAGGAGTACCGCCTCGACGGCATGCCGGCCGAGATCGAGAAGCTCTGGAGCGATGGCGCGGCATGGTTGAAGGCGGCAGGTGCCGAGCTGGTCGAAGTGTCGCTGCCGCACACCAAATACGCACTGCCGGCGTATTACATCGTGGCGCCGGCGGAAGCCTCCTCGAACCTGGCGCGCTACGACGGCGTTCGCTACGGCCTGCGCGTGCCCGGCCGCAGCATCGGCGAGATGTATGAGAACAGCCGCGCCGATGGGTTTGGCGATGAGGTGCGTCGCCGCGTCATGATCGGTACCTATGTGCTCTCGGCCGGCTATTACGACGCCTATTACCTGCGGGCGCAGAAGGTGCGCACACTGATCAAGAAGGATTTCGAGGACTGCTTCGCCAAGGGCGTGAACGCGATCCTGACGCCGGCAACGCCGTCGGCGGCGTTTGGCGTCGGCGAGAAGGGCGGCGCTGATCCGGTCGAGATGTATCTCAACGACATCTTCACGGTGACCGTGAACATGGCGGGCCTGCCCGGCATCGCGGTCCCCGCCGGCAAGGATGCGCAAGGCTTGCCGCTCGGTCTGCAACTGATCGGGCGCACCTTCGATGAAGAGACGCTGTTCTCGCTCGGCGAAGTGATCGAGCAGGCGGCCGGACACTTCACGCCGCCGAGATGGTGGTGAGATGGCGGATTTCCGCGCCAGCCTCAACGACGCCGCGCCGGAGCCTTCGCTGCCGCCGCCGCTGGCGGCGCTGTGGTGGGCGGCGAAAGGCGATTGGGACCAGGCGCACCGCATCGTGCAGGACGAAAGCACCGCCGAGGCCGCCTGGGTGCACGCCTATCTGCACCGCGTCGAGGGTGATCTCGGCAATGCCGCTTACTGGTACCGTCAGGCAGGCCAGCCGGTCGCCAAGGATGGAGTCGATGCCGAGTGGGAGCGGATCGTCACCGCGCTGCTCGGCTAACCTCTCCAAGTTGTGAAGGCTTTCCGTGGTTCATTTTGACGCGGTTTCTTTACCGGACCGGGCTTCAATTGGCTCGTATAGACATTGCCCTGTTTCCGCGCCACGCGGGCGCCCAGATTGCCCGCGATAGGCTGAGGGGAAGCGTGGCGGGGGCCTGCGGGCAAGAGGGCGTTTGTGGGTAGATCGGGTATAGGGGCGTGGCTGTCGACGGTACTGGCGGCCAGTTTTGCAGTGGCGCTTGCCGGATGCGCAACGGTCTACAATTTGCCGAGCAACGTGCCGCTTGCCAACGCGCTCGCCGATAGCAATCTCGGGGCTGACATTCCACGCTATGATGACGACGTGTTGGTCGCGCTGTCCTTCTCGGGCGGCGGCACGCGGGCGGCGGCTTTCTCGTTCGGCGTGCTCAAGGAGCTCGATCGCTCTCACGGCGGCTCCGGTCAGGCGAAAACGCTGCTCGATCGCGTCGACTTCGTCTCCGGTGTATCAGGCGGTTCGATCACCGCCGCCTATTTCGGTTTGAAGAAGCGCGCCGCGCTCGACGATTTCCGCGAACGCTTCCTGTTGCGCAATGCGGAGGAGGGGCTGAGGACCAATGTCTCGCTCGGCAATATCGGCCGAGCGCTCGCCGGCGGCGTCAACAACAGCCAGCTCACCGAGTGGCTGGACCAGAACCTGTTCGACGGCGCGCGCTTCGATGCGCTGCGCGAGGACCGGCGGCCGAAGGTCTGGATCAACGCCTCCGACATCTATAACCGCACGCCCTTCGTGTTCGGAAAGACCTCCTTCGACGCGCTGTGCAGCGACATCCGCTCCTACCGTGTGTCGGAAGCGGTTGCCGCATCGGCGGCGGTGCCGCTGGCGTTCGCGCCGATCGTGCTGGAGACCTATCCCGGCGGGTGCTCGAAGCCGCTGCCGGCCTGGCTCGAACGCGTGCGGCGCGATCCGAATGCGCAGCCATTGCTGCGCTCGTTCGCCGAGGCCAATGCGCGCTACCGCGACGGCTCCATGCGCTACGTGAAGCTGCTGGACGGCGGTCTTGTCGACAATTTTGGCCTGTCCGGTCTCACCATCGGGCTGTTGGCCGCGGAGCGGCCGTACCAGCCGTTGACGGAGCGGCAGGCGGTGAAGCTCCAGCGGATCCTGTTCATGGTGGTCGATGCCGGGCGCGGCATATCCGGCGATTTCGCACAGCGCCTCGAAGGCCCGAGCGGGGCCGAGCTGGTTGCGGCAGCGGCCGACACCGCCATCGATGCCAGCGTGCGCTCGAGCTACGCGGCATTCTCCGGGCTTGCCACCGAATGGTCGGGCAAGCTGAAGCGGTGGCGGTGTGGACTGTCGGCGGCGGATCGCGCCCGCCTTGGCGTCGGCGGCAACTGGCAATGCGGTGACATCCACATCTACGTCGAGCGGCTCGGCTTCGACCAGTTGGGCGAAGAGCGCGCGGGCATCCTGAATGCGATCCCGACGCGGTTCGCACTGCCGCCGGAACAGGTCGACCTCCTGATCGCAGGCGGGGCCGACGCGCTCCGCCTGAGCAAGTCCTACCAGGCGTTTCGACGCGGGCTTTGATCGCTCAAAAACCGAGCATGATCCTTTCCGGATCATGCTCTCCGGCTTGACTGGCGCGGTCGGTTGCGCGAAGCCGAAAGCAGTCCCAGATATCAATTGTTTGGAAACCGAGACCAATGAACGCACCTGTCACATCACACAAGCTCATCAAGGGCGCGACCGGCGACTGGGAGATGGTGATCGGCATGGAGATCCATGCCCAGGTCGTCTCCAATTCAAAGCTGTTCTCGGGCGCCTCGACCGCGTTCGGCGGCGAGCCGAACAGCCATGTCTCGCTGGTGGACGGTGCGATGCCGGGCATGCTCCCCGTGATCAACGAGGAATGCGTGCGGCAGGCGGTGCGCACCGGGCTTGGGCTGAATGCCAGGATCAACCTGCGCTCGGTGTTCGACCGCAAGAACTATTTCTATCCGGACTCGCCGCAGGGCTACCAGATCAGCCAGTACAAATCGCCGATCGTCGGCGAGGGCGAGGTCGAGCTCGAGCTCGAGGGCGGCCGCAGCGTCACCATCGGCATCGAGCGGCTGCACCTGGAGCAGGACGCCGGCAAGTTGCTGCACGATCAGTCGCCGACGATGTCCTATGTCGACCTTAACCGCTGCGGCGTCGCGCTGATGGAGATCGTCTCCAAGCCTGACATCCGCGATGCCGAGCAGGCAAAGGCCTACGTCGCCAAGCTGCGCTCGATCCTGCGCTATCTCGGCACCTGCGACGGCGACATGGAGAAGGGCAATCTGCGCGCCGACGTCAACGTCTCGGTGCGCCGGCCCGGCGGTCCGCTCGGCACCCGCTGCGAAATCAAGAACATGAACTCGGTCAACTTCATCGGCCAGGCGATCGAGTATGAGGCGCGGCGGCAGATCGAGATCCTCGAGGACGGCGGCTCCATCGACCAGGAGACGCGGCTGTTCGATCCGGGCAAGGGCGAAACGCGCTCGATGCGCTCCAAGGAAGAGGCGCACGACTATCGTTATTTTCCCGACCCGGACCTGCTACCGCTCGAATTCAGCCAGGCGTTCGTCGACGAGCTGAAGACGACGCTGCCCGAGCTGCCGGACCAGAAGAAGGCGCGCTTCATTGCCGACTTGGCGCTGTCACCCTATGACGCCGGCGTGCTGGTGGCCGAGCGCGAGAGCGCCGAGTTCTATGAGGCGGTGCTTGCCCGCCTCGCCGACCGTGCGCGCGACGGCAAGCTCGCCGCCAACTGGGTGATCAACGAACTGTTCGGCCGCCTCAACAAGGAAGGCCGGGATATTACGGGCTCGCCCGTCTCATCCGAGCAGCTTGCCGCGATTGTTGAGCTGATCGGCGAGGGGACGATTTCCGGCAAGATCGCCAAGGACCTGTTCGAGATCGTCTGGCAGGAAGGCGGCGATCCCCGTGCGCTGGTCGAAGCGCGCGGCATGAAGCAGGTCACCGACTTGGGTGCGATCGAGAAGGTGGTCGACGACATCGTCGCCGCCAATCCGGACAAGGTGGCGCAGGCGAAAGCGAAGCCGCAGATGATCGGCTGGTTCGTCGGACAGGTGATGAAGTCGTCCGGCGGCAAGGCCAACCCGCAGGCCGTGAACGATCTCCTGAAGGCGAAGCTCGGCCTCTGACACCTCGCGCGCGGACGCGAACGGCATCGCGGCACGCACTCTGTACGATGCGCGGAGGCGTCCGCGGCTCGCTTCTCGCGCCTTCGATCACCGCGTCGGGATCATCGCTTCACCGAATCGGCCGACCGCGATTCGTCCGGAAAGGCCGTTTCGGCAGGCGGAGATGCCGCTGGCAGGGCTTACCCACGAATTTTTTTTTGGCGCCGGAATTGGCGACTCGACGCCTGCGCGAGGTGTTCTCAGCCCGCTCGGTGAGTCTTGTCGACATGTCAGTCAGATCGCGCGCGAAGAAGCGACGATTCAAGAAATGCCTGTGGCACAGGCACTTTTTGCATTCGCGATGAGTGTCGATGTCGATCGACTCTGCATTTCCTGCATCAGTGCGTCAGCGCAACGTCGCGCGTGCGCTTGGCGCGCGCATACTTCTCGCGCCTCGTAACATCAACACTTCCTTAAGCTGGACGCTGTTTTTTTCGATGTGTTGGTGTATTCGGGATGCAGTGCATCTCGATTCCCGAGTGCACGCAGCGAAGTATAGCCATCTCATTGGAGGGCAACATGGCGAAGAAAGCGAAGAAGGCGAAGAAGGCGAAGAGCGCAGTGAAGAAGACTGCGAAGAAGACCAAGAAGGTCGCGAAGAAGAAGAAGTAACTCTCGCCCGAGAGAGGATGCCGGCGGGTTGACGCCGGCCCGTCACCCGGACCTTCGGACGATCTGCTTCCTTGAAGCGATCCACCCAGGCGGCTCCGGTTGACGAAAGAGGGTGTCGGCGAGACATCAGGTCAAACGGCTGGATCGCCTTTCCAAGAAGGGTTCGCTCTTCGAAGTCGGTCCGGCAGAAGAAACAGGTTTCTTCGTTCGGTGCGGACCACTTATCCGGCTCCGCAATTTCACAGGGCCCAAGGCCCATCGTGAGATCTGATCCTGACGTGTTCGCCGACGCCCTCGTTCCAATAGCCGGCCGTTTGGTGCCGGCTTTTTTGTTGCCTGATCTCCCCACATGACGACCGGTTGGCTTCCGCTGCCGTATGGCGGGCGGCGATGCAGCCGCGTCCGGTTGGCGTTTGCGCGCGATGGTTATCGTTCCGCCAACCGCCAGGGTAAACCGAACTTCACCATCGCGCATAAGTCATTGTGCTGCAGGCACTTCTCGGATTTCGGGAACTCGCCGCACGCCGGGCGTTTACACGCCGTTCATCGCGATACTTAAACTGCTTTTCAAATTTGGCCGGCATGATCTCCCTCAACAAGCCGGCAAACGGCGAGCGCCTGATCCGCCAAGTGTAGGCGGTTTGGCGATCAGATCAGGCGCTCTTTTCATAAGCGGCGCGCGATCGGACGCAAAACCGGATGCCACTTTTGCTGATCGCGCGCAGGGGAAGTAAGGCGTTAGATGTGGACGGGGGCCGCGCTCGGGGGAGGGCGGCCAACAATAAAAAGGGGAGCTACGAGAATGTTTCAGGGACATATCAATCTGGAGACGGCCATTCCGGTGGACGCGACCGCGATCTCGGACGTGCTGTTCGAGCGTGGCCTCTACTGGGCGAGCGGCCGTTCCGGCGTGGTCAACCTGGTCGCGGCGCACAAATGGTTCAACCTTGCCGCCCTGAAGGGCCGCACGGATGCCATGGCGATGCGGCGCGAGATCGCCGAGCAGATGACGGAAGCTGAGATCGCTGCCGCCCAGCGCGAAGCCCGCGCCTGGATGACCGCGCACTAGAGCGTGATGAAGTTAGGTTCGTGCCTATCCTGAGTTTGCCAAGTAGCTTGCGCGTTCTTTGGGCGTGAAGAGCTGCAGAACCTGGCCGATGGCGAGGCAGACAGCGTCGACGGTTCGGGCGGCCGCTTTTC
>NZ_JCAMOR010000021.1:0-131891 GCF_059512385.1 Bradyrhizobium sp. Crot121 | reverse complement strand
GAGACGCGCGGAGTTAAATCACTGATTTGCCCGACGGCGAAAGCGGAATATTTTTCGCTGATAGTCTGGACAGACTTCTGGCTGATTTGCCCGTCGGGTTGTTATGTCGCACCTAACGCGGCCGCATCGTCATTGCGAGCTCGTCCTTCGGACCTTCGGGATGCCGGCGGTCGTTGTGAAGCGAATGGCGAATTACGCTTTCTGCTTTCGCTCTTTGAGCTGCGCCGGAAAGCCAATCCGCTCTTCGCTCGCTATCGTCCGCCTCTCAAGTAGACGCGGTAAGCGGCTGGATCCGCCTCGAACTCCATTTTGCCTCGCGCTCGGGATTTACGAACGCGATCGCGATGGCGCCACCTACCAGCATAATGACCCCGCACATGAAGAAACCGGTGTTGAACCCGTCGAGCGGTGTCGTGGCGCTCTCGATGACACTGCCCATGATATAGGGTGCGAGCAGGCCGGCTGAGCTCGCGACTGCGGCGCCTATCGCGAGCAGCGCGCCGCGCTGCGCCGCCGGAGTGATTTCACCGACGACGGCATTGCCGATGACATAGATCGCCGAAGGCAGCGCCACCGCGAGCGTTGTCAGTGCAATTTTAACGGGGATGCCCGGAACGTACGGCAGCATCACCAGCGCAGCGCCGCCAAGCACGACGCCCAACCCGCCGAGGATGCCGCGCGCCACTCTGCTCGATACGCCGCGTGACAGCAGGCGTTGCGAGTACCAGCCGGTCCCAAGCATCGCGACCGCGCTGCCGCCGGCAGGCAGCGCTCCCAGGAATCCGATCGAGCTTTGCGCAAGGCCAAGACCCTTCACCAGGTACGCGCCTTGCCACGAGAGCGCCAGCGACAGGGCCCAGTTGGCCCCGAACGACGCCGCCCAGCACGCCAAGATCGTTGGGCTCAGCAGGAACTGCACGTAGCCGACCCGCAGGGACGATTGCGCTGCATCCTTTGCGCTCCCGGTGTCCAACGCCCCTTCGCGGCCGAAGACAAACCACAATGCGCACCAAACGAGGCCGACCAGGCCGAGTGAGCCGAAGGCCCAATGCCAGGTCCAACGAACAATGATCCAGTTAAGCAGCGGCAGTGCCACCAGGACGCCGATCGCCCCGCCTTGCACAATGACGGCAGTCGGAAGTGTACGCAGTTCGTTGGGAAACCATTTGTAGGCGGAATGCAGCGCCACCGGTGTCGCGGGACCTTCGCCGATCCCGAGCGCGATGCGACAGGCCACCAGCGTTTCGAACCCGACCGCGCCGATCATCGAAAACTGGGTCAGCGCCCAGATGAAGCCCATCGCCAGCAGCACCCAGCGCGTCTGCACCCGGTTGACCAGAAAGCCGGTCGCGACCGACGAGACCGCGAACAGCAAGAAGAAACTGGAACCGACCAACCCGAACTGGCGCGGGCCGAGTTGCAGCTCCTGCATGATTGGTACCGCGGCGATCCCGATCACCGCTTTGTCGGCAAAATTGATCACCATGAACATGAAGAGCAGCACCACCACGATCCAGGCGCGGTTGCGCTCGCTAGCGCGCATTGGACCAGCCGGAGAGAGTGCGAGCCGGCTGGGCCTGCGGACGTGCCAGCAAATAGAATGCGGCGACGTGCGTGATCATCAGCGCAGGCACGTAGATGATCGGGATCGCGTAAGTGGCGCCCAACTCCCCCGCCAGCGCGGCAAGGCCAACCTCGATGCCGTGGTAGTAGTCGACAATGATGTCGGCCGCACCGACGAGATTGAAGGCGACGACGAACAGCCAAAAGAGCGGACGTATGTTGACCGTGACAAGCGCCATGATTGCCAGCACCCCGGTTGCGAAGTCACCGTAGGCAGCGAAGCTGGCGAAGCCAGCCGGCAGATTGGGGCCGACGACGCCAGGAACGATGAAGACGAGCCCGAAGAAGCGGAAGCTGTGCAACGTAGCGATGGCCCGCTGCGCCTCGACCTGGTCCATTGCCTTCAGCCTCGGCCACACATACGCGCCGAAGCAAAGCAGCCACGGGACATAACCCATAACAAGATGTATCTGGAAAACGGTTGCCGTAGACATTTGGCCTCCTATCGGGTGTTGACCGGTGCAGCCTCGAACACTGCGCTCAGGATGCCGACCCGGCCCTCCATGAGACTTTGTCCCAGGTTGGCTGCAAGCTGCGCGAAGTTCGGCCCCATCACCACGCCGAGATTTGGCGAAGGCGGCGGGCCCGACGCACGCAACTCAGCGATCCAGGCTTTGGCGGCCTCGGTGTCATCGTGCCATTCCAGTGTGTGGAAACCGGCCGGCTCGATCGCCTCGCGCGTCGCGGCGGCGGTCAGAAGAAAGCTTGTGGCCGGCGTTCGTGCCCAAGGAACGGGATAGTGCGGCTCGCCGCCGTTCAGCACGACATCGTAGATTGCAAACCTGCCGTCCGACTTCACTACGCGCCGGATCTCGCGATAGAGCCGCGTCCGGTCGGAAATGTTCATTGCCACATGCTGCAGCAACACGACGTCGAAACGGCCGTCCTCGAACGGAAGGTCCAGCGCGCTGGCGGCCTCAAACGACACCTGACCGCTCTGCCCCGTTCGCTCGGTCAGATAGCGCGCGGCATCCACGAATGGCTCGCTGAGGTCGACGCCCGTCACCCGGCAGCCATAGGTCGCAGCCAAAAAGCGCGCCGGCCCGCCGACGCCCGAACCGACGTCAAGAACCGACATGTCGGCGCTCATTCCAGCCAACTTGGCAAGCTCGGCGGTCGCGGCGAGTCCGCGGGTGTGAAACTGGTCAAGCGCGGCTAGCTGCTGCGGCATGAGCCGCTGTTTCTCCGGCCCGAAGGCCGTGAGCGCCGTCTTCAGCCGCTCGGTCAAGCCGGTCGCGCGATAGTGATCGCGCACGCCGTCCAGGATATCGGTCATCGCAAGGCTCCCCTAAAGCATCAGGTTCGCACCGGATAAGTAAGACCGCTTCCGGCGCGCGACTATCCGCGATAATGTCGATGAGCCATGAAGCAGAACTTCACAGTCAGGCACGGCGCGCTCGACGGCGTGGAGGCGTTCCTGAGCGTTGCGCAGCACCGCAACTTCCGTAAAGCGGCCGCGGAACTCGGGGTAACTCCATCGGCGATCAGCCAAGCCGTACAAGCGTTGGAGGCGCGAGTCGGTGCGGCGCTCTTCGTCCGCACCACGCGCAGCGTCGGTCTGACAGAAGCCGGCGAGCGATTCATTTCGCGCGCGAAGCCCGCCTTCGCGGAGCTCGTTGCCGCAAGCGAGGTCGCACGTGAGCTGGGGCAGCGCCCGGCCGGACTATTGCGCCTCTCAGTGCCGCGCGCGGTGGTGCCGATTTTGCTGGAGCGGCTGATCGCATCCTTCTGCCGGACCTATCCCGAAGTCGAAGTGGAAATCGTCGCAAGCGGGGAGCTGGTCGACCTTGCGGCCGAAGGATTTGATGCAGGCATCCGGCTGGGCCAGTTCATCGCCGCCGACATGGTCGCGGTACGGCTGACGCCGCCGTTCCCGCTCGTGGTCGTTGGCAGCCCCGAATATCTGCAGCGACGAAAACGGCCGGAGCGCATCGACGATCTGCGAGACCACGCCTGCCTGCGCATGCGCCGTACAAACGGGTCGATTGCGCCCTGGCCCTTTGTTGACGGCAACAGGACGGTGGAGGCGATCGTCTCGGGGCCGCTGATTGCGCACGACTACCCCACACTCCTTGGAGCGGCGATAAAAGGTTTGGGACTCGCGCAACTGCCCGGTCCGCTTGCCAAAGCGCCGATAGCTGAAGGCCAATTGCAAGCACTACTGACGCCCTTCTCCGTCACCGCACCGGGGGTCTTTCTGTACTATCCAGGGAAACGTCAGGTCCTGCCCAAACTGCGTGCCTTCATCGAGCACGTGAAGAACGAGAGCGCTGATGCGTCGCGCGTCGGTACAATTGCCAGGAAGGTTCGCAAGATTCGCGGCGCAAACACTACTTGACTTGAGGGCAACAATGCGCAGGCGGTCAAGATAGACCGCGATTATAAGCATCAACCGGATTACCCACCATAGTTGGTGCGAGGAGTGGCTGATTACGCTTTCCGCCTCAGCTCTTCGAGCTGAGGCGGAAAACTAATCCGCCCGACGCTCGCTGGAGACGATACCGTCCCACCCAGCCATGGCAATCTCGGCTACAGCCTGGAGTTCGGCTCTGTCGGCGCCGTCACGGGCTCGGATCGCCATCCCGCTCTGCACAGTTTGCAGAAACCTCGCGAGCTTGGCGACATCGAGAGATTTTGGCAGCTCCCCTTCTGCGACGCCCTTTTCCAAACGGGCCATGAGCACATCAAACGCGCCGCCCCGTGCCGTGCGCATCAGGTCGCCCAGTTCGGTGTGGCCATCGCTTCCAACCGTCGCCAGCGTGACCATGCATCCGTGGGGCAGGTCGCAATCCGATCCCGTCATTGCAGCCGCGGAGTCGCGCAGGTACGCCAGCGCCGCGTCGCGCGCCGTGGCGGCCTTGCGAAACCGCCCCAGGACCAAGTGCTCATAGGTCGCGGAGTAGAACCGGAGCGCTTCGGCATACAGCTCATCCTTCGAGCCGAAGGCTGCATAGAGACTGGTCGAACCGACGCCCATCGCCTCCGTCAGGTCTGCAACCGAGGTCGCCTCGTAGCCCTTGATCCAGAACAGCTTCATTGCCTGCGCCAGAGCGGCTTCGCGGTCAAACGCGCGCGGCCGACCACGTCCACGGCGCGCGCATTCCGATGAGCTCTGATCCTTTTTTTGCATCGATCACTACATAAACATGTTGACGCCCCTGCGCAACGATTCTAGGAAGTATGAATTATGCAATGATCACTACATAAAAGGACGAACGATGATCAATTTGGCCGGAAAACGGGCGCTTGTGACCGGTGGCTCTCGGGGGATCGGGGCGGCCATCGCGCTCGCGCTCGCTGAACACGGTGCGGACGTCGCGCTGACCTTTCGGCACGCTTCCGAGCGTGCCCAAGCGGTGGTGACGTCGATCGAGCGGCATGGCCGCCGTGCCGTGGCCATCCAGGCCGACAGCGCCGATCCGATGGCCATCAGGCGGTCCGTCGATGAGGCCGTCGGAGCGTTGGGGGGGCTGGACATTCTCGTCAACAACGCCGCCATCGCGCTCTACGATACGATCGCCGACTTCAAGGTGGACGACATCGACGCGCTTCTCGCAGTCAACGTCCGCGGTCCCGTACTCGTCACGCAAGCGGCCCTCCCCCACCTTGGCGCAGGCGGCCGCGTGATCACCATCGGTTCCGCCGGCGCGGAGCGCATCGTCGGGGCGACCGGTACGGTCTATTTCATGACCAAGTCCGCGCTGCAGTCCTTCACCCGCGGTCTGGCGCACGAGCTTGGGCCACGCGACATCACGGCTAATCTGGTCCAGCCGGGCTCAACCGACACCGACATGAATCCCGCGGACGGTGAGTTCTCGGACTTCCAGCGCAACCTCATCCCGTTGGGCCGATATGGCGCGCCTGCGGATATCGCCGCCACCGTCGCCTTCCTCGCAAGTCCCGCCGCCCGCCAGATCACCGGGACCATCGTGAACGTCGATGGTGGGATGTTGGCCTGAAGGCCCGCAAACTGATTGCAACAAAGGCGCAGACTAGAGCGGGATGACGATTCGAAGAAAAGTCATCAGGCTCTAGCTCTTTGTTTGAGCATGATCGTCCTGCGCAAACGCTTCGCGTTTGTCGCGAGGGAAAACCGGTGTCCACTTTTCACCTGTTAGGCGTCGGGTTGTTGTGTCGCACCCGCTGCGCCCACCTCCTCATTGCTCGCGCAGCATCGCAGCAGGCGCGCCACGTAAGGGACGGCGGAAGATCTCAGCGCAGGCTACACCGGCGAGAGCAGCGCCGCCGCCGATCACGTGATAAGCATGCACCGGCTCTCCAAGCAGAACGATGGCTCCGAGCGCGGTGAGGACCGGCAGCAGATTCATGAAGACCGCGCAGCGGTTCGGCCCAAGGATGTGAACGCCGCGGACCCACAAGAACGGAAGAACGACTGAAGCCAGTCCACCTGCATACGCGATCAGCGGCAGCGTGTCGGCGTTCAGCGATCGCATCGGCGCGGGCGTCGCCAGGAAGGCCGGGAACATGATCGCCAAGGCGCAAAGCGCCTGCGTGTAGGTCGATTGCCACCCGGCGACCGGAAGGCTCCAACGCTTCAACAGCACGCCGTAGAGCGCATAGACCAGCGCCGCCAGAAACATAAGGGGGTCGCCGAGGTGGACGCCGCTCTGCGCGAGCGATGCCGGATCGCCCGCACTGACCAGATAGACGAGCCCGAGAAGCGACAGGATTCCGCCGCCGACCATCCCGATGGTCGGCGCGTCCTTCAGCAGAAGCGCACTCAATGCCACGGTGAGCAGCGGCGTCAGCGCGGTGAACACGGCCATGTTGGTTGCCGTGGTGCTTTCCGCCGCGAGGTAGGACAGGCTTTGGAACAGGCACATGGCCAGAAAGCCAAGAATGGCGAATTGACCAAGATGAGGCCAGATCACCGCGCGATCTCGCCACGCTCCCCCTGCAACGAACGTGCTCATCAAAAGCACCGCAAGCAACAGACGATAGAATGTGATCGCCTCCGGGCCGATCGTGTGGGCAGACATCCTGGAAACGATCACGTTTCCGGACCAGAGGACGATGGCGGAGAAGGGATACAGAAAGGCGAACTTGTTCTTCATGGCCGATGACGCGCTCATTGTTGAAGCCCGCGCTTACGACCTTTCACCACTGTCCGTATCGCTCTAGAGTGAACGTGGCTGTAGAGAATGGGACATGCAGAGCGATCCAACCCGCAAACATCTGGATTTTCACGACACCCGCCGCGCCATGGCTGCGATGGACGTCAACTATCCGGATGGCGCCTCGACGGGATGGCATTCGCATCCCAAGGGGCAACTGCTTTATGCGATCGAAGGTGTGATGATCGTGCGCTCGGCGGAGGGAACGTGGGTCGTTCCGCCGAACCGGGCGCTTTGGCTACCCGCAGGGCTGGAGCATGACGTGAAGATGTCGGGCGCCGTCAAAATCCGCACTGTCTTCATCGATGCGACGGCAATCCGACATATGCCGACGAAGAGCTGCGTGATCGACGTGTTACCGTTGTTGCGCGAACTCATCGTTGCGGCGGTTTGCATTCCGCCAGACTACCAGGACGGCGGCCGGGACGAACGCCTGATGCGCCTGCTCGCCGACGAGGTCACGGTGTCGGACGTGTTGCCACTGCATCTGCCTCTGCCGGGCGATGCCCGCATCAAGTTCATCTGCGAAGCAATGATTGATCAACCATCCGACATCTCGACCGCGGAACAGTGGGCAGCGCGATTGAATGTGACGGCCAAGACCGTACATCGATTGTTCGTCAAAGAAACCGGCATGACATTTGCGCAATGGCGCGAACAGGCGCGGCTTCTTTTTGCCCTCCGCAAGCTGGCAAATGGCGAGCGGGTCATCGATGTCGCATTCGATTGCGGCTATGCCAGCCAGAGCGCATTCACCGCGATGTTCCGGCGGCATTTTGGAAAACCGCCATCCGAGTTCTATTGCTGAACGACGCGCGTCTGCGAGGAACGGCGGATTACGCTTTCCGCCGCGGCGCAAGCGCAAGGCCGGTCTTGTTGATTATGGATCGCACTCCGTCGAGATCGTTTGTGTGGCGCGAAATCAATATTTCCAGAATATCCGTGGCCGCGCGTCAGTCGCGCGATACGGACAGCCCCGCGAGAAGCGGGGCGTACGCGGCGAGCCTGCGGGACACGAACTCAGTGAAGAGCCGCACGCGCTTCGTCTTACGTGTCTCCCCCTGGGTGAGAAGCCAGAGCGTTCCGTACATGTGCAGGTCAGTGCCCGGCACCCTCACCAATAGGGGGTCGGCATCTCCGACGAAGCACGGCAGTTTCGTCATCCCGACCCCTTGCTGTGCTGCAACGATCTGCGCCTCGGCGTCTGGGGTCCTGAACGGAACCCCCGTGGTACGAACCTCTCCCTCGCGGGCCCAGTCCGGGAGTCCATGATTGTTTATGACGATCCACCGGATGGGATCAGACGCGCCCGCACGCCACGCGGCTAGTCGATCGCGAGACATGTAGACGCCGCCGAACAGCTCCGGTCCCATCAGACCGTGAAGATTGAGCGGCAGGGTCTTGCGGTCGGAGACGATGCGGATCGCGACATCGGCCTCTCGGTTGGTCAGATTGGCCGGCTCGCCGGACGACAGGATTTCCATCTCGATGTCCGGATGCATGCGCGCGAAATCGGCGAAGTCCGGCATGAGCAGGTGTGCCGCGAGGAACGGCGGCAGCGTCACCCGCAGAAGCCCGATCGCGCTCTGGTCGCGTCCGAAGACGCGCGTCTCCAGCAAGTGCGACGACGCTTCCATCTGGTGCGCGAGCTCGACGACTTCCTCGCCAGCAGCCGTCAGGCGATAGCCCGAAGGCAGCTTCTCGAACATGTGCGCCCCGAGGTGTTCCTCGAGCTGGGCGATGCGTCGCAGCACGGTCGAGTGGTTCACCCCGAGGCGCTCGGCGGCGGCCCGCACCGAGCCTTCGCGCGCGACGGCCAGAAAGTAGCGAACGTCATCCCAGTCGATCATGGTGCAATCCTGCACCGCGGGGTTTGCCTTCGAAAGTCCGTGCCCAACACCATCGAACATCCTCTCGAACGTGGGGTAGCACGGTCGGGGGATCACTGCCTATGCCGACGAGCACGGCCAATTCCGAACGGCGCGCACCGATCGCGGCTGGCGTCAGTCGTCCAGTCGGAGCGATTTCGCACCACCGATGTGCGCGCTTCCGCACTCAACACCTGACACCGGCAGACCCATTTCGGAGTTCTCGGGGAACCTCCCCGATCAGCCAAAGACGGAGTGTGAAGGAAAGTCATGGGAAAGCTTGAGGGTAAGGTTGCAGTCATCACGGGTGGATCGAGCGGCATGGCGCTGGCGAGTGCCAAGCGGTTCGTTGAAGAAGGCGCCTATGTTTTCATCACGGGCCGGAGGCAGGAGGCGCTCAACGAGGCCGTCAGGCTGATTGGCCGGAACGTGACCAGCGTGCGCGGCGACGCGGCCAATCTCGACGACCTCGACCGCCTGTTCGACACAGTCAAACGGGAAAAGGGCAAGATTGACGTCCTGTACGCGAGCGCCGGCACGGGCGAAGCAGTCCCACTGGGCGAGATTACCGAGGAGCATTTCGACTCGACCTTCGGCCTGAATGTGCGCGGCACGCTGTTTACGGTGCAAAAGGCGTTGCCGCTGTTCAACGATGGCGGATCGATCTTCATGACCGGGTCCGTTGCTTCGATCAAAGGTTTTCCTGGTTACAGCGTGTATGCGGCGAGCAAGGCGGCGCTGCACGCATTCGCGCGCGGATGGCTCAACGAACTGAAGGGCAGGAATATCCGGGTGAACGTGCTGCACCCTGGGCCGATCGCCACACCGATGCAGGACCAAGTTCTCACCGAGGAGGCGAAACGCATGTTCGCATCTCTGATCCCGCGAGGAAAGATGGGTCGTCCTGAGGAAATTGCGGCGGCCGCGCTGTTTCTTGCGTCTGACGATTCCAGCTTCGTGAATGGGCTGGAATTGTCTGTCGACGGCGGCTTCTCGGCCATCTGAAAACTGGAGAAGCGTTATGAGCTACGCAATTATAGGGTTCGGCAAGATAGGCCAGGCCCTCGCCCATGCATTCGCCCGCAAGAACCTCGACGTGACCGTCGCGAGCCGCCGGCCGCCCGAGGCGTTGGCGCCGCAGGCTCGCGCGATTGGCCCCACGGTCGTCGCCAAGTCGCTGCGGGAAGCACTCGAGGCCGACACAATCATCTTGGCGGTCCCGTTCGGGGAGCATCGCGAGGTTGCGAAGGCCCTGCCGAGCTGGAAAGGCAAGACGATCATCGACGCGATGAACGCGTTGCTTCCTCCCGAGGAGCTGGACGGTCTCCCGTCCTCCGCCTTCGTCGCGAAGGCATTCACCGGCGCCAAGCTCGTGAAAGGCTTCAATCACCTGATTGCGGCCACGCTGGCTGCCGATCCGATCGTCGAGGGCGGGCACAGGGTCGTCTTTCTGTCTGGTGACGACGAGGACGCGATCGCTCCCGTGATGGCTTTGGCCAAACAACTCGGCTTCGCACCCGTCAAGCTGGGAAAGCTCAACGAGGGTGGCGCGCTGGTGCACGCACGCGGCCGCGTTTGGGGCCAGCTCATCTTCCAGGATTTATTCAAGAAGGAGCAGTAATCGAAGGCGTATGGAAGCTGTTCGAATCCTACCCCGCCGGCCGGGCTTTGGCGGACTAGTGAATAACATCTAGAAGCTCGCCGGGACATCCCGCTTGGACATTGAGCAACCCTGGGGCGGGTTAACGAAAGCGTAACCCGCCACTCCGGCAGCGCCGCTTGACCAAGGGCGATGGATTACGCCTTCGGCTAATCGACCCTAGGAGCTGCGACGGAAAACTGATCCGCCCTACACTCAACAAAGCCATGAGGGCGGAAGACAATGTTCATCGAGGCCTGATGTGCTTTCGCGTGTGATGTCGCCGGGACAGCGGACGGCGAGGCCCGGACCTGCGAATGGGTGCGGCCGACGATGGCTTTGGGCGGGCCTAGCTAGCGGCCGGCGTGAAAGCCCTTGAGGTTAAGACGTCCCGTAACGCCGTGCGGCCTCGATGGTCAGCACTGCGCCAATCGTCCTCCCCAGAAGTAGCGACGCTATTGTTGGACATAGCGGCGCAGAATTCTGATCTCGGCGTTGAGCGCGATGGAACGCGCTTCTGCGCCCAATCGCGCGAACTCAGCAGCGGACTCCACCCGCGCTTTCATCTCGCCCAGCAACACGGCGTGCACGTCTTCCTGCGTGAGCGCCCGACGCACACCTTCAGCCGATCCGTCGCTGAAGGAATGACGATCGACGGATGGACGCTCCTGACGAAGCGGCGCAGCTTCGGCGTTGTCGAGCGCCGCAACTAGCTCCCGAAGCACAGCAGTCTCGTCTTTGTCGCCCCGCTTCATAGCGGCGCGTAGGTCGCGGCGAAGCTGGGCTTTCATCGCCTCGCCCGCGTTCTCAGTCACAACGTCGTTCATATAACCTATTGCTCCCGATTGCTCCTTTCTATAAGAATTTTTGGGAACATTGTGGAGTCTATTTTCATGTCAAACATGCTTTTGACGGTCGAACAGGCCGCCGAAGAGCTGAAAGTCCATCCCAAAACCGTCCTCCGGTACATCCGCGAAGGTCGCCTCCAAGCCACGCGGATTGGCAAGGCCTATCGTATCGACCGCGCCAAGCTTGACGCTTTCGCCGGTATGGCGAGTGGGCGGACCCGGCCTCCTCGCGATGTCCGCGCGACGGTCATTGTTGAGATTCCGGCCCTAACTACCGAAGCGGCCGAGCGCATGGCGACCTTTCTCGGCGCCGCGGCGCTGGGAGGCGACGCCGAAACCAGACCGCTACATTTCAACACGGCCTTTGATCCGACCAGCGGCGATCTGAAGATCGTGCTCATCGCTGCTCCGTCCGATTCAGCAAGGCTGCTCGAGCTTATCGAACTGCAACTGGGACTTTCGCGATGAGAGATCCTGTCTTTCGCAGCGAAGCCGGTGCAGTGGAGGTCATGCGGGAATACCGCGCCGTGCTCGACCACTGGCCTGTGCCAAAACAGGAGATTGAACTGTCGACTTCGCAAGGCGCGACGTTCGTGCTCGCCTGCGGTCCCGAGACGGCGCCTCCCGTGGTCCTGCTCCACGGCGCCCAGGCGAACAGCGCCGCATGGCGGCCCGACATCGCACTCTGGTCAAGTCGCTTCCGGCTTTATGCGGTCGATATGATCGGCGAGGCGGGACTGAGCGCTCGGGTGAGGCCGCCGCTCATCGGCGACACCTACGCGATCTGGCTCGACGATGTCTTCACCGGGCTTGGACTTGCCCGTGCAGCGCTGGTGGGCACATCACTCGGCGGCTGGCTGGCGCTCGACTATGCCATGCGGCGGCCGTCACGAGCTTCCGCGCTGGCGCTGATCTGCCCCGCAGGCATCGGACGGCAGAAGAACTTTCTCCTCGCTGTCGCACCCTATTTGCTGCTCGGAGCCTGGGGAAAGCGGAAGATTGTTGAAAAGGTGTTCGGACCAGCACCGAAGCATCTACCGATCGATCTTGAGGCGATTTCCCCTCTCATGGAGAGTATCAGCCGGGCTATCAAACCACGCGCTGTCAGGATTCCGCAGCTTAGCAATGCAGCACTGGAGGCGCTCGCAATGCCGCTCCTCGCCATCGTGGGCGGGCGTGACGCGCTTATCGATTCTTATGACACACGCCTTCGGCTCGAGCGGCATGTTCCCAACGCCGAAGTCTATTTCATTGAAGAGGGTTATCACTTCTTGCCAGACCAATCGCAACGAGTGTTCGATTTCCTCGTCCGCAGCCTACAAGGGCACGATCCTCACGATTCCAAGTCATGCCCCGCTTCTGATGAATGACGGCGAGCCGACGCGACCTGCCGTCGGTGATCGGGATGCTCTTCGATTCGGCGCCCTGCGCATCCTCGGTGGCGTCGCACCTATCGCTTTGTACCTCGGGACCGCAAACCGATAGGAGGCATGGAATGGCAACAACATCATCTGACGTTCCCCTGCGGCGGACTATCCGTCGTCAACAGCTACGTGAGATGGTTCCGCTCGCCGACAGCACGATCTACGAGATGGAGCAGCGGGGCGAATTCCCGAGGCGCTTTGCCCTGTCGCCCCGCACCGCGAGCATGCCGCCGCAGCGGCTTCGCCTGCGGCGGTGATTGCAACGCTCAGTCGGACACATCAGCCGCCTGTCAAGAAGCGTGCGCGCCTCGCGGACGGCGAGGCCGGGCCTGGGAATGGCTGGCGGCCGACGAAGCCTTCGGGCGGGCCTGGCTCGCCGCCGGCGTGAGCGCCCCCTTAGGTCAAGACGTCCCGTAACGCCGTGCGGCCTCGATGGTCAGTCCCTTGCCGACAGCCCCGAACGTATCTCCATCAATCGCCCGCGCCGCTGGCAGTTTCGCCGTGATTGCCTTGCGGACATGGGCCAGTTGAACCGACCCTCCGGTCAGAAACACCGCGTCGATGTCCGCTCCAGCAAGGCCGGCCTGCTTCAGGCAAATGTCGATCCGCGCCTCGATGCGGTCGGCGAGACGCTGGGTGTAACCGACCAGATCCTTGCGTCGCACCTCGGCTTCGAGGCCCTTCTCAATCCACTCCAACGCGATGTTGGATTTCGGCGTCTCCGAGAGCCCTATCTTGACGCCTTCGACATCCATCGCAAGCGTGTGTCCGCGCTGCTCGTCGAGCACCCGCACCAGACGATCGAGCAATTCCGGCTGCTTCGCCTCATAACGCACCTGACGTATTTCGCTGATGACTTTCGAGTCATACATGCGGTTGATGCTCGACCATGTCGCGAGGTCGTGGAAATAGCTCGACGGGACTTCCAGATCCTCCCGCTTCATGGCCGAGCGATAGCCGAGCAACGGCATCACGACACCGAGGCTGAGATACCGATCGAAATCGGTGCCGCCGATGCGGACGCCATCGTTGGCCAGGATATCGTCCTTGCGCTCGGCATGGCGATGCCGCTCCGGCGACAACCGAACAATTGAAAAGTCCGACGTTCCGCCGCCGATATCGGCGATCAGCGCGATTTCCTCGGTCCCGATTTGACGTTCGTAGTCAAGCGCCGCTGCGATCGGCTCGAACTGAAATGAGATGTCATCAAATCCGACTTGCTTGGCGATATCGCGCAAAGTCGCTTCCGCCTTGGCATCGCCAGCCAGATTGTCATCGATGAAATGGACCGGGCGGCCATGCACGACGTGACGCAACGGGTGTCCGACGATCTCTTCGGCGCGCCGCTTCACCGCGCCAATATAGTAAGCGATGACATCACGGAAACTGACGCGCTCGCGGCCGACGCGGGTGGTCTCGTCGATCAGCGTCGTGCCGAGCACCGATTTGAGGCTGCGCATCAGTCGCCCGGCGTCACCCTCGACATAAGCTTCGATGGCACGACGGCCGATATGGGTGCCGGCGCCGGCTTTGTAGAAGATTGCGCTTGGAATCGTGACGTGATCGCCCTCAAGCGTGGCCAACACCGGGTCATCGCCGATGATTGTGCCAAGCGTAGTGTTCGACGTCCCAAAGTCCAGACCGCAAACCGCTCCGGGGCGGGAGTGAATTATTCCCACTCGATTGTTCTAGACCCAGCTAGGGCCCTGATCTAGCTGGGTTTTTTCTTGTCCGCCGTGCAAGAAGCCGACCCTCGGGCCGTCAAAAAGTTACGGTGTTGATTTTAAAGGGAAAATCGCGCGAAAAAATTTTTCGTGGTTTCAGCATCAATCGAGATCGATCGGACTCTTGAACCGAACGTCTCGGCTTAGATGAGCTTCACATCATATCCGAAAAAGTACCGTCACGCACCTACCTGAGTTGTTATTCGGAGCGTCACCCCAGCACCATGCCTCCTTCTGGCGACCAAACAACCACATCGCGCGGCCGACCTCGCAGTGGGTCTCCGAGGAGAGCCAAGCCGTCACGAAAGAGCGCGTACTGGTAAGGCTCGTCTGCGTCCCGTCTAGCAACGCGGTCGCCCGCTGAAAGCTCGAATCCTGTCGGCTCGAAGGTTGGCAGCTCTAACGTGGCCGGCATCCGTCGCTCACCCTCACGTATCGCGTTGCTCAGTGCGTTCAGGAAGCTCGCTCCTGCCCTTTCCTCGATCGCGAACCATCCAAAGTCCGAGCGGGAGCGACGTGTCAGCGGCATACGCGGTCGCCGCGCAAATCGCCACCAGCCGACATGATCGATGAAGTCTTCAACCCACCAGGGAGAGCCATCAGCTCGCCAGAACCACGGCGCCGCTGTGATGTAGGCCCGTCCAGCGTATTCTAGCCGGACAAACGGGATATCGGATCGGTCGGGCGCCACGCCATCTGGCGAGCGGAGCCAGTCAATCCAGCTTGTGACCTCAGGCGCACCTAACAAGAGAAAGTTCGATCGATGCGTTGCAAGCGCCATCCGCTCCGGCGCACCTTCAGCCGGTGCAGCCGCTTGTGAGACGCCAGGTGGTGGGGTCTTTCTCCCCCGCGGCTTTGTGATCCGTGTTTCCGATACTGCTAGGAAGCTGCCGGCCGCCGTCGGCTTCGATCCAAACGCGATCGAATAGCCATGGATAATGTCCCCGAACGGCGACGGCTTTGCGATGAAGGGCTTTACCTGTTTGGCGTATTTCCGCCGTGCCGCATTCGCAATCTTGGCGCCGCTCGCATCTTCGGCGAACGAACCATGCGCCTCGGCGAGCACAACACCGTGGCCGGACACGTTGCCACCCTCGTAGATAAAGTCCGCATGGGGGTCGAGCGACGAGGAGAGACACGCCGCGTTGGCTCGCCATGCGTAGCCAAGAGCGTCCATATAAAGGTGGGCAATGCCGGCGCCGACCTTGGCCGCAAACTGCGACCCGGCAGTATCCGCAAGAAATTTGAAGTGCGATTCGAGCGCAAATGCCGAGCCATCCTGGAGCAAAGTCTCCAGCTCGATGAGAGCACTCTGTTGCAGTCCATCGAGTAAGGCGACAGGTGCATCATCCCACGTCGTCGCCGTTCTCGCGATCGCGGCTGCCAAGGCGATCGGATTGAACGAGAGGCTCGATTGAGCCGACGGCGCCACGAAGGACGGAGAGACCGGGCTTGGGACGTGGCGGTGCTTGGTGTGCTTGGTCAAACCAATCAGCTTGGTCGACGTCCCCAGTCCGGCTGTCGACACCAGCCCGCTCATTCCTTTAGCTCCGCAGCTTGCGCGACCAGGTCGACGAGTTTCCACCCTTGATCCGTGGCGGGACCCATCAGGACCATTGCTTCGGATTTGCGTAGCGCGAGGCCCAGCAACTCGCGCGGCCTAGTCACGCCCACGAAGACGTTTGTCGCGGCGGTGAGCCTTACCCCCGTAAAAGTCTCGTCGGTAACGCCGAACGCGCGTGGAAGCACCGCGGTCAGGTCGATGCACTGCTCGTTCGCACTACTGCCTTTCCAAACCTCGCTCTCGACGACGAGAATGCCATCTACACTCTTGCCCTTGACCGAGTGGATCGACCCCAGCCGTAACGTGAGATCGTCGAATTGAACCTGTTTCGTGGAGCGGCGCTCAGGGTCGGCAAGATCGGCCTTTTGCTCGGCGACGAAGCTGCAAAAATCCGCGATTTGGCCCTCGGAGCCCTGAGGAGCCGGACTGAAGAGCGGTAGCAGCGGTTCCATGAACGCCAGCCATGCAGCCTCTTCCCACACCGCAGCGCCGGCAAGCACATGGTCCCGCAGAAGTCGACGTATGGTGCGGGGCAACGCGAGGTCGCGATGCGCCAGCGCCGCCCAAACATTGTGCGCAGTGATCGGACGATCATTCGCCGCTTTCCAACCATGCGCGCGTGCCAGCCCGGACATCCCCACGGCAAGCATCTCACTGACCTCTGCGGGCGGGCGCGCCGCGGCGTGATGGACCGCAGCCTTCTGAAGCTGCCGGCAAAGGAGGTTCGCTTTCGATCGAGACCCACCCTCGCTGCGATATGCGGGGTGATAGTCGACGAGACTTTTCGGCTGCCACGCCCCTTTCTTGCCGGCCAGATTGTGACGCGATGCGACCGCCCAGACGTCGCGCGTGCCGCAATCATCACCCCACAGCCCCCGTGCCTCTTCAGCAAAAGCTCCGAGAACCTGTCCGATCGTAGCCTCATCGAACAGAAGCATCACCCGTGACGCCGGCCGTGCGCCCAACCCCACAATGGTCTGAGCTTGGCGCGCGGTCAGCCGGCTTGCAAAACCAGCGATCTCGCCGCCGAACCTGCGGCTTGTATCCAGAGGAATGCAACCCGGGCCTGGCGTCCAATACGCCGGTGCGACTCCATCGTCCTCATATAGAGTTTGATTGCTGTCCCCGAGACGCTGGAACGCCGTCCCTCCTTGCTTGAACACGTGCTCCAGCAACCGGAGCTGATCGCCATTGGTGTCCTGTGCTTCATCGAGGATGACAAGCGGAAAGCGGTCGCGAAGCCGCTCGGCAAGAGCAGCGTTTTCTCGAAGCGCACGCCACGCCAGCGCCGTCATGTCGGCGTACCTAAAGAGGCCGCTCCTGACCATCGAAGCCTTAAGCTTTGCTAGTGCCTTGCCGCAATTTGTATCAGCACTGTGCTGACCCTTTTGCCGCTGCACTATCAGGCTTTCGGGCTCCTGCCTTACGTCATCGAAGGCAGGATCAAGTGTGAGCTTACCAACCCATTTGGCTACAGTTGCGCTAGCCCTCTCTGCTTGCTTCTTCAATGCCCAGAACGACGGATAGCGCCGCAACGCCTCGGCCTCGAAGGCGTCGTCGTCAATCTGGCGCACGTGCCAGCCCAGACCTCTAAGATAGGGCAAGGCGAGATACTGGTTAATGAAGGCCGTGACCGTGCCCGTGAAATGGGGATAGGCCATCAGCCGTGCTGCGGTCGGGTGGCGGGCGATCAAGTCTTCGACCTCCGTCCGCGCAGCATTGGTGTGCGAGATGACACAGATGCCCCGCCTGCGGGTCGTCCAGTTGCGCGAAAGCAACGCGAGCTTTGCTGCGAGCAGCGTCGTCTTGCCGTTGCCGGGCGCCGCCTGAACGTCACAGCGGGTGGCCTTCGCCAGGAAGTCGATCTGGCTCGGATCGGTGAAATCGCAGCCCCCCAGCTCGTCGCCAAGTTCGGCGAGCAGTTCGGGTGTGAGCGGCAGGATCTCGAACATCGCGCTACGCCTCCGCCGCCGCGGCGCCTTCCGTGCCGGCAACCCCGATCTCTTCGTCTTCGGCATCCGGCTCGGGGGCGACCGCCGGCGTCCCCGGGACATAGCCGCCAGTTACGTAGTCCATCGCGCGCACCAGATAAGGCGGGAGCCGATCGCGCATCTGTTCCGGAGTATCGTTGCGCTTACGCAGAATGGCGGCGAGTTGCTCGGCGACTTCGGCCTTGGAGGCCTCCTTGTCATGGACGGGCTGATAGATCTTGACGGCAATCTCGGTCGCAGTGAGCCCAGCCGCTTTCCAGCCCGCGTAGGTTTCGCTGGCTTTCTTCACGACCTTCATGAGCCGCTCGGGCTTGCGACTGCTGGTCTTTGCGAGTTGAACCGCCTGGTGAACGCTCTCGGCAAGCTCGGGGCAGAGCGCGAGATCGAACTCGAGCGTCCAACTGTCGGCGATGAATGCATCCACGGGATCCCCGACATCGCGCCGCAGCGTCTTCAGCCGTGCCGCAATCCCGTCTGGGGTGAGCTCGTTCTCGGTCTTGCGTTCTCCGACGAGGCCCTTCGCCTCTGGGGGCGGAATGTCTCTGTCGGGAATCAGCGCCACAGGCACCGCAATCGCGTTCCCGGTCTTGCGCTGCAGGATGCGGCTGTATCGGAACAGTCCGCGGTGGCCGACATTGACGATCGATACGCCATGACGGCTCAGCGGACGGCCGAGCTTTTCGGCGATCGCGGGCAACAACAGATGCTCGCCGTCGCCCTCGACGACAATCAGGGCGCGGGCGAAGAACAGGTTGGCCTTAGTCGCATCGAGGAACCGGCGGAGGAACTCGTAGTCGTCGGATTCAAGCCGGGTATGGGCTGCGCCAAGCGGAAAGGCGCGGTGACCCACGATCATCGTCATGGTCTCAAGCTCTGCGCCGGCCGCGAGCTGCGGGCTATGGGTGGTGAGCAATACCTGGACCTGCTGATGGGTCTCGCCCTTCGCTGAGTCCGGCTTGGCGGCGCGGGCCGCAAGCACCTCCATGAACAGCGTTTGGTGCTGCGGATGCAGATGCGCTTCGGGCTCCTCAATCAGCAGGAACGGGACCTGATCGGGATGCGACTGAAGCAACAGCAGCTCGGCGGCCATGAACAGCAGGTTGTTGTAGCCCAGCCCGCGCTGCACGCGCTCGGTGCCCGCCTTCGCGTTGAGATAGAGCTCGAACCTTTCGAGAATTTGATCGAACGACCCACCCGCGCCAAGGTCCAGCGTTGCGACGAGTCGATCATCCACGAACGACAGCTTATCGAGGAAATCCGTGTTGACGCTGCTGGCGACACCGCCGACCGCCGGATTATTTCGAACGGCCACGTCAGCCGCCGTGAGCGTGTCATGGAGCGTGGCATTGCCTCCTTGCGCCGCTGGCTTGCTCTGAGGCCCCATTGTCGGCATCGCGCCAAGGATGCGCGACAGGCGCGACCGTCGACCCGCGCGCATCTCGCGCTCCGCGTCGCGCAACGGCTTGAGATAGGTCGCCTTTAGATACTCCCGCAGTTCGCCGTCGAGCGGTAAGCCCTCTCCCTCGGCTCCGCCCCGGTGCTGACTGGCGATGATGTTGCCGCCGCCCGGCGAAATCCGCCGAGTACCGCGCATGCACACATGGAGCCGCAACTTACCCTTTTCGTTGGCGCACCATTCGAGAAACCGAGCCTCTTCGTCAGCACTGAGATCGTCGAAGGTGCAGCGAACGATGAAGTCGCTTCCACGCGTGCCGTCTTCGCCGACGTGGAAGTCGTGTTCGTCAGGACGGATATAGTCGTCGCCGCGTGTCCAAAGGACATAGCGGGCAGCATCGATAATCGCGCTCTTGCCGGCGTCGTTCGGCCCGACGAGAATATTGAGGCCGGGCGAGAGTTTTAGTTGCAACGGGGCGGTTGGATCGAAGCACCTGAAGCCGCTCGCATAGATTTCGGAAATGTACACCCGCCGCCTCCCAGCCCCGTTTTTCTTATTCTGCCGCGCTGTTCGCTCGCGCGGCTATGTCTGCGCATCGCTCCATGAGCGTCTCGAAAGGCTCTGCTTCCTCAAGGAGGAGCCCATCGTCGACCATCCGCGCGTAATCTTCTGCGAGAGCTTCGGCGCCGTCGCCGGCTGGGACAAGCTGCAATCCGCCGTTCACGGCTGCGGCGTAGTCAATCTGAGAGCGGTCCGAGGCCTTCTCGGCGAAGAACATCGTCTTGTGACGGGCCACGGCGTTGGCCAGCTCGCGATCCGCGAAGGCAGCGGTCGCAAAGCCGGATTCATCGAGACGCACGACGTCATGCCAGTGCCGCGCGAAGCGGTCGCCGCGCAGTCGTTCCTGCAGGCAGAAGACGTGGATCGCGGTCGCCTTCTCCCAGAACGTCCGCTCGGCATGCATGACCCTTGGCCGAGCGGTTGGAAAGACCACGCTATCCACCATCCCGGCAGCATCGCAGACGACATCACGCAGGCTCGCTGGCTCGCCTGTTGAGCGCGCGCCGAATTCGAGCATGACGCTCGGCGAGACATATCCCGAGCCTGCCGTCGTCGCCTCATAGTCGATAAAGAGCTTCTCACCGCCGACCCGGATCGCCGCAGACAGCGGTCCGGCCGCCAACGCCTCGGCGATGACCGGCTGAACGGCCCCCACCACCCATTGCGGCAGGCGCTCGCGCACTGCGCTCGTCCAGCGCTTTTCCTCGCTTCGTGTCTTCGGCAGCGCTTCGCCATTGTCTCCGACGAGGTCGGGGGCGAGCGCGCGAATGTCGTAGGTCAGGTCCACGTCCTCGGAAAACCGCCGGATGACCCGATAGGCTTTCGAGAGCGAGGTGCCGCCCTTGAAGACGAGATGTTCGCCGAGCGGCGAGCCGTAGAGCGCCGCAAGCGCCCACACCACCCATGCATCCTTCTCGAGAAGGTGCGCCGGTCGGCCCGAGCGGTCGGCGGCGACGCTCAACGCTTCCCGGCGATCCTCGGCCGGAAGGAGCAGGAAGGCGTCAGCCATGCGCGACCTTCCCCACGCTGCGCGCGAGCCAGGTCGGAAGCTGCGGTGCCGCCGCCACCAGCTCGCTGAAAGCGGCGGACGGCAGCTTTCGCTTTAGTGTCCTGAGGGCCGCCTCGGCTTTCTCCGGCCCGAGCCAGGCCAGTGCTCGTACCGCCTGACCCGCCGGCCGATGCGGCATGGCGAGCTGCCAGCGAGGAGCGTGGCGAAGCTCGACGGTCTGCTTGCCAAGGCTCATTTTCCGGGTGCGCCCCGACGTCAGATAGACGGATCGGACCGGCACCTGCGTCGTAAGCCCGAGGCTGTTGGCGGCGGCCGCGCCGCTCGAGACGATAACCTCGCCGCGCTGGGCGGCGAGCGCCTCGACCGCCTGTTCCACGGACGGCGCCCTAGTCCCGAACCGGCTCGTGACCGGCAGGAGGTAAACACCGCGGCCGGCCCGGATCAGTTGCCCCCGCTCGGCAAGGCGAGACAGAGCCTGGTCCACCGCGGCGCGATTGCCAAGGTGAAGCAAGCTCTTAGCCGCGACGGGCGTGCCCTCCGGCAACCGTGTCGCATGCTCTAGGATCTGTTCGGTCAAGCGCTGCATGGCGATTCTCCTGTCAGAAATATACGCAGTTTTCTGACAGTTTTCAACCTGATCCCGGCTAGATGAGCGGGGGCGCCCCTATCGAGGAGGCCGTCCAGGAAGTCCTCGCGGGACGAAATGGGGTCGGTCTGCGTGGCAAGGGTCAGCGCTTCCACGACCTCCCGAGCCACGAGCAGGCCATCACCCCTTCCTCTGTCGAAATGGCTGTCATAGCGCGGCCATGTAGGAAGGCCCTTCGCACGTCGAACACCCTAGGGCTGCGTACGGGCTCTTCGCAGCGCGACTACGCCGATCCAACGCCTGTGCGCAGATAAGTTATTTCGAAGGCCTTGACCTGACGATAAGCCTGCAACCGATTGGCTAGGCTGAAGGCGTCGTTCATCTCGAACTTCTGAAAGATGTCGAGTCCACGATCGAGGCTGATCTTCCAGCCCGCGTCGCTGACAATGTGGCGCGCATGGATGGTGTTGGTCCCGTCAAACTCCCAAGAGAAGTTGATCCCGGCAGCCGCGCTGGCATTCTCAACGGCAATCAGATTGGCCTGCTGCTTGTCAGGGTACGTGTCATCGAGACACGTGATGAGGTGCACCGCGACCTCATCCTCTGGCGCTTTGCGCACGGCGATCATCTCGATGAGCTCCATTAGATTCCGGATCTGATGGAACATACGGATGTATGGGTCGGTGACGACGATCTTCGTGGCCTCCTCGATCCAGGGCCAGAACAGGTCAGCGAAGGTCACGCCCTTCTGGTTCTCGCTGAAAACCCTGTGTCCCTCGCACGGGCCTATGGGCTTGGCCTTTACTTCGGCCGCAGCCGGTGCGGCCGGCGCCGCGGGCATACCAGCGGCATCGGACGCCGGCTTCACCGATGGCTCCGGCTCCTCGAGCCGGGCCGCACGCTTGTGGTAATATTGAGGATATTCCGTTTCCTCGAGCGTCGCGGCGATAATCTTGCGACCGTCACGCGCCGTGAAGGAGAAATCGGTTTCTGGGTAAGTGCTGTCGATCCGAAGCAGCTGGTCCTTGACCCTCTTCCGACCCTCCATTGCCAGATGCAGCATCTCTTCGACTTCGGTCTCAGTCGCATTGTCCGATGGGAATAGCAGCTTCATCATGCCTGAGAAGGTCTTGTTCACACCGTCGCGGTCGCGCGTCGAGATATCCGAGGACAGGGTGAAAAGGCCCTGGTAGCGGTTTGAATAGTCGTCATTGCGCATGTGCCGAAGAATCTCAGCGAGGTAGTCGACGACAAACCCATAACCCAATGCGAACATCTCGCCGCGGATGACGTCGATCTCCCAGCCAGGGACATAGGTGTGGAGGCGATCGATGAATGCCGAGTCGTAATATTTCTCGGGAAGCTCCTCGAACAGATCTGTGTGTTTGAGCATGTAGGGAACAGTATGTTTGGTATTCCCGACAAAGACCATTGAAGCTTCAGCACCGAGCGTTTCCACGCCTCGCGAGAAGCTCTTGTTGGCCATGTAGTTTTTCATGATGTCGACAAGCGCCTTGTCGACTCGCTTCTGGCGACCCGCGAACTCGTCGAAGGCTGCCACGTCCCAGTAGCCAACCAGGCCGATCTTGCCCGAGCTGTTGTTGACGAACAGCTTGGGGACTGTGACCTCGCCGCCGGAAATCAGGATGCCGTGCGGCGAGAATTCCGAGAAGATGTGCGACTTGCCCGTTCCCTTGGGGCCGAGTTCGATCAGGTTGTAGTTGCGCTCGACGAACGGGACGAGGCGCATCAGCTGCAAGAGCTTGCTACGGCGTCCGAACATCTCCGGATCGAAGCCGACTGTCTGGAAAAGCAGATCAATCCATTCGTCGGTCGTGAACCCACCCCGCGCCTCCAGATAAGCGTCGTAGTCGAACTTGGAGAGCTGGATCGGCTTGATGCTGCTGAGGACCCAAGGTGAGACGTTCTTGTCCTCGCTGTGCTCATACTCGACATCAGCGATGCACCAGACGCCGCTAACAAGCAGCTTCGGATGAGCCTTCACTGTACCAGAATCGATGATGACATTCTTGATGCCAAGATTGGAAAAGGTCGCCTCATAGGCGTCCTTGTCGGTGTTCAGATCGACGCTGATCTTGTCGATCACCTTCCACCTGCCCTTTTCGCGGATGTTCGACCGGATCAGGCCCGCCTCGTTGCGGTGCACATAATGCTTGCGCAGGATCTCCTTGACGGTCTCGATCCCCGACTGGATCGAGGCCTCGTCATTGGTGGCGCAGTATTGGCCCAGCAGGAATTCGAGGACGTAGGAAGGGACGATGGCATTGCCCTTCACCGCCTTGACTAGGTCCTTGCGCACCACGAGGCCGGGGAAGCGTTCGTTGATCTTGTCGTCCAGCGCGGTCATCGCTCGCTCCCTCAAAAATCAAAATCGTTGGAGAAGCTGCGCTTCAGCCTGTAGCGAGCTGTGCGGTATTCCCGGAAGTGGGATGTCTCAGCGTGACGCTCTTCGAGTTTCAGGATCACCTCCTGATCGTTGAACGCGTCGGCCTGGCGCGACAGCAGGAACCGGACCGAAACCTCGCGCTCGCGCGGATTGTCCGAACGTAAATCGAACACCAACTCATGGCTGTCAGAAATTAGCTCACCCGATTGAGCGTAGATACCGGCCCGGAGCCGCCGCAGTTGGGTTTTCTCGGTCACCGCGGTGACCTGATAGAAGCGCACCGAAATCTGGCTGGAAGTGATCATCTGATTCGAGCTGCCGATGATCTCGACCTCGACCGCTGAGGTGTCGCTCTGACGCTTCTTGTTGATCTTGATGACCGGCACAACGATTTCCTGCAGTGTCGCCCCGCCATGCACAAACCGGCTGCCCGAGCCCTGCCGGCGCAATCGGTTGATCGATTTTGGGATCAGAATTTCCATCGATCCCTGAAGGTTGGCCTGGTCGGGCGTGAAGCGCCGCAGGCCGTGATTGCCCTTCAGACCATGCCCAAGGATGAAGCGCCGGTCGCGGAACAGGATCGTGTCTCCCACCACCTGGGCCGAGGAGAAGTCGCTCTCCTCAATCGGCCGGTGCTGGTAGATGAAACCGTGGTCGGCGGTGACGATCATGTTGGCGGCGTTGGCGCCGTTGAGCTTTTTCACCAGCCTGACAATCTCTTCGATCGTATCCTCCGCCGCTTCGAAAACGCGCTCCTCGGATATCTGTTTGTCGCCAATTGCGTCGATCAGGTTGTGATAGACGTACACGACGTCATGATCGCGGATGAGCGCGCGCGCCTGATCCTTGTCCATGCCCATCAATTCCTCAGTCTTCAGGGCCATGGCCCGGTCACCCGCCCGACCGGTCAACAGGATCTTCTTGCGGTTCTCGAGCCCCTGTGAACTCTGGCCGTTCACCAGAACGGTAGCAGTGTCATTGTCGGCGATCTGCAAATCGCCATTGGGCAGGAGCGAGGCCATGCCGAGCTGGGTGTAGCTCGGCAGGCTACCGAACATCGCCTCGATCTCGGCCTCGTAGCGGTCGAGGCTCCGGATGCGCCCCAGCAGTTCCTCGGCGATCTCATATCGAAGAGCGTCGGAGATGATGACGCAGATTTTCTGATCTCGCCGTCGGAACTCGCCGACATGTTCGCGGTAAAAGCTCCGCTGCGACGGAATGGGCGGGGCCGACCACGTTTCGGCCGCGTCCACATGCGCCTGCCAGGCGTCGTTCAGGCGCAAGAGATAGCTGTTGACGTAGTGGTTCTCGACCTGCTCTGACAGCTCGCGCATCAGCGTCGCCTGCCCGGACTTCTGCATATGCCAGACGAATTTCCGGTACAGCTGGTCGATCCGGAACCAACTCTTCGCATAGCGTTGCACGCCTTCGGCCAGGCTTGTCATGCCGAGCGTCACCTGCGCCATCGCCTGCTGGAATTCGGCGGCGAAGCCGATCGCCTCATAGAGGTCGCGATAGCTGCCGTACCAGTGGCTCTGCCGGCGCTGGCGGATCCAGGCCAGCACGTCAGCTTGCGCCACAGTCTGGGCGCTGAGCTCATGGACCAGCGCTCGGATGATCGCCCGGTCCACCTCCTCGAAATAGTCGATCTCGATCAGGGTGCGGAAGTCGCGTTTGGCCAGATCCCCCGCGACGTCCAACACCTCGGCGTAGTCGGCCGACAGCTTTGCAAAAGCGTCCCCGGCGTTCCGGTTGTTCTTCCAGCGCCGGAAGAACACCAATGCGTCCGAGGTCAGGATCGGCTCGCCGCCAACGGCTGTTTGGTAGCAGGACTTGAACAGCGTGATCGTGAAATCGCCGACGCTGGGTTTGTCAGCGCGATAGCCAAAAATCCGTGCCATTTGATCCCAAAGGAATCCGTCCAGTCCGACGCGGCCGATCAGACGCAGGCAGTCGTCCCGGCTATCGGCAAGCTCCGCCTGAAGCGCCTCGACCACGGTGTCGAAACCACCGTCCGCGCCCGTGCAGACACTAAGCATCCGTTGCCGCAGAGCGGGCTTGGTGTCGTCTCCGCGGATGACCGCCCTAAGCTTCTCCACGCGGCGGCTGGAGCGGAAGAATTCCTGATGTTCGCGCACCAGGTCCTCGAACTTGAGCGGTAGCCCAAGATCGCTCAGCCAGATCGCCACCTGGTCGGTCTTGAACACCCCGTTCGCCAGCTCAACGTCGAGCAGCCAATTGTCGATGTCGGCCGGCCGCGATCCTTCGCGATAAAGCAAAAACCGCTGTTTCGGTGCCTCGCGCAGGATCCGGTGTTTCACCGCGAATTCGGAGTTGCCGACCTCAATCTTCTCGACGCCGTCCAACGCCAGCCCCTCAAACGCCTCACGGAATTCGCGGGTCGGATCGTACCAGAAGACGACGCGATGCTTATCGAACTGGGTCTCGAGGCCCTTGGTGATCCGGTCAAGCATGGGCTTAGTCGTCCGCGTCGTTCAGGCCCTTAATGGGCTTCAGGGCGGCGCCGAACTTAGGATAGTTGGCCTTCACGCCATCATCGAGGTCGATCTCGATCTTCTGCGTCGCCAGCGGGAACAGAACATCGCGCTCCCACGCGTCGAGCTCCTCGATCTGCTTAGCTGTCGCCTCGATCTCCTTCAGCGCCTTTGTTTTCTGCGTCGGAGAGGCGTCGCCGCTGATGCTCAGCGCCTCCTGTGCGCGGCGGTGCGCCTCCAACTTGGAGCGGAACTCGCGCAGATAGTCGTTCAGCACCACGCTCACCGTGTCGGGGCGGTAGCGGTGCATGTAGATCAGCGCATTGAACGTGCCCTTGGGGCTAGAAAACAGCCAGTAGATGGGACGTTTCTTGTAACGCTTCACATGGTCATTGAAGAAGTCGCGGGTAAAGTATTTGCGGATGTCCTTCCCCAGCTCCTCCTCGATCAAGGCCAGATTCTCCTGGAAATGCTCGTCCCCAAAGGTTACGCGCAGGAACTTGCGGAAGCGGGCAGCGATGTCATCGGCAAACCAGTCGCCGTCGAGCACCGGGATCACATCATCGGCGTCAGGCTCGAAGGCGGGGCTCGGAACCTTGGCAAGATAATCCTGCAGCCCTTCGCCCTGGTTGGCCAAGATCAAGCCTGGCGCATCGAGGCTGTACCGGCCGAACATGCAGCCCACGGCGTAGGAGACAAACTCGCGCATGGTGTCGGCGAGCAACAGCGCCTCCAGCTCCGCCTCGCCCTTCTTGCCGCCATAGCGATAGGACGGGTTGCAGGTGAGCGTGATCTCCTCCAGTGGAACCTCCGCTGTGAGCTCGTCCTGCAGACCATAGGCGTCGATGAAGATGCGGTTGTTCTCCTCCTCGAGCCGCTGCATCTCCTCTGCCATCCGGCGCCAATGAGCGCGCAGGCGGCCATAGCTGTCTTGCAGTGTCTCGGCCCGATGGTCGGGCGAGAGCAGCGGGAGCTTGGTGAAATCCCACGAGATTTCGTAGGCGTTCCAGTCCAGCTCTGATATTTTACGCAGATTCAGCGCAATTCGTTTGTTTTGCTCGCCCCAAACGCCCCTCGCGTACGGGAGTTTCTGATAATAACCAATATGGAAGTGAACCGTCGGATTAAGTATTTTTGAGAATCTATCGGCAAACTTATTGTTACAATAAGCCATTAGGCAAAGCTTCCAATCCTCGTCCCCCGCGAATTCCGAATGGCCAACGGCGTCGTGAATGAAGCCCTTTGGATACATTCTAAATGAGTTAGATGAGATTGTGACATCGCTCCAGCTTACGCTCTCACGAAAATAGAATGAATCATTCCGAACATAAGAGCGCTTCAGAGAGTCTGGCGCTGCCATCTTCCTGACTCGCTCCCCATCGTTCTCCCAATCAACATAATGAGTTTGATTTCCATACCATTTTCGAAACTCGCCACCCTTATTACAAGGAAACCATCGAGCTCCACTTCCTTTGGCGCTATTCAAATCTCGAGCGGTATGGCTGGCTCTGTCTTGAGAAACTTCATGCCAAAATCGGAGGAAACGTTCGTTGTCGCTGGTTTGGAGGCCTACCCGTGCGTCGGAAACGGAGCTAAGAGGCTCCTCCTGCTCAACAATTTCAAACTCGCGATCGCTAACCCAATACGCAATTGGAGCCCCCGGTATCCGCAAAAGATGTTTTTGAGCACAAACATAGCGTCCATAGTCGGCATCTTTGAATAGCGATGCAATTTCTTCTGGGCTCCGAACAATCGATGATCGCTCGAAGAGACGGCGGTAAACTCCGGAGGCTCGGTCCGAGGGGGGCGCATTTTTCACGCAGAACGCGACCGCCCCGAAATCAGCGCCAAAGATCCCTCGGCCAAGATGAACAAGTGATGACACCTCGGTTTGCTTCAAAAATTCCAGGCGCAATGCCTCGAAAGAACTCAGAAACATCCAGGAAGGTAGGTTAATCATTCCCCAGAAGCCATTCGGCTTAGTAAGCTTGCGGCTTCTTTCCATGAAGCAAGTCATCAGGTCCGAGCTTGCCGGCGGATAATTCTCTCTTATCCAGGTTTTGAGCCGAGGATTCATGCCGCCTGCACCCATATACGGCGGATTAGCCACCACCACATGGTATTTCGGGCTCAGATAGTCGACCATGCGCAGCGCAACCTGCACTCGCTCGTGCACATCGCGTAGGAACAGATTGCTGCCAACGTCCTTGCTCTCGATGATCTGTCGCACGCCGGCAACCTCGGTGATTGCCGGCCTGATCAGCGAGCCGAAATTGTCGGCCTCTTCGAACTGGATCAGGGTCTGGCGCAGGGGCGCGGTGAACAGATCGCGCCCAATGGCGTCCATATAGTCATTGAGCTCGCCGGCCTCGAACTTGACCGGCTCCAGCACGCAGACATTGGGCTGAACGCCCCGCCGTAGGAAACGCTTCCGTTGCGCCGCCGCCTTCATCGTGAGAGCGAAGGCCGCCAGCGCCCCGGCGCGCTCGTCGATCTCGATACCGTAGAGATTTTGGGTGAGGATCAGGCGCGGAATCTCGGCCGCGTCGTAGCCCTCCTCCTCATAGATCGCATACAGCAGATCGAAGGCGTAGGTCAGCATGTGCCCCGAACCGCAGGCGGGATCGCAGACCTTGACCTCCTCCGGCGAGGAGAGCCGCAGGAAATCCGTCTCCGGCTCTTCGGGCGCGACGTAATAGTCCATCCGCTCCTTCAGCCGAGAGTTCGGACGATTCAGCATCCACAACCGGCCGAGCGAATTTTCCACCAGGTAGCGCACGATCCAGTGCGGCGTGAACAGCTGGGTGGCGGCGGGAATGTTCTCGGGCGTGATCTTCCTGTTCTTTTTCAGCCCGGCGAACACCTCGTCCTTCTTTTCCGAAATGTAGAACTGATAGAGCCAGCCGATAATCTCGACGTCCTGGCAGGCGTCCTCGGTCATCACCATGCGCAGTTTGGCGAGGATACTGCCCTGCGACAGCAGATCCTCAGGCATCAGCAGCTCGGTATAGTCGGCGATCGTCTCGAACATGAACGGCATCGCCGAATGCCAGTGGTTGCACGTCGCTACCAGCAGCAAGCGATAGGCCTCGCCCTGCGGATCGCGCGACGGCGTGCGGTTGTCGAGCAACGCGCGGACCTGCGCGGCGACGGCTTCCGGAGCTTCGTCGCCGATGACACCCGCCATCGCCTCCGACAGGATCTCGGGACGCGTCTGCCCATCGGCCGGCGTCACGATCCGGACGGCCGTATAGCCATTGGCGTCCATGAAGCGCAGCGCGGTGAAGCGGTTAAACCAGGTGTAGGCGACCCGTTCGATGACGTGATCCCGCGATGTGCGCCTGATCTCACCTTCAAGCTGCTGTACCGCCTTGGGCACCTCGCGCCGCGCCGCGCTGTTTTCAACCAGCACTTCAGCGAGTTTCGCCGACACCTGGTCGCGCAGCACCCGGCGAGCTTCCTGCGCGAACTTCTTCAGCGCGCCGGTGTCCATCGATTTGCGCTGCGGGGTGCTCGTGGAGGTAATCGTATCCATCAGATCGTGATCCTTTTGCCCGCACGGATTTCCGCGATCAGCGTCTCGCGCAGGGTACCGAGATAGGCGTCCACATCCCGCTCGTCAGCGAGGAAGGGCTTGGCGTAGGCGACGCGCAACGCGGTTGCCGCGACGTATTCGGTCGGCGGCGGCGTCGGCGCTGGCGCTGGGCTTTCAGCGTCGCGGAAGCCCTGCAGCTCGTCACCGACGCCAGCGGCCTCGCGCGTGGGCTTCGGCGCCGGCGTAGTCACCCTACTGAGGAGCGCGGGATAGGCGGTCGACTTGAAGCCATTCACACGTTCGCGGATCACCGCGATTAGGCTGCTCTTCTCGATCGTCTCCAGGACGCCTGCGAACCCGGCTTCGATCTGCCGGCGATTGGGATCAGCCAGGACGGAATATTCGGGGAGCGCCCGCAGCTTCTCCCGCAGCGCCTCCACCTCCGAAACCGCCGCCTTGCGTTCCGCTACGATCCGGGCGTCGACCTCGGCCTTCAGAGAATCGAGCGTGCCCCTCATCTGCTGAATGGCGTTGCCCTTGAGGCAGTTCGAATCGTCCAGAACCGCGCGGATGGCGCTTGCCTTATCGTCGCCGCCGTAACCAAAATTGGCGCCCTGATCGGAGAGGTAGGTGCGCGCTTCGTCGTAGATCTTCTTCTGCGACCCGCCCATGAAGCGGCGAATTGGATCGAGGATGCTCTCCTTCAGATCGAGCAGACGGTCTTCATGGCGGCCGAGCTCCTGCACGTACCACGCGTAGGGCTTGCCGGTGACTTCGCGCACCTCCTCCTGCACCTGCGTCAGGGCGGAGAGGAACGGATAGCGCGAAGATTGTGCCTCCAGCACAGCGAGTTCGTTCTTGAGCGCGGCAAAGGCCTCAGCCGTTTCAAGCCCCAGCGCCTTGCCCTCCGACCCGGCCGGCTGCGAGTCGAAGAACTCGCCGTAGAATTCCTTGAGCTTGCGCGTCTGCGCAGGCGTGAACTCTACCTGCAGCTCCAGCACGATGTTGCCGTGCGCATGGGAGTTCTGAAGTACGCGTTGCAAGGCCTCACCCTCCAGCAGGCTGCCGTCCTGGCGCGCTTCGATCTTGCCGCGTCCGATCAGGCTGGCGGTCGTGCACAGGATCGCGGCGTAGGACCAGCCGTAGGGCTTGCGCTCGAACCGTTCGAGGATGGCCTTCACCGTCGTGCGAATGCCGGTGCGGGCATTGGCCTGGGCGTAGTTCAGTATCTCCCGCTCGGCCTCGGTCAGGTTGGCATCGCCGCCCCCGAACATGCCGTCGTTGCCCTGCGCCAGGAACTTCCCGATCTCATTCTCGGAATAGGCGGCGCCTCGCAGCATCCCGAGATTGATATGGACCTTGTCGACGAGGGTCTGGAATGCGCGCTCGATCCTGACCTGGGGGTCCTCCGACCGGACCTCGATCTCCTCGCCACGCACGAACAGGCGCGCGTCCGCCAGCAGCGATCGGGCGCGGAGAGTGAGATCGCGCTGGCGACTGCTGTTCTGCTCGCCCTTTTCGCGGATGATCCGCTCGATGGTCGGCTGTTGCGCCACCGCGCGGGCCTGGCGGACATATTTGTCCGTGCGCTTGAACGTCATCAGGTCGGTGACGAAGCGGGCGTCGGCATTCAGGGCAATGGCAAGCTCATCGCGCGACATAGTGCGCATGGCTATGGCCTCGGCGTTCCCGCTCTGCTCGTGGAACGGTGTGACGACATTGATCGCGAGTTCGTAGTCGCGGCCCAGCGGCCGATCATCGAGATAACGCGCGAAGGAGTACTCCAGGGACGAGGCTTCGTGTCGGAGTTTCCGGCTTTTGATGACTCCGTCGAAGATCAGGATTTCCAGTTCCTTGGCGATCTCGGCGGTATCGACCTCGATCGCCTTAATCTCCTGCTCGACGTCCTTTTCCTCGTCGGTCAAGAATTCGAACAGATCGCCGTTGCGCTGGATATAGGTGTTCTGCTCCAGCAGGCTTAGTGCCTCCTCCACGTTCCGCTTGTGCTTGGTTAGGTCGACATCGAACCGATCCAGCATCAGGATCGAGATATTGCGCGCCGTCGGCTTGAAGGCCTTGACGTATTTGACTAGGAACAGCGCCTTCAGAACCCGCGTGGCGAACTCGTCGCCGAGGTTCTTCTCCGCGATCAGGATCGATTGCTGGACATTCGACTTGAGCGCTGTGCGGATGCCTTCGAACATTTGGTCGAAGGTCGCGATCCCGCCGACCGGAATGTCCGCGAGCCTGACCGCCACCTCCTGGAAGACGCCCAGCATCGAGCGCTCGCCGACCGAGCTATGCTTACCCTCGAAGGCGTTGTGCTGCGATAGGTTCTGGATCGCTAGCTGGAACAGAGGATATTGGTAAGGAACAAACGGATAGCTATGGATGAAATGATCGCGGTCCCTGAAATTTTCCAAGCGGATGGAGCCGTCCGAGAAATCGAACAGTGTCTTCAGATTGTTGGCCTCGCGGTGGTACAGGTCCGATAGGTCCGAGATGCCGGTTTCAGTCTTTTTCAGAAGCCGCTTCTGGATTACCTCCGCCACATCAGCGCTGTTGAGCGGCATGCGGTTCGCGAAGCGCGCCTGGATCTTGGAGAAGTCGTTCTCCTGCCGGTGGTTCATATCGCCGATGACCGCGCCCATGTCCTGCTGCGCCGTCACGATGATCCAGGCTCGACCGCGGCACTTGGTGTTGAGGCTTTCCGCGACCGTCTGAAGATTCGTCATGAGCTTGACGTTGTCGGCGATGTACTGGCCGACCTCATCGACGAAGAAATTGAGCCTGAACTTTGGCTCCTGTGCATCGATATAGGCCTTCACCTTGTCGGCAAAATCCTCGATCGACGACCGAAAATCCTGCCGATAACGCATAAGGATTCCCTGGCCCTCTGACGGATCGGCGCCAGTCGCCTGCGCATAGGCCTTGGCGACGTTCGCGCTTTCCAGCAATGCCTGTTCGCGTCCGCGCTCCCAAGCCTTGCCGGAGATGGCCTGGTAGGCCGTCCGGAATTCCTCAAGAACTCCGCGACTGTCCAGATCGCGCTCGAATTGGGCGATGTGCGGCTGCTTTCCATAATAGCCGCACATCTCGTCGAAGACTTTCTGGAACACCGACAGGAGGGCGTCGATCTGCTCCTTCGAAATCACATCGGCCTTCTGGTCGATGTTGAACAGGATGCTCTTCGAAGGGATCGAGACCGCCTTGCGCAGATCGGCCGCCAGAATCTCGTTGTCTGTGCACTTTTGCTTGAACAGCTCATAGGCCAGAGTGCCCCCCGCGTCCCGATTTTCGAGCACGAGAGCCAGCATCTTCAGCAGATGTGATTTGCCCGATCCGAAGAAGCCCGAGATCCAAACGCCGTTGGCTGTCTCGTAGTTGTTGTAGGCATCGAGGAATCTTTCGAGCTGGCGCTCGATCTCGTTCGTGATGACATATTCTTCGAGTTCGACCCGAAGGCTAGCCTCATCATCAGCCTTGATGACCCCTTCGATCGCGCGATCGACAGGTTTCTCGAAAATATCGCGAAGTTTGGTCATGCCCCCCTCAGATCTCGTAATGCATTATGTTGAATGCTCGGTAATATTTGTCGTCATGCAGAATGCCGAATAGATCGAGCGACGCACCGGTAGCGAGACCATGGGTATAGGTCCCCGGAAAGAACATCACCGTTGGCTTTTCCTTCGCCGTGCTCTGGAGATTATTAAGCACATTGTGCGATCGAATGTAGGGATAGACTTCGCCTACCCCAGACAGAAACAGGACATCGAACTCCTGGCTTGAAAGACGCGCGCCGATTTCCGGGATCAGATGGGTTTCGGGATCCAGAACACCCTGCAGGAGCTCTTTCAGCTCGTCCTTGCTGATGCCGGGCTCGGCCGCTAGAACATCGTCCCAGATGCCCCGTTCGTGCAGCAACGTGATGCTGAGGTCGTAAAGGTTGATCTCGAACGCGCGCACGCCTCGGCTTCCCAACTGATTGACGAGACTCGCACGCATCGCCTCCATGGCGATGGCCTCATCCGCCGGATAGGGGCAGATGAAGAACGGCATCTCGTTGCCGAGACCCAGCTTGTTCAGAAAGCGCTGACTTGCGATCACCCTGAGCAGGTGGTCGAACCGGTCTTTCGGGGCGGCCATCGTCTTTCCCGTCCGTTGCATCGTCAATTCCCCCCCAACTGCCGATCGGCGCCCGGGAAAAGCCGAAGCTCATCGGGATTGCCCGCGCGGATCATAGCCGCCACTCGGGGTGACAGCATCGCGCCGAGGATTCGGTCATCCAGAGACAGTACCTCTGCTTCGCGCATGAGCCGGAAAAGAACGGCCCGCAGCTTGGCCTTGGTGGAACTCGATAGGCCGGCCAGCTTCGGCGACCACTCTTCCTTGGCAGCCATAAACGTATTGAAGTCGTCGTAAGTGAGATGGGTGCGAAGCGACAGGAATCGCTCGTTCAGCACCTCCACCGCGAACTCGCCAATAAATCGGTAGGCGCGGCACGCTGCGAGCCACAGAAGCGCGGCCTGCTCACTCCGCTCGCCATCAACGAGCAATGCGAGTTCGTCGTCGGAGAGCCTTTTCAGTCGATTGACGATCTCGCGGATCGAACGCTGCGCTGAGCTCGCCTTGCGCACAGGAAACGCACCGCTCTGCCGAGCTGTCGCAACTGTCGCATCCCAGTTATCACCCGGGATATGAAGGCGAGCGACGGCCACGCTTTCGTTGATAAAGAGGCCACCAGTCCCGAAGGACATAAGATATGGGCGTTGCGCGGACCTCTCCATCAGGCGCCCCCGCTTCCTCTTGGAGCTTGTTCGGCTTCCCCCAGCTCGAACTCGGCCCGCTTCAGCGCACACTCGGTCTCATGCGCATTCAGCGCTACGATATGCTGCGTACGCGGGTTTTGCTGGCTTGCGTCCCCAAGAAGGCCCAACCGCTTGAGCACATAAAAAAGCATCGCATATCGAACCGTCAGGACGGCACGCTCTTTCACCATGCCGTAGTCCTTTGCGACCACCGCACGCTGGCTCAACGTCAGACGTGGATGCGGTCCGATCTCAATGTTGAAGGTATCATTCCATAGGGCATCTTGTTCACTGCCCGGCCCGGGAACGCCCATATCGCGCGTGCCGAGAATGCGGGGCAGCAGGAAATCTTTGAATTTGTTGTCGATGTGGCAATAGGCGCGAGTGTGCCAGCGAAATCCATCATAGCCGAAAGCATGGGGCGTCATCCGGCGCCACACTGGATCGGCCCGCCTACTATTCATTGACTGGTAGTAGACTTCGATCGAACGGTTCTCACGAACAGCACCGAGAATCGCCTTCAGAACGTCCGCATCGACATCGCGACGTGGCGTCAAGGCAATGTCTGTCTCGGGAGGGTGAGCGATCCAGGACTCCCCTGGATCAGCCAAACCCTCCGCCAGCGATCGCAAGCGTGAGAGGTAGCTGTCCGGATCGGGCTTCAGGAAAATCGGCGAAAATTGCGGGCTAGCGACATAGCGCTTGGCGCTCTTGTCATAGATGGCGTTCTGGGGCGCACGCTCCTGGTAGTGCGTCAGATCCTTCGATGCCTGGGGCACCGATACGTCGAACATCTCAATGATGTCGGAGCGGTTTACCCCGCCCTCCCAGAACAGCCGGAACTCGATGAATTCGAGTCGGCGTTCAACCCCCCATTTCAGCACCGCTGCGGCTTCCGACATCGTCGCTCCAATTTCAATCGCCGATACGGATAAAAACTATATGGACATATCGACGCGATCCGTGTAATTATTATTCCCATCTACGGCGACCGTCAATGGTGATCGGCGCGAAATTCGTGAGGAAGGGCAATGCCAAAGCGAGGTTCGAATCGGGAAGTCACGAGCAAGAAGGCGGCGAGCGCTGCCGCCAAGGTCCTGCGGGACCCGAAAAGCAGCAAGTCTGCCAAGACGGCGGCCGCATCGGCGCTGACCCAGCGTCCGAACACCAAGTAGCGCCCGAAAGGAAGAGCGGCCATGTCCGTCGCGAGTCGATCCACCCTCGTCGTTCACGGTCGTCTCGCCATGCGGGAACGCCGCCTGGCCGCGGCGCGCAACAGCCGTCATGGCCTGCAAGTCATGTCCTTCGAACAGGCGGCCGTGCGACTCGCCGGCGGTTTCGCCCGCCCGATCGACGACGACAGCCTGCGTTCTGCGATCCAGGCCGTTCTGCCTGCAACGCCGATGGGCGAGCTGGAAAGCATTAAGTCGCTCCCCGGCATGATCGACGCGGCCGCCGATACGCTGCACAAAGTCTGGCGCGCCGGCATCGACCTCGCGACGCGTGCGGCCGACCATCCACGAATCGACGCCATCGCTCGGCTTGAGGCGGCGGTCCTCGCGCAACTGCCCATCGGCATGATGCGCCCCGTCGACATTGTCGCCGCAGCCACCGGCCGCATCACCCATGCGCCGGCCGTTCTCGGACGGATGGAGATCACCGGCCTGACCGAACTCTCGCCCTGCTGGCGGCCGCTGCTGAAAGCGCTCACCGCGCACATCCCCGTGCACTGGACGGCTGGGCCGAGGACAGCGCCGGCCTGGCTGGAGGGCACGGGCGTCCGCGTCTCGCACGCGCCGTCGGAGACCCCAGCCGTCACTGCCGTGAGCGCGGCGACGGCCTATCACGAGGCCATCGAGGCCATGCGCTGGGTGCGGTCGCTCCTGGCCTCCGGCCAGGTGGCACCCTCGGACATCGCGATCGCTACCACCTCTCCCGCCGACTATGACGATCACTTCCTGGCCTTGCGTGCGGACGCCAATATCGACCTGCACTTCGTCCACGGCATCAGGACCGTCAGCACCCGAGAGGGGCAGGCGGCGGCGGCGCTTGCCGACATCGTCGTTCGCGGCCTGTCGCAGTCCCGCCTCCGGCGCCTCGCCGCCCTGTGCCGGGATTCGGCGCCGTTCGAGTCCCTGCCCGAAGGCTGGCTTCGCGTCTTGCCGACCGATGCGCCCTTGTCGACGCCCAACGCGTGGAGCCGCCTTCTGGCGCGATTGAAGCCCGAGGACTGGCCCGACGACGCCGATCACACTCCCGGCCTGCGCGCAGTGGCCGAACTGCTCGCGAAGGGACCGGAGGCAGCGTCCGAAATCGGCGATGCCTTCCTCAAGGGCCGGGCACTCGCCATCTGGCGCACGGCGCTGCTCGCAGGGCCTGCCGCCTCGATCGACGTGACCCTCGAAACCTTGAAGCAGGATGACGGGCTGGAAGCCTGTGTGTCTGTCGCCTGGATGCCGGCCAGCGCGCTTGCAGCCTCACCCCGCCGCTTCGCGCGCCTGATCGGCCTCAACTCCTCACGCTGGCCGCGAGGAATCGCCGAGGATCGACTGATCCCGGACCATATCATCCCGACCGCTGAACTCGATCCGCTGCCGGTGAACCTCGCCGATCGCCGCGACTACGAGACGATCCTGGCCACCACGTCCGGCCAAGTCGTTCTCACGCGCTCCCGGCGGGACAGCGATGGGCGCCTTCTGGGACGCAGCCCGCTGCTGGCCGGGCATGGCGAGGAGACGTATCTCCGTCGCAACGCCGTGCCTGGACATGCCTTCAGCGAAACCGACCGCCTCATGGCCCGGCCGCAGGAGTTTGGCAGCCACCCGCAAGCGATCAGCGCGCAAGCTTGCTGGCGCGATTGGCGGCGCGCGGAGATCACGGCCCACGACGGTCTCGTCCGAGCCGATCATCCGCTCGTTCTTGCGATCCTCGCGCGAACCCAATCGGCAAGCTCGCTGAAGACTTTGCTCCGCAGCCCGATGGGCTTCGTGTGGCGGTACGCGTTCGGATGGAAAGCGCCGCAAAGCAGCGCCGAGCCCCTAGTGCTCGACGCACTCGGCGTCGGTGATCTGATCCACATGGTGCTCGACCGCGCCTTGCGCGATCTGGAGGGCGCGGGCGGACTGATGACCGCCGACGTAGCGGCGGTCGAAGCCGCAGTAGACAGAGCAGCAGGAGTTATCGCGACCGATTGGGAGAGCGAACGCCCGGTCCCGCCTACCGTCATCTGGGGACGCACCCTGGAGGACGCTCGGCTCCTGGCAGGGCGAGCCCTCACCTACGGTGACGATCGGCTGCCCGGCGCCCGCTCCTACGGCGAAGTACCGTTCGGCGGGTCCGAACCGAAATCGGAGGCCGAGACGCCCTGGGAGGTAACCGTCCCGGTCACAATTCCCGATACGGGGTTCAACATCGCTGGCTATATCGACCGCCTCGACATTTCGGGCGACGGGAAACGTGCACTCGTGCGCGACTACAAGACCGGTCGCCCGCCGCGAGGCGACATCCGGCTGAATGGCGGTCGCGAGCTTCAGCGTTGCCTCTACGCCTTTGCCGTGAAAGCGCTCCTCGGAGAGGACGTCGCAATCAGCGCGTCTCTGCTCTACCCGCGCGAGCCGGTCGATCTTCAGCTCGACGACCCAGAAGCCGTGCTCGCCGAAATCACAGGGTATCTCCGCGCAGCAAGAGCCAGCCTCGGCAGCGGCGCGGCGCTGCCGGGTCCCGACACGGGCGGCGACCATGACGATCTCGCCTTCGCCCTGCCGGCCAACGCCGCTGCCACTTACTGCAAACGCAAGCAACCAGCCGCAACGGAACGGCTAGGCGAAGTCGCTCTGGTCTGGGAGGCGGAATGATGAGCAGCGTGTCCAAAGTTCTCAAGGATGACGGGGCTCGCCGCGACGCGATCAGCCGCCATGATCGCTCGATCCTGGTCGAGGCCGGCGCAGGTTCGGGAAAGACCGCCGTCATGGCCGGGCGTATCGCCATCATGCTGGCCGAGGGCGTCTCGCCACGCGCTATCGCCGCCGTCACCTTCACCGAGCTGGCGGCGAGCGAGCTTCTCTCGCGTGTCCGCGAATTCGTCGCCGACCTCTCGGCTGGCTATCTCGCGGCCGAACTTCGCGTGGCGCTGCCCAATGGCTTGTCGCAAGCGCAGCGCGACAATCTCGCCACCGCAAGTGCTGCCATCGACGAAATCACCTGTTCTACGATCCACGGCTTCTGCCAGCGGCTGATCAAGCCGTATCCCGCAGAGGCGGACATCGATCCCGGCGCAGGGGTCATGGATCGGAATCAGGCCGATCTCACCTTCCTCGAAATCGTCGATGGCTGGCTGCGCGAGCGTTTGTCCGGCCACCAAGGCGGCATCCTCGCTGAAATGGTGCTGCACAGCCCTGGTGAAACCGTAGGTCTCATGCACAAGATCGCCGAGAATCTGCGTCGCCGCCGTACCCTTGCAGCTCCACCGACGCCGCCTCTCGATGGTCACATGACGGCCTTCCGGCAGGAAGTCGCCGATTTTGCAACCTTCATGTGCAGCGCCGGAGCCAGCGAGCCGGAAACGGAAGCAATCGTCGCGCGGCTGGTCGCAATGGCAGCCGCGCTGGCAGTCGGCCCTGATCCCGCTACGCCCTCGGGTCTGGTTCGGCTTCTGGTCTCGCGTCCGCACCCTGACCTTTGCACCAAGGCCGGCGCTTTCGCCTCCTATCGCAAGAAGGGCAAGTGGACGGCTGCGGCAAAGCAGGCAGGCCTTCCCAAGACCGATGGTGATCGGCTGAACGATGCCGCCCAAGGTCATTACGACGGGTGCTGCGCTGCGTGGACCTCGCTTCTTCAGGCGGCGGCCAGCCAAGTTCTGGCAGCGCTGATTGATGAAGCGCGTCCGATCCTCGAGCGCTATCGCGAACACAAGCGCGCTAGCGCCCAGCTCGACTTCGACGATCTCATCTTCGCCGCGCGTGACCTGCTGCGCGACCATGACGATGTCCGACGCGCGCTGGGACAGCGCTTCGCCCGCGTCCTCGTTGACGAGTTCCAGGACACCGACCCTTTGCAGACGGAGATCTTCTGGCGGCTCTGTGGCGAGCCTGTCGATGCCGATCCCGACTGGACCTCCTTTCGGATTCGGCCGGGTGCGCTCTTCCTGGTGGGCGACCCGAAGCAAGCCATCTATCGCTTCCGCGGCGCCGATGTCGGCGCCTATGTGCAGGCGCGCGACGCCTTTCGGGTGCAGGATGCTGACGGTCTTCTGTCGATCTCGACCAATTTCCGCTCCTGCGCCTCGATCCTCACCTTCGTCAATGAGCGCTTCGAGGCCGTGCTGTCGGCCGACGGGCAACCCGGCTTTACCGCCCTCGACCCGTTTCACGACGATCGCGACGACAGCCTGTGTGTCGCGTCGCTCGACATTGCGGTGGCGGACGAGAACGGCAAGGCCAACGCCGAGCAGCAACGAGATGCCGAAGCCGATGCGGTGGCCGCGCTCTGCGCGCGACTGATCGGCAGCCAGCCTATCCTGGACCGGCGCAGCCGCACTGAACGAGCTTGCCAGCCCGGCGACATCGCCTTGTTGGCGCCGACCGGTGCGGACCTGTGGCGCTATGAGGAGGCACTCGAACGTCGGGGCATCCCCGTGGCGACACAGGCCGGGAAAGGCCTCTTCCGCAGGCAGGAGGTCCAAGACCTGATCGCCCTGACCCGTGTTCTCGCAGACCGGCGCGACACGCTTGCGCTCGGCGCGCTGCTGCGCGGCCCGCTGGTCGGGCTCACCGAAGAAGAACTGCTGGACATCGTCTGGGCGCTTCCGCGCTCCGAGGAGGAGCCAGACCGGATCCCCCGCCTCGACCTCGGCGTTGATCCCGCGACCATCGGACATCCGATGGCGCGCGACGCCCTCGAGAAGCTGCAGGCGCTCTACCGGCGAGGCAACAGCACGACGCCGCATGAACTGCTCTCGCATGCCGTCGACGCCTTGAGGATGCGGCCCCTCCTTCTTGAGCGACATCGTGGCCAGGCCGAGCGCGCGCTCGCCAACGTCGATCTCTATCTCAGCCTGTCGACGGGTTATGCCGTGCGCGGACTCCGCGCTTTCGCCGAAGCAATGACGGCGGCCTGGACCGATGAGGCGCGCGCCGTCGAAGGTCGGCCCGACGCGCAGGAGGAGGCCGTCGCGCTTTTCACCATGCATGCCGCCAAGGGCCTCGAGTGGCCGATCGTCATCCCCGTCAACACCATGACCGGCGTCATGGCGCCCGACAGCGCGGTGATCGATCGTCAGACTGATACGTTCTACTGCCCGGTCCTGGGTGTTGCGCCCAATGGCTATGACGCCGCGCGCCAGGCGGAGAAGGACGAACTGGATCGCGAACGGATCCGGCTCTGGTATGTCGCCGCAACGCGCGCCCGTGAACTTCTTGTCCTTCCTCGGCTCGATGCGACGCCCTCGAAATCGGCTTGGATCGGCCTCGTCGATCTATCGCTCGCCGATCTCCCGGCCTTGGATGTCTCGCATCTCCCGCTCGACGCTGCTACCGCAGCCGCCGGCGCGGGCAATACCCAGACCCGCGACGGCTTCGCAGCCGAAGCGGCCGCTATCGCCGATCGCCAAACGCGCCTGATCTGGCTCGCGCCCAGCCGTGATGAGAATGCCGGCGGCTCCGTGCTGCGGGAGGAAGAAGCCGACATCTGGACCGGCTCAGCCGGCGATCAGCCGCCGGAACTTGAGACGAACATCGTGGTCCAAGGTGGTCGGGAGCGCGGGCTGATCCTTCACAAGTTGATGGAAGAGGTGCTGACCGGCGAAACGGGGGAAGCACCAGCAGCGCTCACAGAGCGCGCAGCCAATCTCATCCGTGCGCTCGGCAAGACCCCGATCGCCGATCCGGCGATGGGTCTGTCCGCCGAGGAACTGGCGGGATGTGTTGCGCGAACTCTCGCTTTGCCTGTGATCGCGGACTTGCGGCCCGGGCTCCTGGCTGAATTTCCCGTCTACGCCGTCCAGGCCGAGAAGGGTGAAGAGATCGCGACCGCCGGCATCGCGGACGCGCTGAAGGTCAGCCCGGATGGCCGCCCAGTCGTTGTCGTCGACTGGAAGAGCGACGTCAGTCCCGCCCCCCAGACTCTGGATCATTATCGATCGCAGGTTCGCGCCTATCTCGACATGACCGGCGCCGAGCAGGGCCTGATCGTCCTCATGACCACCGGCACGGTGATCACAGTCTTGCCGTCTCCGCAGACCATGGCGGCCTGAGGGAGACGTCCAGATGTCTTCCCGCAAGCGGCTCGCCCGTTCTGCCCAGAACGACCTCTTCGACGCGGAGGTCAGCCTGCTGCTTCCGCCGCGCGTTGCCGTCGACGGCAAGGTGCTCGGAAGCCCTGTGCGGCAACTGGCCTTCCCGGCGTTACGCGCAAGCTGCCGTTTGCGGACCTTTTCCATCCGCCGGATGAATGGATACGAGACCACCCTGAAATCCGGGGAGACGCTGAAGATCATCAGCACCAAGAGCGCCACTCAGCTTGAAGCCGATCTGGTGCTCCTCGTCCCCGGTGCGACGGAGCCGGCGAAGATCGCCGAGGCGCTCGAACTGGGCGAAGGCCGGTGGGTGAACATCGTGCCGGCCAATATCGGCTCGCTGGACACCGCAGCGCGCGCGGAGCGGCTGGCGGCCGTCTCCGCCTCCTGGCAGGAGGCGCTTCACTTGCGCGAAGGCCGCTCTGCCGAAAATGGCGTATCCGCGAAGCCCGGGCTCCGCCGTCCACAGATTGGCGCGCTTCATGCCGCGCTTGCGCATGCGACACGCTCGACCGAGCCGGCGACCATCGTCATGCCGACGGGCACCGGCAAGACCGAGACCATGCTCGCGCTCAACGCCCATCGGCGATTCGAGCGGCTGCTGGTGGTGGTTCCCACGGACGCGCTGCGCGAGCAGATCGCAGGCAAGTTCGAGACCTTCGGGGTTCTCAGGCAACAACAGTGTCTCGACGCCTCGGCTGATTTCCCGCTGGTCATGCGGCTTTCTCATATCCCGACGACGCCCGCGGAAGTCGATGAGATCTTCGACAGCGCCAACGTCGTGGTAACGACCATGCAGATCGCCGGCCGCGCCGAGGCGCAGGTCCAGGAGCAGATGGCGGCCCGCGCATCAGCCCTGTTCATCGACGAAGCCCATCATATTGGCGCACCGACCTGGGCTCGTTTTCGTGGCCTGTTCGTCGACCGCGATCCGCCCCTGCCCATCGTCCAGTTCACCGCCACCCCGTTCCGCGAGGACGGCCGGCGGGTCGATGGCGAGTTCATCTATACCTACCCGCTCAAAAAGGCGCAGACCGAGGGCTACTTCAAACCGATCCGCTTCGAGGCCGTCTTCGGCCTCGATCAGGGGGACGCTGACCTCGCGATCGCCGAGAAGCTCGGCGAGGTTCTACAGGCCGATCTGGACGCCGGCCTCAATCATCTCGCCATGGCGCGCTGCTCGACAATCGACCGCGCCAGGGACCTCCATCAACTCTACAGCGCGATGTATCCGGAGTTCCGGCCTGTCATCGTCCACAGCCAACAGCCACTGCGCGATCGCCGAGCAAGCCTCGCGGCTCTACGGCGCTTCGAAAGTCGGATCATCGTCTGCGTCGATATGCTGGGCGAAGGTTTCGATCTCCCGGAACTGAAGATCGCGGGCCTGCATGACCCGCACAAGAGCATCGCCGTGACCATCCAGTTCGTCGGCCGCTTCACACGGCAAGATCCCCGGCTCGGCGACGCCACGGTGATCGCCAACACAGGCGTGGACGACATCGACCGATCGCTGGCCAAGCTCTATGCCGAAGATGCCGACTGGAATGCTCTGGTCGAGGCTTTGAGCACGGCCAAGATCGATCGGCAGGTCCGGCGCGCCGAGATGTTCAAAGGCTTTGTCGGCGAGATCACCGATATTCCCTTGCAGACCCTCGAACCGAAAATGAATGCGGTCGTCTACCGCACCTCCTGCGACGCTTGGGAGCCGTTCCGTGCCGAGGATCTTTACAATGCCGGTGTCTATCTCGGCATGAAGGTCAACCCTCACCAGCGCGTGGCCATCTTCGTCACCCGCTCCGAGGAACAGGCCGGATGGACGACAGCGCAACATGCGACCAACGTCATCTGGGATCTGCATATGATGCACTGGGATCCCAGCAGAGGTCTCCTCTACATCAGCAGTTCGGCGAAAGGCCCCTATGACCGGCTGGCCAAAGCCGTTTGCGGCGACACCGCGCGCCGTGTCGAGGGAGAGGAAGTGTTCCGCAGCCTGCACGGCTTCAATCGCCTGATCCTGCGCAATCTCGGCCTCACCCATCATCAGGGACGTGGCGTGCGGTATTCCATGTATATGGGTGTCGATGTCGCCGACGGTCTGGATACCGCCAAATCCCAGTCCCGGATCAAGAACAATGTCTTCGCGACGGGCTTCCTCGATGGCGTCCCCGCCTCGCGCGGCTGCTCGGCCAAGGGCAAGTTCTGGTCGATCTCTCCTGTCCGCGATCTCACCGACTGGGTCGAATGGTGCGCCGATATCGGCCAGGCAGTGAACGATCCGGGCATCACCACTGACGGCGTCTTCAAAAGTGCGATGCGGCCGCGCCAGATCAGTGAACGGCCAGCCGTTCAGCCGGTCGCGATCCATTGGCCGGAATCGCTGCTGACGCAGATCGAGGACCGCGTCGAAATCAGTTTTGGCGACGAGCCAGTGCTGTTCACCGAATGCGACATCGAGCTTCTCGACCACGAGCGGACGGGGCCGCTGCGGTTCGCGGTTCGCAGTGATGCGCATTTTGCAGAGTTCGAAATCGTGTTCTCCGAAGGCGGCGCGCGCTATCCGCAGCGGTTAGGTCCCAAGACTACCATCAAGGTCGGCGGCAAGGTGAAGAGCTTGTCCGAATCCTTCGGAGACGACTCGCCGCAGATCGATTTTGGAGACGGCTCGCTCCTGATTTACAGTCATCTTTACGCCTTGCCGGATGGTGTTACCGTCGAACCCTATCCCGCTGATCGGATCGAGGCCTGGGATTGGTCGAAGACCAACATCCGGGCCGAAGCGCAAGGTCCTGAAAAGCGCGCGGATTCCGTTCAGCGGCGTGTGATCGACATGCTGCTTGCCGATGGTGACGCCGCCGATCTCGTCTTCGACGATGACGGTGCCGGAGAAATCGCCGATGTCGTTTCGCTTCGCGTGACCGAGGGCCTTGTGCAGGTCACGCTCTATCACTGCAAATATTCGAGCGCAGACACACCGGGCGCCCGCGTCAAGGATCTCTATGAGGTTTGCGGACAAGCGCAGAAATCTGCCCGCTGGCGCGATCGTCCCAATCGGATGTTCACGCATATGCTGAAGCGCGAGAAACTGCGTCTCGACAAAGGGCAAAGCTCTCGCTTCGAGCAAGGCACAGCAGCCTTTCTAAAGAAGCTGAAAGCGAGCTGGCAGGATTACCGCTACGAATACGACGTTCGCATCATTCAACCTGGCCTTTCGCGTGCAGCAATCACGGAAGAAGGCCTGCACTTGTTGGCCGGGGCCGAGACCTACCTGCTGGAGACCCGCGCGATGAAATTGCGGATCATCGCAAGCGCATGACGTCCCTGCTGAGACGAGGCGACGGATGATTGAGAGCTGGCAGAGCGATCAACACGAGCGAGGGGTAGCGCAGGAATGAGCGAGCAATGGCTATCGGAGAGAGCACCCGGCTTCAAGGATCTCCCTTCCCAAGACCGCAGCGCGATCTTTGACTTCGCGTCCCTGTGGAGCCTGTTCGAAGCTCAGGTGATGAACAATTTCGCTCGTGCCGATCGCATCCGCGAGAAGGTGGATGAGTGGACGGCTGCCGGCACGCTTGGAGCTGACCTCTATGATGGTGAGTTGGCCTATTTCCGCAACCGCTACTTCGCCGACGGCGCGTTGACCTACCATTTCCACTATCTCGGCCTTCGCCCCGCGGATCATCCCGACCTGGTGCGCGCGGTGATTGAGGGAGTGAACACCGATCCGCGCGACCGCATTCTGGCCCTCCTGATGATCGTCTGGCGTCTGCGCAACAACCTCTTCCATGGCGCGAAATTGGCATACGAGCTTCGCGGGCAGCTCGACAATTTCACTCACGCGAACAACGTCCTCATGCGCCTGCTGGAACGGCACGGACAGGTCGTATAATCCGACCGTAAGCCTGAAAATCGGCGGTCCTGAATTCCGTATTGTCGTTTCCACGCCTTTAAGGGGAAAGCCTTCCCCTGTGTCCGAGCCCTCCGGTCTCGGCCAACCCCTTCTGCGGGGCCGGCTGCCCCGCAACGCCCCGCCGAGAGTAGGAGTGCGGACGGGTTTGCCGTGACGGGTTGAGGACTGGGAGAGAGGCTCCCGGCGCCCGTCGCGGAGACCCGCGATGACCAAGCACCACCGCCAGGCCGCCCCCGAACGGGCGAGCCTCTACGACGACATCACCAACAAGATCATCGCCGAACTGGAGGACGGCCGGCTGCCCTGGGTTCAGCCCTGGGACACAGCGGCGGCGAAGGCGCCGCTGGCCATGCCCAGGAACGCCTCGTCGAGGCGCGGCTATTCCGGGATCAACGTCCTGATCCTCTGGAGCGCCGTCATCGAGCATGGCTTTCCCGGGCAGAGCTGGCTGACCTTTCGCCAGGCGCTCTCGCTGGGCGGCAATGTGCGCAAGGGCGAGCGTGGCACGACCGTCGTCTACGCCGACCGCTTCATTCCGGACAACGAGAAGAAGCGCGCCCGCGAGACCGGCGAAGACGCCCAGGCCATTCCGTTCCTGAAGCGCTTCACCGTCTTCAACACCGCCCAGTGCGAGAGCCTCCCCGAGGAGCTCACCGTTCATGTTCCGCTGCCGGCGCCGGACCTGATCGAGCCGCGCTTAGAAGCGCTCATCAAGGCGACCGGCATCGACTTTCGCATTGGCGGCAATCGCGCCTTCTATGCGCCCGAGCCTGATTTTGTGCAGGTCCCGCCGCCGCAGGCATATTTCGAGCCGATCAACTGGCACCGCACGGTGCTGCACGAACTCGGCCACGCCACTGGCCATCCCTCGCGTGTCGGCCGCGATCTCTCAGGGTCCTTCGGCACCAAGAAATACGCCTTTGAAGAGTTAGTCGCCGAGATCAACGCAGCCTTCTGCTGCGCCTCGCTCGGCATCGTGCCGACTGTGCGGCACGCCGACTACATCGGCTCGTGGCTTGAGGTGCTGCGGGAAGATAACCGCGCCATCGTCCGCGCAGCCTCCCAGGCGAGCAAGGCGGCCGACTGGCTGCTCGGCCATCTGGCAGAGGAGATCGGCGTCGGCCGCCCAAACCGCGAGGCGGCCTGATAGGGTTCAGGCCTTGATCGGCGCGTTATGGAACCTATCTCTTTCTATGCTTCGCATGGCGGCTTCGCCGTCAGCCCCGATTCCGATCGGGGCCCCGTCCTCCCCATGGAGGTTAACCGGCGCAGCCCCACGGAGGGGCGCGTCATGTGCGGCAATTTCTCCGAGGGTCATTTTCAACCTTGGAGAACATCATGCCACGTAAGTCAGCCCCCTATACCGATGCAGAAATTGCGCTCGCGAAACGCCTTTTCGCGCAAGCGCAGGCCAGTGGGACGCTAAAGCCCCCGCGCGGCCTCATCGCGATCGCGCTGAGCAACGGCTATCGTCAATCCATCTCGCAGGCCGTGACCTATCGCGACTACCTGCGTGACGCGCGGCAGAAGCTTTCGCCTCGCATCGGCGTCGGTGGTGCGCGGCGCCGGAAGTAGAGGGAGAGAGTGGACGGGATTTCGTGACGGGTTGGAGGTTGAGAGAGAGGCTCTCGGCCGCCCGTCGCGGAGTAAATCCCGATGGCTACTGCCGTTCAGAAGATCACCCTGTCGTCCTCGCGCGACATCCCCTTCAACAAGCTGGTGCTCAGCCAGTCCAACGTCCGGCGCGTCAAGGCCGGCGTCTCGATCGAGGATCTGGCCGCGTCGATCGCGCGGCGCGGCCTTATCCAGAGCCTGCACGTCCGCGCCGTGCTCGACGGCGAAGGCCAGGAGACCGGCATGTTCGAGGTGCCCGCCGGCGGCCGCCGGTATCGGGCGTTGGAGATGCTGGTGAAGCAGAAGCGCCTCAATAAAACCGCGCCGGTCCCCTGTGTTGTCGGCACGACCGACAGCGGCATCCTGATGGAGGAAATCTCGCTCGCGGAGAACGACGAGCGTGTGCCGGCGCATCCGCTCGACCAGTATCGCGCATTCCAGTCCATGCGCGACAAGGGCATGGCCGAGGAGGACATCGCCGCGGCGTTCTTCGTCGATGTCAACGTCGTCAAGCAGCGGCTGCGCCTCGCTTCGGTCTCGCCCGCGCTGCTCGACATCTATGCCGAAGACGGCATGGAGCTGAAGCACCTCATGGCCTTCACAGTGTCGCAGGACCATGCCCGCCAGGAACAGGTCTGGGACACGATCCGCAATAGCTGGCAGAAGGAGCCCTATCACATCCGCCGCATGTTGACCGAAACGACGGTTCGCGCCTCGGACAAGCGCGCCGTGTTCGTCGGCGTCGACGCCTACGAGGCCGCCGGCGGCATCGTCATGCGCGACCTATTCGAGTCCGACGATGGCGGTTGGCTTCAGGACATCGGGCTTCTCGACCGCCTTGTGTCCGCAAAGCTGACGACGATCGCCGATGAGATCGCCACCCATGGCTGGAAATGGGTCGAAGCCGGAGTCAGCATTCCCTACGGCGTCACGCACGGCCTGCGCGCGATCAAGGGCGTTCCTCTCGACATCACCGCGCAGGAGCAGGCGACCCGCGACGCGCTGCAGGAGGAACTCGACCGCCTGACCGCCGAATACGAGGACGCGGATGAGCTGCCCGACGAGATCGACCAGCGCCTGGGCGAGATCGAGGTAGCGATCGATGCGCTCGACCAGCGCCCGGTCCGATACGATCCCGATGAGATCGCGATTGCCGGGGTCTTCGTCAGCATCGACTCCGACGGCTCGCTCTGCATCGATCGCGGCTATGTCCGTCCCGAGGACGAACGCCCGGTGGAAGCTGCAGACGGTGACGCCCCGGAGGAGGAGGTCGATCCCGAAACCGGCGAAGTTCGCTCGCCCGCCGTCCAGCGCGCCGTCATCACCATCGGCGGCGAGCCCGTGCGGACCGAGGAGGATGAGGAGGACGACGGGCTGAAGCCGTTGCCCGAACGCCTGATCATCGAGCTGACCGCACACCGCACGCTCGCGCTGCGCGACGCCCTGGCTACCAACCCGCAGGTCGCTTTGACCATGTTGCTGCACAAGCTGGCCAGCGACACGTTCCGGCACACGGCTCCAACCGGCTGCCTCGAGGCGAGTGTGCGACACCTCTATCTCTCCGGCCAGCCCGAGGAGATGAAGGCCAGCGCCGCGGCTCAGTCGGAGAATGATCGGCATGATCGCTGGGGCGACCATGTTCCGGCCGACGACCAGGCCCTCTGGGATTGGCTGGAACAGCTCGACGACGGCACCCGTCTCGACCTGCTGGCCCATTGCGTGAGCTTCGGGATCAACGCCCTCTTCGAGCGGCCGAATCCGCATGCTGCCTCCGGCATCAGCCGCCACGGCCTCGACGTGCGCTTGGCGCAGGCCGATCGGCTCGCGGTTGCTACCGGGCTCGATATGGTTGCCGCCGGCTGGAAGCCGACCGTCGGCAACTATCTCGGGCGGGTGACGAAGGGCCGCATCCTCGAAGCCGTCCGCGAAGGCGCCGGCGAACGGGCCGCGCAACTCATCGGCCACCTGAAGAAGGGCGACATGGCCAAGGAGGCCGAGCGCCTGCTGGCCGATACCGGCTGGCTGCCGGAGCCGCTGCGCATGTCCGACGGCGTGGCCGGCGACGATGCGCAGCCTGTTTCGCAGGACGGCGGTGACGCCGACCTCCCGGCATTCCTGGCCGACGATAGCGAGGATGACGAGTTGTCCGAGCCCGAAGACGAAGAGCACGTCGCACTGGTCGCCGCCGAATAACGCGCTGATGCGGGGCGGTTCGCCGCCTCGCATCATTCCTATCCGATCCTCCGCCCGGCCTCGTGCCGGGCATTTTCGTTTCTGGAGCCTGTCATGGCCGACTACTTCACCCATTTCTCGTGCCTTCTCGATGTCGGCACCCCCGAAAACGCCGCCCGCGCCCTGACCTCTACAACGCGCTGTCCGCTGAAGGCGCGTCCGAGGAACCACCCTCCGAGGGGTTCCAGCTTTCGATCCAGCCTGAGCACGGCGGCACGAAGCTCTGGATGCGCGATGAAATCACCGGCGATCCCGAGCGGTTGATCCAGTTCGTGAAACGCTGCGCCGAAGCGTTCGGGCTGACGGGACGCTGGGGATTCCAATACGCCAGCACATGCTCGCGCCCGCGTCTCGACGGCTTTGGCGGTGGCGCACACGCCCTCGATCTCGCCACAGGCGAGACGGTCGGCTGGACCTATACCGACGGCTGGCTCGCCGAAATCCTCTCCGACGAGGGAACACGGACATGAGCATTCCCGACCACGCCCGGAACAACTTCCAGACGCTGCTGCGCGCAGCAGCGGACGGAAACCTCGCGCTCATGGAATGTCTCGACGCCGAGACCGGCACCCAGCGCTATGTCATCTGCGCCGTCGGCCGCGATGGCGGAGATTCCGCCTTCACCCCCTTCGGCCATCTCGCGGACGGTAATCCTTATGACGCCTATCTGCCGCCGGACCCTAGCGACCCCGGCGGCTTCGTGCGTCCCGAGATGCAATCATAGTCGCGGCCGCCTTCGGCCGTCCGTTCCAAATCCAAAGCGCCCCGCCTCGCGGCCGGGCGCTTTTTTCATGCCAGCCTCTGAGAGTGAGAGGTCCGCCGGGACGGAATGAGTCCGGGCGGTTCGAGAGAGAGCGCCGGCCGGGCTTGTCCGTTCCGTTCCCGCTCTCCCGAGGATCTCCCGATGACCGTGTTGTTGCCCGTGGCCGCTCCGGCCGCGCCCGTCACGTATGCTCCCGCCGTCCTGTCGGCCGCCCAGGGCCTGCTCTCGCACCTCGAACGCGGCGAGCGCATCGAAACCCCGATGCTGCGCGCCGCGATGGAGGCCGCATTCTTCGCCTCCGATTCCGCTGGCGCATGGGACTGGAAGGCCGCCTACGAGGCCTGCGAAGTCGCCACCGTCCTGTTCCTGCGGAAATACGGACGGGCGCTTTTCCGTAAATCCGCATCTCCGGCAGCGCGGCTTTCCACCCTGTCGAAGGTCGCCGGGCTCCTGCCGACCCATACCCGTCGCTCGGAGCAGAGCCAGGCGCTCCAGCAGTTCTCGACGCCGATCCCGCTGGCCTTGGCCGTCGCAGCCGCTGGCGCCATCTCGCCGGATGACATCGTGCTGGAACCGTCGGCAGGGACAGGTCTGCTCGCCATTCTGGCGTCGACGGCTGGTGGCTCGCTGATCCTCAACGAGCTCGCCGAAACCCGCGCCGATCTCCTCTCTTCCCTCTTTCCGGCAATCGCGGTCATGCGCTTCGACGCCGCGCAGATCGACGACCATCTCGATCCTGCCGCCGTCCCCTCTGTCGTGCTGATGAATCCGCCATTCTCGGCCATGGCCCGTGTCTCCGGCCGCGTTGCCGACGCCGGCTTCCGCCATCTCGCCTCGGCCCTGAACCGGCTCGCGCCTGGCGGCCGGCTGGTGGCAATCACGGGCGCCAATGTCGGGCCGGACCTGCCGGATTGGCGTGATGTTTTCGCGCGCCTGCAGGACCGCGGCACCATCGTCTTCAGCGCGGCGATCGCCGGCTCGGTCTATGCCAAGCACGGCACCACATTCCCGACGCGCCTGACCGTCATCGACAAGGCCCCCGCCGCCGATCCGTCCACGCTGCCGCCATCGACAGGCATGGCGCCCGACGTCGCGACGCTGCTCGACTGGATCGCGCGGGGCGTTCCGCCGCGTCTCCCGGTCACGTTGCGCACCGCGCCGACGATCCCTGCGATCGCGGCCCCGAAAACGGTGCGCGGGTATCTCGCGCGCTCGGCGGCCGTTCGACCCGCGCCCGTGATCGACCCCGAGGGTGTCGAACTTCCGTACAGCACGATCGACTGGACGCCCGCCGATGGCGCTCATCTGACCGACGCGATCTACGAGGAATACGGATTGCAGTCGATCCGCATTCCCGGCGCCCAGGCGCACCTGACTAAGCTCGTGCAATCCGCCGCCATGGCGAGCGTCGCGCCGCCGAAGCCGAGCTATCGGCCCATGCTCCCCGCCGACATCTGCGATCTGCTGTCGGACGCCCAGCTCGAAACGGTGATTTACGCCGGCGAGGCGCACAGCGACTATCTCGCCGGCGCGTGGACAGTCGATGAGACCTTCGATCTCGTAAAGGCCGCGCCCGTCGATGCCGTCGGCACGGTTCGCTTCCGCCGCGGCTTCATGCTCGGCGATGGCACCGGCTCCGGCAAAGGCCGCCAGTCTGCCGGAATCATCCTCGACAACTGGCTCCAGGGGCGCCGCAAGGCGGTCTGGATTTCGATGTCCGACAAGTTAATCGAGGACGCGCAGCGCGATTGGTCCGCGCTCGGTATGGAGCGCCTGCTGGTCACACCGCTTTCGCGGTTCCCGCAGGGCAAGCCCACTACGCTGTCGGAAGGCGTCCTATTTGCAACCTATGCCACGCTGCGCTCCGACGACCGTGGCGAGAAGGTTTCGCGCGTTCGGCAGATCGTCGAATGGTTGGGCTCCGACTTCGACGGAGTGATCATTTTCGACGAGAGCCATGCCATGGCCAACGCGGCAGGAGGAAAGGGAGAACGGGGTGATGTCTCCGCTTCGCAACAAGGCCGCGCCGGCCTTCGGCTTCAGCACGCACTCCCGAATGCCCGCGTCGTCTATGTCTCCGCCACCGGCGCGACCACGGTTCACAATCTCGCCTATGCCCAGCGGCTCGGCCTCTGGGGCGGCGAGGATTTCCCCTTCGCCACCCGTGCCGAATTCGTCGAGGCGATCGAGGATGGCGGCGTCGCGGCGATGGAGGTGCTGGCCCGCGACCTGCGCTCGCTCGGGCTCTACACCGCCCGCTCGCTCTCCTACGACGGCGTGGAGTACGAGCTGGTCGAGCACGCGCTGACCGATGAACAGCGCCGCATCTATGATGCCTATGCCGGCGCCTTCGCCATCATCCACAATCACCTCGACGCGGCGATGGAAGCCGCCAACATCACCGGCTCGACCGGGACGTTGAACCGACAGGCGAAGTCGGCCGCGCGCTCGGCATTCGAATCCGCGAAGCAGCGCTTCTTCGGGCATCTGCTGACCTCGATGAAGACGCCGACCCTGATCCGCTCGATCGAGCACGATTTGGAGGCTGGGCACGCAGCCGTCGTGCAGATCGTCTCGACCGGCGAGGCGCTGATGGAGCGTCGTCTGGCCGAGATTCCGACGGAGGAATGGGGTGACGTTCGCGTCGACATCACGCCGCGCGAATACGTCCTCGACTATCTCGCCCATTCCTTCCCGGTGCAGCTCTACGAACCGTTCACGACAAGCGATGGCAATCTGTCGTCGCGTCCGGCTTATCGCGATGGCCAGCCCGTCGAGAGCCGTGAAGCCGTCGCGCGCCGCGACGAGCTGATCGAGCGTCTCGCATCGCTCCCGCCGGTGCCCGGCGCCCTCGATCAGATCGTGCAGCGGTTCGGCACCGACATGGTGGCCGAGGTGACGGGCCGCTCCCGGCGGATCGTCCGCATGCCGGGTGCCGGCGCCACGGGCGACCGCCTGGCCGTCGAGAACCGCGCGCCGTCGGCGAATCTCGCCGAAACGGCCGCCTTCATGGACGACCTTAAGCGCGTTCTCGTCTTCAGCGATGCCGGGGGAACAGGCCGCAGCTACCACGCCGAGCTGTTGGCGAAGAACCAGCGGCTCCGGGTGCATTACCTGCTCGAACCCGGCTGGAAGGCCGACGCCGCCATCCAGGGCCTCGGCCGCACCAACCGGACGAACCAGGCCCAACCGCCGCTCTTCCGCCCGATCGCAACCGACGTAAAGGCGGAGAAGCGCTTTCTCAGCACGATCGCGCGGCGACTCGACACGCTCGGCGCGATCACGCGCGGGCAGCGTCAGACCGGCGGCCAGGGCCTGTTCCGGCCCGAGGACAATCTGGAATCCTCCTACGCGCGCGACGCGCTGCGCCAGCTCTACCTCCTGCTCGTGCGCGGCAAGATCGACGGCTGCTCGCTCCATCGCTTCGAGTCCTCGACCGGCCTGAAGCTGATGGATGACAACGGCATCAAGGACGAGCTGCCGCCTATCACCACCTTCCTGAACAGGTTGCTCGCCCTCACCATCGACCTGCAGGGCATCCTGTTCACGGCGTTCGAGCAGCTGCTCGATGCCAAGGTGGCCGGCGCGATCGCGAGCGGCGTCTATGACGTCGGGCTGGAAACGCTGACGGCGGAGAGCTTCGTCGTCACCGACCGCAGCGTCATCTACACCCATCCGGCGTCGGGCGCCGAAACGCGCTTGCTCACTATCACCCAGCGCGAGCGCAACAGGCCGCTGTCGCTCGACGACGCCCTCGGCTGGCTCGATGATCGCGGCGTGAAGCTGCTGGTGAACGAGCGCTCGGGTCGCGCCGCCGTGCAGGTTCCAGCACCATCGCTCATGCTCGACGATGGCGAGATCGAGCGCCGCGTTCGGCTGCTCCGGCCGATGGAGGCCCACCATGCTTCGTTGAAGTCGATGGCGGAAAGCCATTGGCAGGAGGCCGACCGGAATACCTTCGCGGCGGCCTGGTCCCGCGAACTCGGCGACGTGCCCGCTTTCAGCGAAAGCACGATCCATATCGTCGCTGGCCTGTTGCTGCCGGTGTGGAAACGCCTGCCGAACGAGTCGACCCGCGTCTACCGGCTCCAGACGGACGATGGCGAGCGCATCATCGGCCGTAGCGTCTCGCCGGCATGGGCCGCGAATGCGGCATCGACCGATGCGGCCAGCCTCGGCGCCGACGATGCCTATGCCGCGCTGATCGACGGGCGGACGATCCTCGACCTGGCCGAGGGCCTTCAGCTTCGTCGCGTACGTGTCATGGGCGCGAACCGGATCGAGCTTTCCGGCTTCACCGAAGCCATGCGCGACCGCCTCCGCGCCTATGGCCTGTTTACCGAGATCATCTCCTGGTCGCTGCGGTTCTTCGTGCCGATCGACACGAGCGGACCGGCGGTACTCAGCAAGCTGCTGGACACCTATCCGGTGGCCCGCATCGGCGAGCGGGAGGCTGCGTGATGGCCTGTCGCGACGCTTCCGATCTCGCATCCCGCCTCGGCCGTCAGGCCGAGGCGGTGTGCAAACGCTATCTCGGCGCCGGCCGCCGACAGGGCAACTATTGGCAGGTTGGCGATGTTCGCAACACGCCCGGCCGATCCATGTTCGTGCGCCTGAAGGACACCGTGAAAGGCCCCGCTGGCAAATGGACAGACGCAGCAACCGGCGAGCATGGCGATCTGCTCGACGTCATCCGTGAATCACTGGGCCTCATCGACTTCGCCGACGTTGCCGAGGAGGCCCGTCTGTTCCTCAGCATGCCGCCCGATACCGAACCGCAACTGAGGCAGCACGCTCGCACGCCTGCACCGTCGGGGTCGGCCGAGGCAGCATTCCGGCTGGTTGTCATGTGTCAGCCGATCGGCGGCACGCTCGTAGAAGCGTATTTGCGCGGACGCGGAATTACGGCTTTGCACGGATGCGTAAACCTGCGTTTCCATCCCCGCTGCTATTATCGGCCTGACGAGCACAGCCCGACCGAGACGTGGCCGGCAATGATCGGCGTCGTCACCAATCTTTCCGACAGTATAACCGGCGCGCATCGGACCTGGCTGGCCCCGGACGGCTCCGGCAAGGCGCCGATCGACATCCAGCGGAAAGCGATGGGCGACCTTCTCGGGCACGCGGTCCGCTTCGGACTCTCCGGCGACGTGCTGGCGGCAGGTGAAGGCATCGAAAGCGTGCTCTCCGCCCGTGAGGTGATGCCCGGCATGTCTACAGCGGCCGCCCTTTCGGCAGCACATCTCGCGGCCATCGACTTCCACGACGCGCTGCGCCGGCTCTACGTCGTGCGTGATAATGATCGCGCCGGGGACGGTGCGCGGAACACGCTGATCGAGCGGGCGAACGCGGCGGGGATCGAGGCGATTGCCCTGTCTCCCGTGCTTGGGGACTTCAACGAGGATCTCCGCACATTCGGCCGTGATGCGCTGATGGCGCAGATCCGGGTGCAGCTCGCACCGCAGGACGTCGCCCGCTTCATGCTGCTGGCGGCCTAGACCAAGGGCTGAACGGTGACAGCGTCCACGCCGCCACCATGCACGCATGGATGCCCGATCCTTCTGCGAGGACCGCGCCTCGGCCTTCAAGAGGGCGATCGGCCCACAGGCGGTTCGGACAGGCAATGCCTGCGGCCGACTATTTTCCGGCGGCGCGTGCCGCGCCTTTCCATCGCGAAGCAAAATAGCCGGCCTCCGGCATCCTCCGCTCTCGCTTCGGCCCGGCGCATGGCGCCGGGTGCAGGTCCGCTCCGCCCGTGGGCTCCGTCGCCGTGAAGGCCGCGGAGGTCGCGGTCCAGCCAAAGGAGCAAACCATGCGCGAGCATGATGACTACGAGCCTCACCACGAATCGTCGCCCACCGATCACGTCCTCAACGAATTGCAGCTCCACGGCTACCGGCCCTTCGCCGACGAACCCGACCAGCGGCTCCTCCCCGACGGCAATCAAGTCGCAGGCGCAGTCGCCGACATCTTCGACGCCCTGATCTCGACCCTGGAGGACACCCGCCTCGAACCCGACCTCGACGATCTCCTCTGGTCGACCGTCAACGTCTTCCACCGCGCCGCCGAGCGGATCGCCCGCGAACTCGACGACAATGAGCAGGCGCAGAAGCGCTCGCAGCGGCAGCAGGATGGCAGCGAGGTGAAGTCGGTCGAACTCGAGCGCCAGATTGCCGAGGGCAAGACACTCATCGAACGGCAGAACGCCTTCGAATTGATGCGCGACCAGGCCGCCGAACATTACGAACGCCAGATCGGCAAACCCTGGCTCCCTCGCACCGGCTCAAAGGTCAACCACCGCAACCTGACCTCAGCGATGATCGACAGTCGTGACTTCCTGATGGCCAAGAAGCGCGCGGAACAGGAAGTGCTTCTGCCTCCGGGACCGAAGATCGTCGTCACCGGCGGACTGGACTTCAATGACCACCGTCTGATCTGGGCCAAACTCGATCAGGTCCACGAGAAGCACCCTGACATGGTGCTGATCCACGGCAAATCCCCGAAAGGCGCCGAAAAGATCGCGTCGCTCTGGGCCAAAAATCGCAATGTCCCGCAGATCGGCTTCGCACCCGACTGGACGAAACACGGCCGCGCTGCACCGTTCAAACGCAACGACGAGATGCTCGACATCGTGCCGAAGGGCGTGATGCACTTCCCCGGCACGGGCATCAACGACAACCTCGCCGACAAGGCCAAGAAGCTCGGCATCCCGGTGTGGAAGTTTGGCGGCGCGTAAGCGCCGCCTCATCAATTCGCCATCTACAGCGGAGCCGCGCGCATGGCATAATGCAATTCATGCAGCGATTGACGCCACTTCCGGTACCCGCACGTTCGGACGCATCACTTGCCGAGGTCTTCCTGGGAAATGCAGCCGTGAAAGTCGAAACCGCTGATTGGGCGGCGAGCCGCGGATTGGACAATGAGGCCCTTCATGCGATTGCCATCGCCATCGAGCTGCTCCTGAAATCATATCTCCTCAATGTCGCGACCGATGACGATTGGAACCGCGCCAACATTGGGCACGATCTCGCCAAAGCACTCTATTATTCGACCCAAGCCGGCTTGGTCCCGCCTCCGCGCGTCGAATGGATTATCAGCTACCTCCATCCGCACTTTCAACGTGGCGGATTTCAGCGAGAGGCGTCCAGATCATGGCCCCCTGGTCTCGCACGCGACGCATGCGAGGTCGGGCGTCACCTCGTTCAGGCAATACGGCTACACGTTCTTCACGCCTGAAACGTCCCGGCTCCTCGCTTGGACATGACCATAACCCGCTGAATAGCGCTGATCCTTGGTCCAGCCGCTGGCCTGACGCCATCAACCCATGAAGGGTCGGACTACGCTTGCGCGTGCCGCCGCTACGGCTTGGCCTACGCGGTGATTGCGGCCAGCGGCCGAACACATCGAGCGCCTGTCAGCGGGGGATGGTCCCCCGCTCCATACAGGAGCCGGATCGATGTCCCTCAACGACGCCCACGCCTTCGCCTTCAGCCTCGCCGCCACCCTTATGGTCGCCATCGTGATCTTTCGCGCGGGCGACGGCACGCTCTCGGTGACACCCGCGAACGAATACGACGGCGACTTCTCGGAGATCGTCCACGAGGTCGATCCCTTCGCACCATGACGGCGCGGCTCCCCTCCGGGCACGCGGAGACCCCCGCGGTTTCCGCTCCCGCCGGAGCACAGCTTTCGCTATGCTCCCGAGCGCGCCGTGGTGGTGGTGGAAGGCGCGACCGTCAGATTTTGCTCTTTCGGAGACACCACCATGATTATCCTCGGCATCATCCTGTCCTTCGCAGCCATCGGCGTCTTGTGCTGGTTGCTGTTCACACTCGCCGTCTTCGCACTGCCATTTTTTGCCGGTGTGACCGTCGGCACTTGGGCTTATCAATCTGGAGCTGGCTGGCTGGGCGCGATCCTCGTCGGCATGGTCGGCGCGGGCCTCACGCTCGGCGTGGGGCAGATCCTGCTCGGAATTGTCCGCCCGCTCTGGGTGCGCCTGTTGATTGCCCTCGCATTCGTCGCGCCTGCGGCGATCGCCGGCTACCACGCCACGCATGGCATCGTGAAACACACGATGCCGTCCGAGAGTTGGCAGCTCGTGTTCTCCGTCATCGGTGCAGCGGCGGTCGGCGTCACGGCGTTCGCGCGCGTCGCAGGCATGGCGGCCACCGGCCCGTCCAGCCAGGGCATTGCACGAGCCTGACACCGTTACGGAGCCGTCAGAGCAGGACCAGAGCGCGGAGGTCAGCCACCTCATCATTGCGCGCTGGAAATGGAGCAGCGTCACGCGGATCAGTGTGAGGCGCTATGCGACCATCCTCGCTGAGTTCGCGTGGGCCTGGTTCCGCCCCTCTGTGCCCTGGGGCGGGTCCACACCGCAATCGCTGGTGTTCTCTCCGATGGCCGGCCCGGAAACGAAGGCTCAAACTCGCCTGTCCGAGGGAAGAGCCGTTCCCGGTGAGCATCGGCCTGGACCTCTTGCGGTTACGAGCAGGTCGCCATGATCGTCCGTTCCTGATTGTCCCCAGACCGCCCCAAACGGCCTCTTCAATGGCCTGATCTGACCGAAGGACGGCTGCGCCTCGACCGCCTATGCCGCAACGACGCGTCCCGACTTTCTTCCCCTGCCGGCCAAGGCCGTCATTCCTCGCGAAGCAACAAAGTCGTTCCTGCGCCGTCCTCCGCTGTGCTCCGGTCGCAAGCGATGCGGCGTCGGTCGCCTCCGGCCTGTCGATCGCCATCGAGGCCGCAATGGAGCGGTCCCGAAAACGAAAACGGAGACTTACAATGGCGACCATCGGCACCTTCAAGAAGACCGGCTCGAACGAGTTCACCGGCGAAATCGTCACCCTCAGCGTCCAGGCCAAGGGCGTGCGCATCGTCCCCGACCAGCGCGCCACCGGCGAGAACGCCCCAAGCCACCGGGTTCTGGTCGGCCGCGCGGAAATCGGCGCGGCCTGGTCCAAGCGCTCCAACGAGGGCCGCGACTATCTGGGCCTCAAGCTCGACGATCCGAGCTTCAACGCTCCCATCTACGCCAACCTCTTCGACGACGAGGACGGCGACACCCATTCGCTGATCTGGTCCCGCCCGACCCGCCGCGGCGACTGAGCCCGAGCAAGGCCCCGGCCGAACAGGCCGGGGCCTTGCCCTTGTTTCAGACGCGAATCACCTCTGATGGCCAACTAGGGCTGGGCAGACCCTTCAAAGTCGAATTTCCTCGCAGCGGGCGCCAAGAACGACTATTATAGTCGTAGTTCTGGCAAACGTGTGGCCGTCGGTGGGAGGTGATCATGCATGATCACCGCCCGACAATCGCGGGCCGCACGCGCGTTGCTGGGGTGGACACAGGAGACGCTCGCTGACAAGGCCCGCACATCGCTGACCGCGCTCAAGCGCCTCGAGTCCGATAACGGGCTGGAGGTGTACGAGTCGACGCGCGATCAGGTGCGAAGGGCGCTTGAAACAGCCGGTATCGTCCTGCTTTCCACCGACAAGGGCGAAGGAGTGCTGCTGCTCCATGAGCGGGACGACCGGCCAACGAGGCGTTAGCGGCGCGGTGATCGCGTGGTGCACACCCGTCCATCGCACGTTGTCACAGCAATGCCGGGCACGAGTGTTAACGAATGCTTTCCGCGCGAATATAGTCGCCTGATGGAATCCGTGATGCCGCCGTTTCTCGACGCACCCCCGATCAGCCAGACCCTCACGGCCTATGACCGCGAGCATATGGTTCTCTATCTGCGCCTGCTCGATTCCTCGCGCGACGGAGCTGATTGGCGCGAAGCCGTCCAGATCCTCTTTGGCCTCGATCCGGCACGTGAACCGCAGCGGTGCCGCCAGGTCCATGACACGCATCTCGCCCGCGCGCAGTGGATGACCGAGCATGGCTATCGAGACTTGGTCCGCTCCGCACAGTGATCGCCGCGATGCCGTTTCGGCACCACCCTTTGCCGGCCTTCCGACTTCCGCTGAACAACCCAGCCGGGAATCCTGACCCTCCCACAAATTCAAAGACTAGGGAGGATCGCGATGACACCAGATGCTTCCGGCTGGCGCTCCTCGGAACGCTATGCGCACTTCGCCGACATGACCGCGTCCGACGTCGCGTGGGAATGGCTGCGTCGCAACGAATCCTACGACAGGGATTTTCAAGCGCTCGGCGACAGCGAAAGTGATCTGCGCACGCTGACCGACAGGATCGGGCAGCGGTGGGGGTTACGATTTCCCCGTAGACCCGATGCAGGCACCTCCCGAAGCGCAGGTGATCTGGCTTCCCCAGGAAGACACAAGCACCATCGTTCTTGGCGCACCTCCGGATATTCCATCCGCAAGCGCTGATCCCCAACCGACGATCGACGCCGCCGTCAGCGTCGACGTCGGCAGCGAGACCCATCTGGTTCTCGATCTTGGAAACGGGCAGCGCGTAGCGCTTGTTCATCCCTCCGCTACACGACCCGCCAAACCTCTCGGCGCCTTCATCCCGCTCGGCCTGGAAGGCTTCGACCGACTTGAATCCGTCGGCCGCTTGCTCTCCGCCCTCCATGCCCGCGCCATACCGCCCGACACCCGACTGACACGGCAGCAACGTGCTCGGCTATGCCGGATGCTGCAAGCATTCGACGGTCATCGTGCTGGAGCCACGCAGCAGGAAATCGCTCAGGTGGTACTCCGGACCGCCGCCCTCGATCGCGACGACTGGCAGGCGTCTTCCGCCCGCCACGCCATCAAATCGCTCCTTCGAGACGCTCGCGCCATGATCGCCGGCGGCTATCGCGCACTGCTTCGACATCGCCGACAATCCTAAGCGGACTCCCACCGGCTGGCGGTGGGCGAATTTGATACCCCCCAAATTCGCCCTGCATCTCGCCGGCCCTGCTTCGCCAACGTGGCCTTCGTTACCCGCCGCTTCCCGGCGGCCCCAATGAACCCACGGAGGCCCTCCCATGCGACCTGATCTCGCCGTTCTCCCGCCGCGCTACCTGCGTACCAAGGAAGCCGCCGAATTCCTCAGCCTGTCGGCCCGCACCCTCGAAAAGCATCGGACTTACGGAACGGGTCCGGCCTATCGCAAGCTCGGCGGCCGCGTCGTCTATGCGGTCAACGATCTTGAGGCCTGGGCCGAGCGCGGCGCCGTCACCTCCACCTCCGATCCGCGCGGCAGCGTGCTTCCGGCCAAGCGCCATACGCCTGCGCCGCCGGCACATGCCGGACGATACGCGCGCTGACCGCCCCCGGGATTCCCGAATGGCGGCGCGACACCACTCCCTCTCGGAGCGCGGGCAGCTCGATCTGTTCCGTGCGCTCCCCGGCGAGTTCGCAGCCCGAGACGCGCAGGATCTCATGGCCTATCCGTTTTTCTCCCTCTCCAAATCGCACCGCGTCGCGCCGATCGACTTCGCCGCCGGCGATGTATCGATCCGCGTCGAGGCCGTGCCCGATCACGGCATGGCGACTATCTGGGACGCCGACATCCTCATCTGGGCGGCGAGCCAGATCGTCGAGGCGCGTGACGCCGGCCTGCGCACGTCGCGCCTGATGGTCGCCACGCCCTATGAAATTCTCAAGTTCATCGGCCGCGGCACATCCTTGCGCGACTATCAGCGCCTGAAGGCCGCGCTCGACCGCCTGCAATCGACGACGGTCTGCACCTCGATCCGCCAGCCCGCTGAAGGGCGGCGTCACCGCTTCTCGTGGATCAACGAGTGGAAGGAACGCGCCAACCGCAACGGCAAGCCGGACGGCATCGAGATGATAGTGCCCGACTGGTTTTACCAGGCCGTTCTCGACGACGCGCTCGTGTTGACGATCGACCGGGCCTATTTTGATCTGACGGGCGGGCTCGATCGCTGGCTCTATCGCCTGGTGCGCAAGCACGGCGGGCGCCAGCGCAATGGCTGGCGATTCGACTTTCGCCACCTCCATCAGAAGTCCGGCGCGTTGTCGCCGTTCAAACGCTTCGCCTTCGAGCTGCGCGACATCATCCGTTGCCAGCCGCTTCCCGGCTACACGCTGTTCCTGGAGATCGAGGCTGGCGGCCGGACGTTGCTCGCTTTCGAGCGGACGCCGCCCTGTGGAAAAGCTGTGAAAGGCTTCGTGCCACCGGGAACCCGAAGGCGCGTGCCATCAGGAACCGGCCGCTCGTGCCAACGGGAACCGAAACACGGCCTAACCCACGACAGCAGAACCGAAAATCGCGCCCCTAACTTAGAATCTAACAGAGAATCTAACTTTGAAGAGCGCGCGCGCGAGGTGGAAAACCTCGTCCGGCAGGCTGCGAACGCACTCAGCGCCACCGGCAAACGGCGCACCAGCAGCACCGATCTCACCAACGCTGACGCAGCGAGAAACGGGACTTCCGGCGCCCCGCAGCTTCCCTTCGGTCCACGCTCGGGAGGCCGCCGATGATCGTGGCCCTCCTCAACCAGAAGGGCGGCGTCGGCAAGACGACGCTGGCGTTGCACCTCGCCGGCGAATGGGCCGGTAGGGGAAAGCGGGTCACGCTGGTCGATGCGGACCCGCAGGGCTCGGCGCTCGACTGGTCGCAGCAACGCGCCCGCGAGCACGCGCCGCGCCTGTTCGGCGTCGTCGGGCTGGCGCGCGATACGCTCCATCGTGAAGCGCCCGAACTGGCGCGCGATGTCGATCATGTCGTCATTGACGGGCCGCCGCGCGTCGCCGGGTTGATGCGTTCCGCGCTGCTTGCGGCCGATCTCGTGCTGATCCCGGTCCAACCGTCACCGCTCGACGGCTGGGCCTCGGCCGAGATGCTGGCGCTCCTGTCGGAGGCGCGCATCTATCGGCCCGAGCTTCGCGCCCGTTTCGTCCTCAATCGCTGCGGTGCGCGCACCGTGATCGCCCGCGAGACGGCCGAGACGCTCGCCGACCACGATCCGCCCCTGCTGCGCACGACGATCGGACAGCGCGTCATCTACGCCGACGCCGCGCAATCGGGCCGGCTCGCTTTCGAGATCGACGACGACGGTCCCGCCGCGCGCGAGATCGCGGCGCTCGTCACCGAGATCGAAAGGATCGCGCCATGAGCGAGCGATCCGAACGGCGCGGCTTCGCATCGCGCCCGACCAATCCGGACGCCTGGATCAAGGCTGCCGATGCCCCAGCGACCCGTGCGGCGGACGGTGAAGCCTTCACAGCTCGCCTAACGATCGACGTTACGCCGGAGCTGCGCGGACGCATCAAGATCGCCGCTTTCCGGCGCGGCGTCACCGTCGCCGACATGCTGCGCGATCTGCTCGCGCGCGAATTCCTACCCATCGAAGGAGACCCCTCATGACCGGCATCGCGGCCTTCCGCATGCGCGGCGGCCCGTCGCCGACCGCGCTCCCGCACGACAATCTCACCCATGTCGAGCTGACTTGGGTGGAGAAGAAGATCGAGAACTGGATCCGCTTCGGCACACACGCCCACGAACAGATCCTCGATCGACGGCGACGCGTCCTGTCGTACCGCCCCGGCGCGGTCTTCGCCTTCGTCCGCTGGGCGTCAAACGACTTCGGCACGATCATCTCGCGCATCGACATTGTGCGCGCCGTCGCGCGGGGCGAAACCTATCAGACGCTGCCGTTCGTCCGCCCCGGCGGCGACATTCTGCTGAAGATCGAGAGCTGGCCCAAGGTCGAGCGCGTGCTGCAGGTGATCGACGTCATCGAGCGCATCGGCATCGATCCCGAAGCGGTCTCGCCCGATCATTGGCGTCACGTCCACAACCGGCTGACCGCCGGACATGAGCCGCGCACCTACACGCTCGACCATCATCGCGCGTTCTTGGCTCGCCGGAGGGCGGAGCCATGAGTCGCGCCGGACTGCTCCTCGCAACGGCGCTCGCAGCGCTTGGTGTTGGCTATCCCGGTCTCACGCCGATGCCGACCAAGCTGGTGTGGAACGCATCGGCGAGCGCGCCGATCGGCCTCTATTCGATCGACTTCGACGGCCCCTTCGAGGTCACCGATCTCGTTGCGGTCGATGCGCCCGAGCCGCTCGCGCCCTTTCTCGCCGAGCGCGGCTATCTGCCCAAGGGCGTGCCGCTGATGAAGCGCATCCTTGCCGTTTCCGGGCAGACCGTTTGCCGCTCGAACCTCACCATCACAGTGGATGGTGTCGAGGTCGGCGCTGCCCTCGAACGCGACCGCGCCGGTCGTGATCTTCCCGTCTGGCAGGGCTGCCGCCGCGTCCATACCGGCGAAATCTTCCTGATGAACTGGCAGGTCCGCGACAGTTTCGATGGCCGCTACTTCGGCCTCGTCTCGACCGACCAGATCATCGGCCGCGCGATTCCATTGTGGACCGACGAAGACGGCAGCGGCCGCTTCGAATGGCGTGCCCCGACACGCTGACCGCTTCCCCATCGACGGGAGCGGTGCTCGCCGATGGCCTTCCCAACCTCACCGCCAAGGAGACTCTCATGCCCCAGATTGGCGAATTCACGCGCGACGAGGCCGGCTTCATCGGACACCTCGGGACGCTCTTACTGCATCCGGACATCATCATCGTCGCGGCAGAACCGTCCGACGCGGAGAACGCACCCGATTATCGCGTTCATCTCTTCGACGGCATGAATAACGAGCCGGGCCCGGAGATCGGCGCGGGATGGAAACGCACCGGCGAGAAGGCCGGCGAATACGTCGCGCTGCTGATCGACGATCCGACATTCCCGTATCCGGTCCGCGCCAACCTGTTTCGTGATGACGATGCCGGCAACGCCTGGTCGCTGCACTGGTCGCGCCAGCGCGATCGCGGCGAGAAGGATTGAGCGATGCTTGGCTCTCGCCAAACGCCGAGCCATCCGAGTGCGTCCGGGTCGCTTCGCGCTGCCCGGCGCATGGCTCTCCTTCTCCTTTCCGGCCTTATCTTCGCGAGCGTCATGCCTGCCATCACGTTGGCTCAGGGCTTGGCCGTCGCCCGACCGTCGCCCCGCGATGCCTATGCCGATCACATTGCCGAGGCGTCGCGGCGCTTCGGCGTTCCGATCGCATGGATCAGGGCGGTGATGCGTGCCGAAAGCGCCGGCGATCCGCGCGCGCTTTCGCGGAAGGGCGCGATGGGTCTGATGCAGATCATGCCGGAGACATGGGCGGGCTTGCGCCTTCGCCACCGTCTCGGCGCCGATCCCTATGATCCGCATGACAACATCATCGCCGGCGCTGGCTATATCCGCGAGCTGTTCGACCGCTACGGATCGCCCGGTTGGATCGCCGCCTACAACGCCGGTCCTGGCCGCTACGAGGACTCGCTGAAGGGCCGCGTGCTGCCTGCGGAAACGCGCGCCTATGTCGCCATGGTCGCGCCTTCCGCGGACGGCGGCGATGCGGCCGGCCCGATCGTGGTCGCCACGGCCGATCCCTTGGCCTGGACACGCGCGCCGTTGTTCATCGCGCAGTTGGACCGCAGACCGGCCGCCGATCCCGTGCCGGCCGCGCGCACTTCCGATGCCGGGGTGACGACATCAACCGTGCGCGATGTTTCCGCAATCGTGCCGCAGTCAGGCGGTCTGTTCGTCGCCCGTGCTGGTGAAGGGACCGCACGATGAGCGGCCCGGTTCCCGATCGCACGATAGCGGGCTCCAGCGTGTCATGGGGTGCGTTGAGGGCGGAGACAGGCAACACAACCGGACGATGGCGAGATAAAAAGCCGCGAGGTGCGGCGTCGGTCGGTTGTGCTGTTTCAATAGGTTATGGCCCGCTTTCGCGAGGTACGGGATTTCCGCGCACCTCGCGACGACGCCTGTTCCTCCGCGATTTCATGCGCTTGACGCGATGTGCGGGCTCTCGGCCATGAGCGGCGAGGACGATTTCCGCATCCGGCCTGGTCGCATCCGCTCATCCAGCGCGCAACGCGCCCGCCCCTTCATCGCGCAGGCGCTCGCCGCCGCGCAGAAGGCCGGTGCGCGTGTGTCGCGCTCCGGCCGGATCACCTCCGGCAACCGCTCGACCTTCGGGCGCGGCCGCACGGCGAGCGTGCGCGCCAATCGTCTGCTGACCGGCCGCTCGCGCATCGTCGTCATCAAGACGCGGCTCGTTCGCCATCACGCGCGCGCCGCGCCACTTGCCGCCCATCTGAGCTATCTGCGCCGCGAGGGCGTCACCCGTGACGGGGAGAAGGCCCGGCTGTTCGGGCCGGAGACCGATGACGTCGATGGTCGCGGCTTCGCCGAGCGATGCCAGGAAGACCGGCATCACTTCCGCTTCATCGTCTCGCCGGAGGACGCGGTCGACATGGCGGACCTCAAATCCTTCGCCCGCGATCTGATGGGGCAGATGGAAAAGGATCTCGGCACCAAGCTCGATTGGGCCGCGGTCGATCACTGGAACACCGACAACCCGCACGTCCACATCATCCTGCGCGGCCGCGCCGATGACGGGCAGGACCTCGTCATCGCGCGCGACTACATCAAGGAAGGGATGCGCGCCCGCGCGGCCGATCTGGTCACGCAGGAATTGGGGCCGCGCACCGACCTCGACATCCGTCGCAATCTGGAGCGTCAGGTCGAGGCGGAGCGCTGGACCCAGCTCGATCGGCAGCTTGTTCGCGACGGCCGCGACGGAGGCGTCATCGACATGGCGCCCGATCCGAGCATCCGGCCTGACGAGTATCACGCTCTGAAGGTTGGCCGGCTTCGCAAGCTGGAAAACCTTGGCCTCGCCGAGCAGGTCGGTCCCGGCCAATGGAGGATCGACGGCAGGGCCGAGGCGACGCTGCGCGAGCTCGGCGAGCGCGGCGACATCATCAAGCGGATGCACCGGGCGCTGACCGAGCGCGGCATCGAACGCGGCTCGGCCAGCTATGTTCTTGCTGCCGAAGGTCTCGACACGCCGATCATCGGCCGGCTGATCGATCGCGGCCTCGACGACGAGCTGAAGGGCACTGCCTATGCCGTGGTCGATGGTGTCGATGGCCGCACCCATCATATCAAGCTTCCCGACCTCGATGCGGCCGGCGACGGTGCGCCGGGTTCGGTCGTCGAGCTGCGCAGGTTTGATGACGCGCAGGGGCAGCGGCGCGTCGCGATCGCCGTGCGCTCCGATCTCGATATCGACCGCCAGATCACGGCGTCAGGCGCGACCTGGCTCGACCGGCAGAATATCGCCCGCGAGCCGGCTGCGCTGTCCGAGGGTGGGTTCGGCGCCGAGGTTCGGCAAGCCTTGGAGCGCCGGGCCGATCATCTGGTCGAACAGGGCTTCGGCGAGCGTCATGGCCAGCGCGTCACTTTTACACGCAACCTGATCGACACGCTGCGTCGCCGCGAGTTGGAGGCGCTTGGTGAGAAGCTCGCCGCCGAGACCGGCCAGCCGTTCAATCGCGCGGCCAGCGGCGAATATGTCGCCGGGTCCTACCGCCAGCGCTTCACGCTCGCGTCGGGACGGTTCGCCATGTTGGATGACGGTCTCGGCTTCCAGCTCGTGCCGTGGACGCCCTCCCTCGAAAAGCAACTCGGCAAGCACGTCTCCGGCGTCGCCCGCGATGACGGCGGCATCGACTGGAGCTTCGGCCGCAAGCGCGGCCTCGGCCTCTGATCCCTCGCAGAAAGACCCATCGGTATGTCCGCTACGAAAATTCTCTGGGGCCAGATCCTCACCGTTTTCGCCATCGTGCTCATCACGACCTGGGGCGCGACCGAGTGGGTCGCCTGGCGGCTCGCCTTCCAGCCCGAGCTGGGGCAACCATGGTTCCGGCTGCTCGGGTTTCCCTTCTATCTGCCGCCCTCCTTCTTCTGGTGGTGGTACGGCTTCGATGCCTATGCGCCGGCGATCTTTGTCGAGGGCGCCTACATCGCGGCGTCGGGCGGCTTCATCTCGATCGCGGTCGCCATCGGCATGTCGGTCTGGCGGGCGCGCGAAGCCAAGAAGGTGGAGACCTATGGCTCGGCGCGATGGGCCGAACGGCAAGAGGTGCAGGCCGCCGGTCTGCTCGGCGCCGACGGCGTCGTGCTCGGCCGATATGATCGCGACTATCTCCGCCACAACGGGCCGGAGCATGTGCTGTGCTTCGCGCCTACCCGCAGCGGCAAGGGCGTCGGACTGGTGGTGCCGTCGCTGTTGACCTGGCCCGGCTCGGCCATCGTCCACGACATCAAGGGCGAGAACTGGACGCTCACCGCCGGCTTCCGCGCCAAGCATGGCTGCGTGCTACTGTTCAATCCGACCAACGCCAAATCGTCGGCCTACAATCCGCTGCTCGAGGTGCGCCGCGGTGAATGGGAAGTCCGAGACGTTCAGAACATCGCTGACATCCTGGTCGATCCCGAAGGCTCATTGGAGAAGCGCAACCACTGGGAAAAGACCAGCCATGCGTTGCTGGTCGGCGCGATCCTCCACGTCCTCTATGCAGAGGACGACAAGACACTCGCCGGCGTCGCGGCATTTCTGTCGGACCCGAAGCGCCCGATCGAGTCCACCCTCGCGGCGATGATGAAGACGGCACATCTCGGTGAAGCCGGCCCGCATCCCGTCATCGCCAGCGCGGCGCGCGAGCTGCTCAACAAGAGCGACAACGAGCGATCGGGCGTGCTGAGCACCGCCATGTCGTTCCTCGGCCTCTACCGTGATCCCGTCGTCGCCAAGGTGACGCGGCGCTGCGACTGGCGCATCACCGACATCGTGGGCGGCAAACATCCGACGACGCTCTACCTTGTCGTGCCGCCCTCCGACATCAATCGCACCAAACCGCTGATCCGCCTGATCCTCAATCAGGTCGGCCGCCGCCTGACGGAGGATCTGCAGGCGAAGGCCGGCCGCCATCGGCTGCTGCTGATGCTGGACGAGTTTCCGGCCCTTGGGCGGCTCGACTTCTTCGAGTCCGCGCTGGCCTTCATGGCGGGCTATGGCCTCAAGAGCTTCCTGATCGCCCAGAGCCTGAACCAGATCGAGAAGGCCTACGGAGCGAACAATTCGATCCTCGACAACTGCCATGTGCGCGTCAGCTTCGCCACGAACGACGAACGCACTGCCAAGCGCGTGTCAGACGCGCTCGGCACCGCGACCGAGATGAAGGCGATGCGGAACTATGCCGGACATCGGCTCTCGCCCTGGCTCGGGCACCTCATGGTCTCGCGCTCGGAGACGGCCCGCCAGTTGCTCACACCCGGTGAGATCATGCAGCTCCCGCCGACCGACGAGATCGTCATGGTCGCGGGCACGCCACCGATCCGAGCGAAGAAGGCGCGCTACTACGAGGACGCCCGCTTCAAAGAGCGCATCCTGCCGCCGCCAGCGCTCGCGCAAGCGAAACAAGGTCATACTGACGATTGGACCGCGCTCCCGCTCCCGGCTCGACCTGTGATCGCCGAAGCGAAGCCGGGGACGGAGACGGGCGACGAAGATCCGACCGAGTCCGAGCGTCGCCAGCAGCCCGAATTGGACCGCGTGAAGCCTGTCGAGAAGAAGGCGCCGATCGAGAATGAGTTCGAGATCGGCCTTGCCGACGAGGCCGAGGATGACGCCGCCCGCAACAGCCGGATGAACCGACTGATGCAGGGTGTCGCGCGTCAGGTCTCGCTCGATCCCGGTGATGGGATGGAGCTGTGAGGGTCGTCATGACGAAATCCGCGAAGAAACAGCGATTGTCCGTCTATCTCGAGCCCTCCGTGATGCGCCGCCTCGCCGAGCATGCCGCGCGCCGCGATCATTCGCGATCGCTGATCGCGGAAGCCGCCATCGAATCCTTCCTCTCCCCGGATGCGGCTGAACGACAGGAGGCGGCGATTACCAAGCGCCTCGACCAGCTCGATCGCCGCATGACGCGGATGGAACGCGATGTCGGCATCTCCGTCGAGATGCTGGCGGTGTTCGTGCGGTTTTGGGTCGCGACGACGCCGGCCTTGCCGGAACCTGCCGCGCAAGCTGCACGTGCAAAGGCCGGCGAGCGCTACGATCAATTCGTCACCGCGCTCGGCCGTCGCCTCGCAAAGGGGCCGAAGCTACGGCAGGAGATTTCCGAAGACGTCGGTGACGATGACGCCGCTCGCGATTGAGGGAGAATGCTTCGCGCTGCATTCTGGTGGATGGTAAGATGCCCGGTGATCCTGTGTTCCGAGGTCGCGGCATAGTCGCCCGCCACGGCTTCGAGCGCTTCGGGCGCGAGCCTGTCAGCCTCGTACAGGATGAACGGATCGGCCCATCCTTGGCGAAGTCCTGCGCTGAGGGGATACCTCAGCGCTGCTGCGCCAACGCCATCGCGTCGGGTCCGGCCGGAAAGCGGAGTTGCCCGGAGGTGTCGTTGGCCGCGCGCCATACGGCGTCGGCGACATCGGATTCCGTCGTCACCATGGCGGGCTTCGCGAAGGCCGCGAAGATCGGCGCCGCGAATGCGGCATAGGCTTCGGGGATCAGATCCTCCACACGCACCTCGGTATTCGCGGTGAACCGGGTGCTCGGCGCATAGCCAGGCTCTACCAACTTGGCGCGCACGTCGAATGCGCCGAGTTCATGCGCCAACGAGCCGGTGAAACCCTCGATCGCCATCTTGCTGGCGGTATAGGCCGCCGCGAGCGGCATCGGCGCGAGCGTCACGCTGGAGGTGACATTGACGATGACACCCGATTTGCGGGCACGAAATTGCGGGATGACGGCCTGGGTCATCGCCATGACGCCGAAGGTATTGGTCTCGAACACCTTGCGGACGTGCGACATGGGTGTGGCCTCGAACGCGCCGACGATGCCGATCCCGGCATTGTTTACCAGCGCGTCGATCGGCCCGGCTGCCTCAAGGCAGGCGGCAATGCTGTCGGGCCGAGTGACGTCGAGCGGCAGGACGCGCAGGCGGTCGGACTTCGGCAAGATATCTGCGCGCGGGGTCCGCATGGTGGCGATGACGGTCCAGCCTTCGTCATGGAAATGGCGGGCGGTTTGCAGGCCGTAGCCTGACGAAGCGCCGGTGATGAGCACGGTGGTCATGGGAGTGTTCCTCTTTCGTGTTGACGAAAGAGGGATAGCGGGCAATATCAGGACTATCATCAATCTTTAATCCGAATTAAGTTTGCGATAGTCCAAATGTCCGATCCGCTCACTCAGGTTATAGAACTACTGCGCCCGCGCGCGATCTTCTCGAAAGGCATCAGCGGCGCCGGCCGATGGGCCGTGCGTTACTCCGCGTTCGGCCATCCTGGCTTTTGCGCCGTTCTGGAAGGACGTTGTCGCCTGATGGTCGATGGCGAAGAGCCCGCCACGCTGGAACAAGGCGATTTCGTGCTGCTGCCGGCAACACCTGCCTTCACCATGGCCGGGTTCGAGCCGGCGATCCCGGCGCTTGTTGATCCCGTGGCGATGCCAGTTCCGTCCGAGGAGGTGCGGCACGGCCGCGCCGATGGCCCGCCTGACGTCCAACTCCTTGGCGGCTACTTTGCGTTCGACACGCCGGACGCGGAACAGTTGGTCCCCCTGTTGCCGAGCATGATTCATATTCGCGGCATCGAGCGGTTGACGACGCTGGTGCGGCTGGTCGCCGAGGAAGCACAGGCGGAAAATGTCGGCCGTGAGCTCGTTCTGACGCGCCTCGTGGAAATCTTGCTCGTCGAAGCGCTGCGAACATCGCGCGACAAGGATACGCCGCCCGGCCTGCTGCGCGGGCTTTCGGATCAGCGCGTCGCCAAGGCGTTGCGTGACATGCACGCCGATCCACGACGCGCCTGGACCGTGGTAGAACTCGCGGACGCGGCCGGCATGTCGCGCTCATCCTTCTTCGACCGTTTCACCCGCGTGGTCGGCTTACGCCCGATGGAATATCTAATGGCCTGGCGGATGGCCCTTGCCAAGGACATGCTCCGCCATGAGGACATGGCGCTCGATGAGGTCGCGCGTCGCGTCGGTTACGGGTCGGCAAGCACTTTCAGCACCGCCTTCAGCCGTCATGTCGGACAGCCGCCGGGGCGATACGCACGCGCGGCGCTGAACTGAAGACTACTCGACGAACTGAGCCAGATTTTCGAGCGTCGAACGCAGGCCGATGTCGTGGTCAGCCTCGCTGATCCCCGCCGGCACGTTCTCGGCCACGATCGAAACATTGGTTCCGCCCGGCGCTGGGGAAAGGCTCCATGTCATCCGCATTTCGCCGGCGAAGGCCGGATCGTCCGACTGAAACGTCACGATCTGAACGACGCGATGATTTGGGATCAACTCAGCGAAGCGACCTTCGACGACATCAGTGTCGTCGGAGGTTTTGCCTGCGCTAGCATGATCCCTGCGATAGGTCAGCGCCATCCTGTAGGTACCACCTGGCCGGGCGTCGAACTCGTAGATGTGGCCGGTCATGCCATCTGGCGGAAGCCACTGCGGCCATGCCGTGGGGTCAATAAACGCACGATAGATCACGTCCGCGCTGGCGGCGATGAAGCGCGTCGCTGAGTCGGTTCTTCCATGGTCGATATTCGCCGTCATTGATCGCTCGCCTCGCGCTACCCGATATCCCGCACCGCCGTTCTCCTGTATTTGCACGCTACACTACTACGCCGATGAATCTTTGTTGAATCGGCCCAAAATCAGGCCCTTTTAATCATCCCCGTCCGGGGAAGGACTGTCTCGACCCCGATGGAACGGGGGTCATGTGGCGGCTTCACATCAACATGCGGAAGGTATCGCGCGCGGCGCACGGATGCTGCGTACTGCGCTCGGGCCTGCGATCGCCCGCTATCTCGACGACCCCAGCATCGTTGAAGTGATGCTCAACCCCGATGGGCGGCTCTGGATCGACCGCCTGTCCGAAGGTCTTTCCGACACAGGTGAGCGTCTGTCGGCGGCGGACGGCGAACGCATCGTTCGCTTGGTCGCGCACCATGTCGGCGCCGAAGTTCACGCCGGCGCACCGCGCGTCTCGGCCGAGTTGCCGGAAACGGGAGAGCGATTCGAGGGCCTGCTGCCGCCAGTTGTCGCAGCGCCGGCCTTCGCGATCCGCAAGCCTGCTGTCGCTGTCTTCACGCTCGACGACTACGTCCGCGCCGGGATCATGTCGGCCGGACAGGCCGAGACGCTGCGCCAGGGCGTGGCCTCTCGCGCCAACGTCCTCGTCGCCGGCGGGACATCTACCGGCAAGACGACGCTCACCAACGCGCTGCTCGCCGAGGTCGCGAAGACCACCGATCGTGTCGTCATCATCGAGGATACGCGCGAGCTACAATGCGCCGCGCCGAACCTCGTGGCGATGCGCACCAAAGACGGCGTCGCCTCGCTCTCCGATCTCGTTCGCTCGTCGCTGCGCCTGCGCCCCGATCGCATTCCGGTCGGCGAGGTGCGCGGAGCCGAGGCGCTGGAACTGCTCAAGGCGTGGGGCACCGGCCACCCAGGCGGCGTCGGCACGATCCACGCCGGCAGCGCGATTGGTGCGCTGCGCCGGATGGAGCAGCTCATCCAGGAGGCTGTGGTCACTGTCCCGCGCGCGCTGATCGCCGAGACGATCGACATCGTTGCCGTCCTCTCCGGCCGCGGCTCCGCGCGCCGACTCTCCGAACTCGCACGCGTCGAGGGCCTCGGCCCCGACGGCGACTACCGCGTCGAGCCAGCCGTCATCGAGGGCGACGGCGGCACGACCTCGCTCACTCGAAGCCCTGAAGGAGAAAGCCTGTGATCCAACGCTTGCGCCCAATGCGCCTGCATCAAGTGCGCCAACGTCTCGCCATGACCGTTTCCGTCGCCACGGTGTCGGTCGTGACGGCCGCGCCCGCCCACGCCTCCGGCTCGTCGATGCCGTGGGAGCAACCACTGCAGCAGATCCTGCAGTCGATCGAAGGCCCCGTGTCCAAGATCATCGCGGTGATCATCATCATCGTCACCGGCCTGACGCTCGCCTTCGGCGACACGTCCGGCGGCTTCCGACGGCTGATCCAGATAGTGTTCGGTCTCTCGATCGCCTTCGCCGCGTCGAGCTTCTTCCTGTCGTTCTTCTCGTTCGGCGGCGGGGCGCTGGTCTGATGACGGGCGTTGTAGAACAGAGCGGTGAGGTCCCGGGTTACGCGGTCCCCGTTCACCGGGCGCTGACCGAGCCGATCCTGCTCGGCGGCGCCCCGCGCGCCATCGCCATCATGAACGGGACGCTCGCTGGCGCCGTCGGCCTGGGGCTGCGCCTCTGGCTGGTCGGCATCGCCATCTGGGCGATCGGCCATGTCGCGGCGGTTTGGGCGGCGAAGCGCGACCCGCTCTTCGTCGACGTGGTGCGCCGCCATCTGCGCGTCCCCGCTTACCTCTCGGTCTGACGGGGAACGCGCCGATGATGAACCTCGCCGAATATCGCAACCGCAACAGCCGGCTCGCCGACTTCCTGCCCTGGGTGGCATTGGTCGGCGCGGGCATCGTCCTCAACAAGGACGGCAGTTTCCAGCGGACCGCCCGGTTTCGCGGCCCCGATCTCGACAGCGCCGTCCCGGCCGAGTTGGTCGCCGTCGCCGGCCGCCTTAACAATGCCTTCCGCCGTCTCGGCACCGGCTGGGCGATCTTCGTCGAGGCCCAGCGCCATGCCTCGAACCTCTATCCCGACAGCCGCTTTCCCGATCCCGCCTCGGCACTGGTCGATGCCGAGCGCAGGGCGGACTTCGAAGAGGCCGGCGCGCATTTCGAGTCGAGCTACTCCCTGACCTTCACCTATCTGCCGCCGGCCGAAGACGCTGCACGCGCGGAATCCTGGCTCTATGAAGGCCGGGAAAAGTCAGGCGTCGACCCCAACGAGGTGATGACCGGGTTCGCCGATCGCACCGATCGCATCCTGCGCTTGGTCGAAGCCTTCATGCCCGAATGCCGCTGGCTCGATGACGCGGAGACGCTCACCTATCTCCACGGCTGCGTCTCGACCAATCGCCATCGGGTCCGCGTCCCCGAAACGCCGATCTATCTCGACGCGCTGCTCGCCGACCAGCCGCTCACCGGCGGGCTCGAGCCGCGCCTTGGCGCGTCGCATCTGCGCATCCTCACCGTCACAGGCTTTCCAACGGCGACGACGCCTGGCCTGCTCGACGAGCTGAACCGTCTCGCATTTCCGTATCGTTGGTCGACGCGCGCGATCCTGCTCGACAAGACCGACGCGACCAAGCTGCTGACCAAGATCCGCCGGCAATGGTTCGCCAAGCGCAAGTCGATCGCCGCGATCCTCAAGGAGGTGATGACCAACGAGGCCTCCGTCCTCGTGGACACCGACGCCGCGAACAAGGCCGCCGATGCCGACATGGCGCTCCAGGAGCTTGGCGCCGACTATGCCGGGATGGCCTACGTCACCGCGACGGTGACGGTGTGGGACGAGGATCCGCGCGCTGCCGACGAGAAGCTGCGCCTGGTCGAGAAGGTCATTCAGGGCCGCGACTTCACCGCCATGCCCGAGACCATCAACGCGGTGGACGCCTGGCTCGGATCATTGCCCGGCCACGTCTATGCGAACGTCCGCCAGCCGCCGATTTCCACGCTCAATCTCGCCCACATGATCCCGCTATCGGCGGTGTGGGCGGGGCCGGAACGGGACGAGCATTTTGCAGCGCCCCCACTGCTCTTCGGCAAGACCGAAGGCTCGACCCCGTTCCGGCTTTCGCTTCACGTCGGCGACGTCGGCCACACGCTGATCGTCGGCCCAACCGGCGCGGGCAAGTCGGTCCTGCTGGCACTGATGGCGCTGCAGTTCAGACGCTATGCCCGCGCCCAAGTCTTCGCCTTCGACTTCGGCGGCTCGATCCGCGCGGCGGCGCTCGGCATGGGCGGCGATTGGCATGACCTCGGCGGCGATCTCAGCGACGGCGCGACCGATAGCGTCAGCCTTCAACCGCTCGCTCGCGTTCATGACGTGCCCGAGCGCGCTTGGGCGGGCGACTGGATCGTATCGATCCTGACCCGCGAGGGCGTGGCGATCACGCCCGAGGTGAAGGAGCATATCTGGACGGCGCTGACCTCGCTGGCATCGGCGCCCGTCGAGGAGCGCACGATCACCGGCCTGGTCGTGCTGCTCCAGTCGAACGATCTCAAACAGGCGCTCAGGCCCTATTGCGTCGGCGGTCCCTACGGCCGGCTGCTCGACGCCGAGCGCGAGTATCTTGGCTCGGCGTTCGTTCAAGCGTTCGAGACTGAAGGGCTGATCGGCACCGGCGCGGCGCCGGCGGTTCTCTCCTATCTTTTCCATCGGATCGAAGATCGGCTCGACGGTTCGCCGACTCTTCTCATCATCGACGAGGGCTGGCTGGCGCTGGACGATGACGGCTTCGCCGGCCAGCTCCGCGAATGGCTGAAGACGCTGCGCAAGAAAAACGCCAGCGTCATCTTCGCCACGCAATCGCTCAGCGATATCGACGGCTCGGCAATCGCGCCCGCCATCATCGAAAGCTGCCAGACCCGGCTCCTGCTGCCGAACGAGCGCGCAATCGAGCCGCAGATCACGGCGATCTATCGCCGCTTCGGCCTCAACGACCGCCAGATCGAGATCATCGCGCGGGCAATGCCCAAGCGCGACTACTACTGCCAGTCGCGGCGCGGCAACCGACTGTTCGAGCTCGGCCTGTCCGATGTCGCGCTCGCGCTCTGCGCCGCGTCGTCGAAGACCGACCAGGCGGCCATCGCCCGCATCGTCGCCAAACACGGCCGCGACGGCTTCCTCGCCGCCTGGCTCGATCACCGTGAAGTCGGCTGGGCCGCCGATCTCATCCCCACGCTCACCAACAAGGAGACGTCCCAATGAAACTGCGCAATTCCCGCGCAGCGCGTTTTGCTGCCGCCCTGCTATCCGCTCCCGTCGCGATCACGCCCATGCTCGCGACGCCCGCGCATGCCATCTTCGTATTCGATCCATCGAACTATGCGCAGAACGTGCTGACAGCGTCGCGATCGCTCCAGCAGATCACCAACCAGATCACCTCGCTACAGAACGAAGCGCAGATGCTGATCAACCAGGCACGCAACCTTGCGAGCCTGCCGTTCTCGTCGCTGCAGCAGCTTCAACAGTCCGTTCAGCGCACGCAGCAGCTTCTCAACCAGGCGCAGAATATCGCCTACGACGTCCAGCAGATCGACCGGATGTTCCAGCAGAAATACGGGAACGTCTCGCTGTCGGCCTCAGACCAGCAACTCGTCACCGATGCGCACTCGCGCTGGCAGAACACGGTCGGTGGCCTGCAGGATGCGATGCGGGTGCAGGCAGGCGTCGTCGGCAACATCGACACCAACCGCACGCAGATGTCTGCGCTGATCGGCCAGAGCCAGGGCGCGACAGGTGCGCTGCAGGCGACGCAGGCCGGCAACCAGCTCCTCGCGCTCCAGGCTCAGCAACTCGCGGATCTCACCGCCGTCGTCGCCGCCAACGGTCGGGCGCAAGCCTTGCAGTCGGCCGAGCAGGCCGCCGCCGCCGAACAGGGCCGCGAGCAGCGCCGGCGGTTCCTGACGCCGGGCTCGGGCTATCAGCCCGGCAACGCCCGCATGTTCCCGAACAGCGGCAACTAAGGCTGGCGTGATGGACGGCAAGACCCTCGCTCGCGTCGGCGCCATCGTCTTCGTCGCGGTCGCCATCGCGGCGACCGCGATCGAGATGAATCGCAAGGACGTTTCGACGGATGTCCTCGCGACGCAGGACCGTCCGATCACAGCACGAGATCCTCTCGCCTCGGAACTGCTTCGCTGTTCCGAGATCGGCGAGGCCGGCACGCGCGATCCCAATTGCCTGAAGGCATGGGCGGAGAACCGGCGCCGCTTCCTCGGCCGGCCGGCCCGAGTTTCATCACCGTCGCCGGTTGCGCCGACCCCGCTGTTTCCAAGTGCGCCCGCGTCGGCTGATCCCATCCACAAAGACAGTGCGCCAGCGGGCGTGACCGAGCCTGCGATGCAGGCCGAGCCCGCCCGGCCGGAGGTTCGCTGACATGGGCGGCACCGGCGTCATTGACCATTTCCTCGAGGTCTTCACCCGCTACATTGACGGAGGATTCGGGCTGCTCGGCGGCGAAGTCGGTTTCATCGCCACCACCTTGATCGTCATCGACGTCACGCTCGCCGCGCTATTCTGGTCATGGGGCGCCGACGACGACATCACGGCGAGGCTGGTCAAGAAGACGCTCTTCGTCGGTGTCTTCGCCTACCTGATCTCCAACTGGAACAACCTCGCCCGCATCGTCTTCGAGAGCTTCGCGGGCCTCGGCCTGAAGGCTTCGGGCACCGGCTTTGCCGTCAGCGATCTCATGCGCCCGGGCAAGGTGGCGCAGACCGGTCTCGATGCCGGCCGCCCGCTGCTCGACTCCATCTCCAGCTTGATGGGTTACTGGTCGTTTTTCGAAAACTTCATCCAGATCGCCTGCATGTTTTTCGCCTGGGCGCTGGTGCTGCTGGCATTCTTCATCCTCGCGGTCCAGCTCTTCGTGACCCTGATCGAGTTCAAGCTGACGACGCTCGCCGGCTTCGTCCTCATTCCCTTCGGCCTGTTCGGCAAGTCCGCCTTCATGGCCGAGCGTGTGCTCGGCAACGTCATCTCCTCCGGCATCAAGGTGCTGGTGCTCGCCGTCATCATCGGCATCGGCTCGACCCTCTTCTCCGAGTTCACCTCCGGCTTTGGCGGCAATACGCCGTCGATCGACGACGCCATGGCGATCGTGCTCGCCGCGCTGTCGCTGCTCGGTCTCGGCATCTTCGGCCCCGGCATCGCCAACGGCCTCATCTCCGGCGGCCCGCAGCTCGGCGCCGGCGCGGCCATTGGCACTGGTCTCGCTGCCGGCGGCGTTGTCGCAGCAGGCGCGGCCGCCGCCGGCGCAGCCGTATCCGGTGGAGCTGCACTTGCTGGCGGCGCAGCCGCCGCAGCTCGTGGCGGTGCAGCCCTCGCCGGCGGAACCTCCACCGCCTACAGCCTCGGCGCGGCCGGCCAATCCGGCGCATCGGGCGTCGCGTCGGGCCTTGGCAATGTTGTCAGCACCGGCGCGAAGGCGGCCGTCTCCCCGTTGAAACGCGCAGCCGCGCGCGCCGCCGACAGCCTCAAGCAGAGCTATCAGGCCGGCGGCCAGGCCGCGACGGATATCGCCACGGGCGCATCCGGCGCCGCAACGACAACCGCCGCGGAACCCGCATCTGCGGGAGCCGCGTCCGCTGCCAACGATGGCCCGCCAGCCTGGGCGAAGCGCATGAAGCGCTCGCAGCAAATGTCCCACGGCGTCTCCGCGGCCGCCCACGCCGTGCGTAGCGGCGACAGCCATGGCGGCGGCTCCTCCGTCAACCTTTCCGAGAGCGACTGACCATGTTCAAACGACCATCCACCCATTACGGCAAAGACCCTCAGCCCGAGACGCCCTATCAGCGCGCCGCTCAGGTCTGGGACGATCGTATCGGCTCCGCCCGCGTTCAGGCGCGCAACTGGCGCTACATGGCCTTCGGCTCATTGGCGCTCGCGGGCGGGCTTTCGGCCGCGCTGGTCTGGCAGTCCGCCAACGGCTCGATTGTGCCCTGGGTGGTGCAGGTCGACCGGCTCGGCCAGGCACAGGCGGTCGCGCCGGCGACCCCAGACTATCAGCCAAACGATCCGCAGATCGCCTTCTACCTCGCGCGCTTCATCGAACAGGTCCGCTCGATCCCGTCCGACGCCATCATCGTGCGGCAGAACTGGCTGCGCGCCTATGATTTCACGACACAGGGCGGCGCGCTCGCGCTCAACGACTATGCCCGCGCCAACGACCCATTTACCAAGGTCGGCAAGCAGCAGATCGCGATCGAGGTGTCGTCGGTCATCCGCGCCTCGCCGTCCAGCTTCCGCATCGCCTGGATCGAGCGCCGCTATCAGGATGGCTCGCTGGCTTCCACCGAGCGCTGGTCCGCGATCCTCACCGTCGTCGTGCAGCCCCCGCGCGACGCCGACACGCTGCGGAAGAATCCCCTCGGAATCTACGTCAACGCCGTCAACTGGTCGAAGGAGCTTGGACAATGACATCGACCTTCCGCAAAGCCGGGAGGCCGGCTTTCCTCAACCGTGCCGTTGCGGGTTTCCGTAAATCCGGCTTGCCGCTTCTCCTGCTTTGCACCTCGGCGCTCGCGGGCTGTGCCGGACACACGCCACCGCCCGAGATTTCCTATGACGATGCCGCGCCCGCTGTCATCGCCGCCGATCCGCCGAAACCCGTGCAGGTGGTGGAGTTGCCGAAGCCCCTCCCGCTGCCCGGCCAATTGAAGCCGGTCGGCAAGGACGGCAAGCACGAGCCCGAGCCGGCCAATCCCGCTGCGCGCGTGAACCAGGCCAACGCCGCCGCGCGGGTCCAACCCGTCCGCAACGGCTTCATCAACTCGATGCAGGTCTATCCCTTCGTCGATGGCGCGCTCTATCAGGTCTACGCATCACCGGGGCAGATCACTGATATCGCGCTTCAGCCCGGCGAGCAGCTCGTCGGCTCCGGTCCCGTCGCCGCCGGCGACACGGTGCGCTGGATCATCGGCGACACCGAGAGCGGTATTGGCGCGGCCAAGCAGGTCCATATCCTCGTGAAGCCCACCCGCGTCGAGCTGATGACCAATCTCGTCATCAACACCGACCGGCGCACCTATCACATGGAGCTGCGGGCAACGCCTTCGACCTATATGGCGTCGGTGTCCTGGCAATATCCGCAGGACCAACTCATCGCGCTGCGCCGTCAAAACCAGCAGGCTGAGGCGGCGCAGCCGGTATCCAGCGGCATCGATCTCGCGCGCGTCAATTTCCGATACGAGGTAACGGGGGACCGCGCGCCGTGGCGGCCGCTGCGCGCCTTCGATGACGGCAAACAGGTGTTCATCGAATTTCCGCGCGGCATCGGCCAAGGCGAGATGCCACCGCTGTTCGTGGTCGGGCCAGAGGGCGACACCTCCGAGCTGGTGAACTATCGCGTGCGCGGCAACTACATGATCGTGGATCGCTTGTTCGCCGCCGCCGAGTTGCGCTTCGGCGCGGGCAAGAACCAGAAACGCGTCCGCATCTCCCGCACCGACGGGAGGCCTGCATCGTGAGCGACGAACGCGATCTCGAAAAGGAAGAAGGCCAGTCGCCCGCTTCGGCAGCCCAAGCTCAGCCGACCGACGATGACGCTCGGCCGCTGACCGGCGAACCAGCCGCGACGATGCGGCTGCGCGCCGAACCGCCGCGCGTGACCCGCCTGTCTCGCAAAGTGCTGGCCGGTCTGGGGCTTGCTGCAAGCATCGGTGTAGGCGGAGCGCTGATCTATGCCCTCCAGATCCGTCACAGCGGCCAGGGCCAGGAGCTGTACTCGACGGACAACCGCTCGACACCGGATGGCCTCGCTGGATTGCCGAAGGATTATTCCGGCGTCCCAAAGCTTGGCCCGCCATTGCCCGGCGACCTCGGCCGACCCATCCTCAACGCGCAGAATGGCGCCCCCGTGCCAACGATCGGTGCGCCGGCGACCGGCCCCGTGGGCCCAAGCCCGGAGGAGCAGCGCCGGGCGCAGGAGCTCGAGGCGGCGCGGACCGCACGGCTGTTCGCCTCGACCGAGACTCGGCCCCCCAGTGCCGCGGCCTCGCTACAACCAACCGCGAACGCCACGCCGCCCGCCGATCTCGCCAGCCTCGGCCTCGCGCCGCAACCGTCAACGCCCTCGGCGCAAGACCGCCAGCTCGCATTCCTCAACCAGCCGCCCGACAAGCGCACCATCTCGCCGGATCGCGTTGCTGCGCCGGCGTCGAAGAACGTTCTGCAGGCCGGCGCTGTGATTGCTGCCGCCCTCATCACCGGCATCCGTTCAGACCTGCCAGGTCAGATCACCGCGCAGGTGACGGAGAACATCTATGATAGCCCGACCGGCAAGATCCTGCTCGTGCCCCAGGGCACGCGGGTCGTCGGGCAGTATGACAGCGGCGTCGGCTTCGGTCAGCGGCGCATACTGCTTGTCTGGAACCGGCTGATCTTCCCCAACGGCCGCTCCATCGTTCTGGAGCGTCAGCCTGGTGCGGACGCAGAGGGTTACGCCGGCCTCGAGGATGGCGTCGACTACCACTGGGGCGAACTGTTCAAGGCCGCTGCTCTTTCCACGCTCCTCAGCGTGGGAGCCCAGGCCGGCACATCCGGACAGGAGAGCGATATTGTCCGGGCGCTCCGCAACGGCGCATCCGACAGCATCAATCAAACCGGCCAGCAGATCGTGCAGCGCCAGCTCAACATCGCGCCGACGCTCACTATCCGGCCAGGATTTCCCGTTCGCGTCATAGTCACGCGCGATCTCGTACTCGAACCCTACGGAGGCTGAGATGGCCAAGCTGAAATTGGGACCGATCGTCGACGAAAAGCCGGTTAAAGTGACTGTGGAGCTGCCGGCGATACTCCACCGTAATCTCACGGCCTACGCAGAGGTTCTCGGCCGCGACGCGGGAACGCCTCCGATCGATGCGGCCCGCCTGATCGTGCCCATGTTGGAACGGTTTATTGCGACAGATCGGGGCTTCGCGAAGGCAAGGCAGTCTGAGCGACGTTTAAAGCCGGAAGCCTGATGTCTCTCTCATTGCTCCGCCGGGCCATAGCACGCGCGAGGCTGAGCAGTTTTCGGCACGCCGGGTTGTCGTTGCGAGGCGACCACACCGCACTGAAAGGCAGTATTTCACCGCCTATCACCCGGTACGACACGCCGGGAATCTGCGCTGCCGTCATCGCTTCGCTGATCAAAGTCAAACCGCGCCCCAATGCGACCAGCGGAAGCAAATTGTCACGCCCTACATATTGCAGCCGGATCTCCGGGTGGTGACCGAGGTCGGCCAGCCGTTGCACGAGATAGTCCTGGATCTCTTGGCCGGGCGCCACATCGCTCACAATGAAAATTTCGCCGGCCAAATCCGACCAGCCCAGTTCGTCTTTTCGAACGAGCGAATGCCCGTCCGGCAACACCGCAAAGACCTTCTCAGACCACAGCCGAGCGGTTTCGCAAGCCTGCCACTCCGATACTCCAGCGATAAACGCGACATCCAGCTTGAGCTGTCTAACTGCCGCAACATGCTCCGCGGGATTGCCGTCGATGAAATCGATCCGAACTCCGCTGTGCTTTTTGCTGAAAGCGAGCAGAAGATCGTGAAGAAAGCCCGACGCCAAGGATGAAAGGATGCCGATGTTGATATGTCCGTCTTCGGAGCGACCAATGGCGTTGATATCCCTTGCACCGTCTCCGATGTGCTGTAAAGCGGTCCGTATTCTTCGGAGAAAGCGCTGTCCGGCAAGTGTAAGAGTCACGCCACTATTGTGACGCTGGAAAAGTGACGCCCCTAACTGATCTTCAAGATCGCGAATGCGTCGACTGACGGCGGATTCCTGAATACCGAGAGAATATGCGGCTTTGCGAAAGCTGCCGTGATCTGCGGCAGCCACAAAATATCGCAGGTGGCGGAGCTCGGTCCGGTTCCGCTGGTTGGCCATCTACAGACAACCATCCCCGGTGCAACTGCACGGTCGAAGCGCACGCCGCTTTCGGGGCGGACTTTTTATAAGCGCAAATTGTACATCTGGGCTCGCCACGGGGACCCGTTCAGTACCTTCGACGCGAGTCGACGTGTGGACAACAGTTCCATGAGCTTTCGGTGCCTGGATATAGTTTTTCCCCCGCCCCATAATACAACCCCAACTACTTAGCTAAATCGCATCGGGCTTCGACGAAACGCCGTAATAGATCGGACCAACTTCAATTCTTTAGTCCGAGTAACGACGCGCGCGGGCACGTCGGCACCACGTTTCGGCGCCCGCCGAGGCGAAGTGTCGTTGGGCGCGTACCTTGGACTTCGAGCGTCAGGATGAGCGCTAAAAGGCTGCCGTCATCGCGCCGCCATCGCCATCAACCATAATTTGGGAGGTCGAAATCTTCCCCGACACGCCGCTCTTTTTTCGCTTCGCTTGGCCGAAGCAGGCGCTGCACTAAGCGGCTTGCGAAGAGGCGCTGGATCGCGCGCGCAATCGCGATACCGAACCACGTCTTGACGTGCATCAGACGAATGAGCCGCACGTTGATCCGCCGCCGCGACGCCTCGGCATAAGGACGCACCAGGGTCTCGTAGGCGCGGAAGGCCGCGACATGACTGGCGTTTCGCTTGATCTCGCCGGCGAGCACATAGGCGCCGACCAGGCCGAGAGCCGTGCCTTCGCCTGTGAAGGGCGTCGGGCAGTAGGCCGCATCGCCGACCATCACAAAGCGGCCCTTTGACCAGGCCGAGGCGTGTACTTGGCTCATTGGTCCGAAGTAGAAGTCCTCGACCGACCCCAATGCGGCGATGATGCGATCGGCCACCGTGCCGCGGCCCTTGAGCGCTTCTAGAAGCAGCCTTTTGCGAGCCGCTGGGTCGTCGGCTGCAACGTCGCTACCGTCGCGAAGGAACGTCATCAGCACGGTCGTTTCGGTGGCGGTGCCCGGTCGAAGCGTAATGAAGGTTCCACCGATACCGTTGACCGTGTGGGCCCAATTGTCGTCCTCCGGCAGGCGGGGAACGTTGAAGAACGACATGTAGGCGCCGAGGTACAGCAGCTGAGTCTCCTCGGCGAGCACCATCCCTCGCGTCGAGGAATTGAGCCCTTCCGCGCAGATCACCAGTTCGAAATTCTCGACATTGCCGTCGTTGAAGGCGACGGCAATACAGTCGTCTTTCTCGTCGAGGCGGGTGACGTAGGTGCCAAACCGATACTCGCAGGCGTCACGGGTGAGATCGAACAGGATCTTGGCGAAATCACCGCGCAGGACTTCGAAGTCCGCGGTCAGTCCGCCGATGGCCCCTCTGGGAAAAGCGGCCACGACCTTGCCGGTCTTATCAAGATATTTTTGGCCTTGCTCCAAAGTGTTGTTGGCAAGGATCGCGTCCGCGAGGCCCATCTTCCTCATGACCAGTTGCCCTGCGCCCTTGATGTCGACGTTCTGCCCACCGTCCCGCAAGCTTTTCGCCCTTTCGGCGATGACAACGGAATAGCCGTAGCGGTGCAACCAGTAGCCACAGGTGGGGCCGGCAATGCCGCCGCCGCAGATCAGGATTTTCCTCTGAGCATCCATAGAGCCACTTTCTATCTTCCCGCGGCCGCCCGACGGGCGCCCAAACTCATTTCCGGGTCCGCCGCCCACTCGACCAGCCCAGCAACCTCACTCAGTCCAAGCCAGTCTTTACCGGCGCCCAATACGCCTTGCTGGCGACGCGCTTGCCCGGAACCGCGCTCGCTTGAGCGCCTGCCGCAGCGGCTGCATCGTGTCGGCCTTGCCGGTCAGCGCAAACGATCCGCCAGTTCCGCTACGAGCAAGGAGCGCTGCTTCCATTTGCGCCACGTGCGCATCACCACTGCGCCGCTCGAACAAGGTGACGTCGCCAAGATCGAGCGCTTCGGTAACCTCCGGCGCCGATCGGCGCTCTCGACTGTTGCGGCATATTGGATTACAGGGGATCGATTCTGTCGTCATTACGAAGTATCGACAGATTGTTATTCGAATCCGCCAAAGGGTTACCCATGCCGCTCCTGAAAGACCACGCTGACGACATCGTCTGGGTTGAGCCGGACGACGTTCCGCGCACGGCCGTCTTCTACGGCTTTCTTTCGGACACGATCGGAGGGTTCGAATTGGAGCCGCACCATCACAGAAAGAGCCAGCTTCTGCTGGTGCAACGCGGCGCCCTGACCTGCGAAGTCGAAGGTGGCCTCTTTATCGTTCCGCCGCGCAGCGCGCTTTGGATACCGGGCGGTACACGCCACTCAATCGTAATGACGGGTGCGCTCGAGGGATATGGCGCGTTCCTCGCAGGCGACGTCGATGTTCGACTCGCCGGTACATGTTGTGTGGTCTCAGTGACGCCGTTGCTCCGAGAACTGATGATCCGCGCTGCGCAGCTTCCGTTCCACTATGAAGAAAGTGGCGCGAACTCCCGGATGGTGTCGTGCCTGCTCGACGAAATAGGCGCGGCGAAGGCGGAAGATCTGCATCTGCCGATGCCCGCGAGCCAGGGCCTGCGCCGCATTCTCAACCTAATGATGGCGAAGCCGGCGGAGCACTGGACGCTCGATTTGTTGGCGAGCGAAGTCGGCGCGAGCCCGCGGACATTCGAGCGCCTGATCCGGCGCGAAACGGGGATGGGCTTTGCGCGGTGGAAGCGGCAGTTGAGCGTGGTGCTCGCCGTCAAATGGATGGCTAGCGGCGCGACAATCCAGCGGGTCGCCGCGGATCTCGGCTATGAAAGCACGCCGAGCTTCGTAACGATGTTCAAGAAGACGGTCGGCACATCACCCGGCCGCTATATGGCCGAACGGCACGCGGCGAGGTCTGAATCCGATGTTTGACGTTGTGTTGCGCCGATCGCTGCCCCCGGCCTGACAGCGCCGTCGCAGATGCCGACCCACAGATGAGCATTCCCGTTGCCCGCAGAACTTCGGACATCGATACCCTCCGAAACAGCCCCTCGGATTCAGTCTAGGCGTCCGCCGAGCGGGCTCAAAGTCCGCGGAAGCATAGGCAACATCGCCGCGCGGCGAATACGCACCTAGCTTGTTAGCTGCCTTTTGCCGTTAAGGCGTTCCAGGCGGCGTGCGAGTCCATGTAATCTCTCCAGCGCGCGATCTTTCGGTTTTCAAGCTCGATACTCGAGCAGAAGCGGTTTTCATACTTGGCGCCCGTCGCGAGGACCATTCCATGGATGTCATACTCGACCACGACGACGCGGCCGTTAGCGGCCTTGTTGACGAACAATTCGTCTGCGGATTGCAACCGGATGCTGCCGATGTATCCTTTGAACTGATCCATCAACTCAGTGCGCCCTCGCACCACATGAGGCCAGCCCAGATCGTAACGAACCTCGTAGGCGATATCGCCGGCGACGAGCAATCACGTAGCGAAGATGACGCAGTTCGAAGTTTCCAGGCACGTGCGATTACGCAATGTCGGAGATCAAGCGCGCTACCTCAGCAAAAGCTTCGGTCTCGCTGGCAGAGATCGAGATTCTCGTGCCGAAGGCTTGCGCCAACGCTGCGCCTTGCGCCTGCCATTTGGCTCTCCGGCCTGGGTCGGGTTCGATTGAGATAATGGCCCGGCATAGCCGGGTGAATGACGATCGGTTGGCCTTTAGCCATTGGCTGCGAGCCCTCTGATCTGTGTGAGCCTCGCCCTCGTTCTGGTCCGGAAACAGAAGAACAAATGGCTGCCCCTGTTCAAGCAACCGATCCATATCATTGATCCACCGAACACTATAGCCCTCGCTCAGGCCAGATGATCGCCAAACGACGAGTGGAAATGCGCTCAAATCAAATAAAACGTAGCCATCCACGGTCTCACCTGTCAGCAACTGGCGTTCGGGCCGAGAACAGTCGAAGCCCGCAAGCGATCATCAGAAGTATTGCACCAATGACATACGGAGCGGCCCGATCCAGCTTGTAGCCGACAGCCCCAACGAGCGGTCCGAAGAAGAGTCCGAGCCCTTGGGCTGCACCACTCAGGCCCCCAACTCGGCTCTGGTCGCCTGCGGCTTCTGCAAGCAACGTCACCAGACCGAGCGTAGACGGAAGGGCAAGCCCCAAGCCGCAGCCGAACAAGGCCATGGCCGCAAGCTGCACCGCGAATAGATGAGATGTGGCCAACATGCCCATCGCCGCCAGCGCGACAACGCTGCCGCTCAATGGCAGCCGCCCCGTCCATCGCGTTGCCATACCGGATCGCATTAGCGCCATTTGGCTCAGGGCAAGGCTGGCGGCCGTGACCATCAACACCATACCGGCCTCTTGCGCGGCCGCCTGCGGCGATAGCCCAAACTGGTCTTGGAGCTGGAAGCCCGTCACCTGCAGCAAAATGCCATAGACCGCATAAAGCAGCATCATAATGAGCAATAGCGACCAGAGCTGCGCCAAGCTCGTCGTTTCTCCCTTGTGCCGGTGTGCGGCGACCAGCTTTTCCGTTCGGGCAAGACATATGAAGGCCACGACCATCGCGATCGCGAGAATCCCCGCGACGATGAGGAACGGCACGAATATGCCAAAGCGCGTTGTCGAACCGGCTATGCCGGGCGCCGCCACCAGACCAAGCGCGAAGCCAGCACCCATTTGAGCAAGAGCAGCGGTGCGGTTCTCTTGCGGCGTCTTATCCGCGATATAAGCTTGGGCGGTCGGCAAGATTGCCGCCGCGAACAGCGACAAGCACACCCTGCTCAGAACCAAGCCAGCGAACGCCGCATCGACTGAAATCATCTCTGCGAGGCGAAGATCGACGACAAGACCGAAGGCGAAAGTGGCAACGCTCGACCCGGTCAAAGCCAGAAGCACCGTCTGCTTTTGACCGATCCAGATGTTCGCTCGCCCCCAAAGGGGGCCTGTTAGGACGAAAACGAGCGCCGCCGGAGCAACGACCATTCCGAGTTGGATCTCGCTCAGGCCCATCGTGCGCCCGATGCTTGGGAGAACGGCGAAGACGAACGAAACACTGATGGCAACCGCGAAGACAGCCAGAAAGACCGCCCAGGAAGCCGCACGATCGATCTTGGCGGGGCCTCGGATCATCGCGTGCTAACGTGCCCTGGAAGCGGCGCGATCAGACCACAGACATACCTTAGGAACTCCTCGTCAGTAGGAGACGAATCGCCAACCGTGGTGATCGCGCTGTCCATCTCGAGCCGGCTGTGCAGGCGATATTGGATGAGCCCACCAGCGGTAGTCATGGCCTGACCCGCAGGAATGTCGTCGCGAATGAATCCGGCCTGCTGCGCCCGTTGAAAGATTGGGACGAAGTGACTGTTGAGCCGCTCGGCGCGCGCCCTGCGTTCGCCTTCCGGAGCTCCGAGGACCCGCCAAAGATAGAGCCTCAGGGCGGAAGGATGGGCTTGCCAGTAGTCCATGTAGGCGGCGAGCACACGCGGAATGGTCTCCGCGTCCATGACGTCCGTACGGATCTCGGACGAGACGAAATCGAGAAAATCTTCTGAAACGCGCTCCCCGACTATAGTCCAGAGGCGCTCCTTGTCCCCGAAGTGATGGGAGATGAGGCCTTGGGAAACCCCGGCACGCTGGGCGATGTCGCGAATTGTCGCGCCGTGAAACCCCATCTCTGCAAAGGCACTGAGGGCCGCCTCCAGCAATTTGTCTCTGGCATCTATCGTCGAAAAAACTGGTCGTAGCTCGGGCATGACGCGCTCCCACGGTCACTAATGCCGGTGCAGTTTAGATTTGATCGAACAAATAGTCAATTGACTGAACGTTCGTATAGTGAGAATGATTCTCAGTAGCAAGGTGACCGGCTTTCACCCAGCGGTCCGCGTGAAGGAAGCCACGAGCGAGGTAAGGATGCGAAACGATCGTGCCGAATGGGCGATGGCCAATCCCATTTCATTCGGGCCGACTGTCCCACGATCGCGAAAAGCGCGCAGTCAGAGCGTGTCGGCTCTCTCAACAAGCTGCGCGATCCTCTGCTCCATGCTGCTTGTCCGTAGCGCCGCTCTCGCTCAGGAAACGAGCGCTCCAGCCGCGGCCGGCAACGTGACCGCGCTGCCGTCGGTTACGGTAACAGCCCAAGAGAGGAGTGAGCGCCTACGGGTCCGCAGCCCCGCCCGCCGTCAAGAAGCGAGCCCCCCACCAGCGGCTGGCAACGTGACCGTGCTGGAGCCGATTACAGTCACTGCGCAAAAGAGAAGTGAGGACGTACAAAACGTTCCGATCAGCATAACGGTGCTCGAGCCGTCGCAGCTTCAAGTGGTTTCGCCGACCTCATCGAACGCCGACATCGCGCACCGGACACCCAACTTCAATTACCTTGCATCGGGCGGGCAATACGCCAACAGCGGTAACATACGCGGCGTCGGCTCCTTCTCGCCGCTTTCCCCGAACGACACATCGATCTCCTATAATATCGACGAAATTCCGCAGTCTGCCTACGGCATCCAGCCTTCGACACTCGACATGGCGCGTGTAGAGGTGCTCCGCGGCCCGCAAGGGACCCTCAATGGCCTCAATGCCCAGGGCGGTGCGATCAATTACATCCCCAATCATCCCTTCTTCGGCCACGAACTGTCGATCGGCAGCGAGATCGGCACGCACGGCTGGCGCATGGGCGAACTCATCGCCAATGAGACGTTGATCGACAACGTTTTGGCGGGGCGCTTGGCCCTGCGCTACAACGGCCGTAACGGCGATTTCGGCAACGCGATCCTCGGCGGACAGGATGGCGGTTCAAATATCGGCGCGGCGCGCGGATCGCTGCTGTTCACGCCTGATGTCGACACGAATGTACTTTTCTCATTTAACTACAACCGATCCGACGATTCACAGCCTCGCTTCGTTCTGAAAAGCGCGCCCTGCTTCCCGTGTGACGGCCTCAATCCTCGACCCGAATTCCAGCGCGAGGACTATGGCGGCAACCTCCGCATCGAACGCAACTTCGATGCGTTCCTATTCACATCGCTCACCAGCATCCAGCAAAACAACTTCCACCAAAATCTCGACCTCACCGACAGTCTGATCTTCAGCAAACTCTTTGGTCGGCCACAGTCCCATTTCAGCGTGAACGGCCAAGACGCCTACAGGGGGGACATCGACGAAACCCGCTACTATCAGGAGTTCCGTCTTTCCTCGCTTCCTGACTCGCCGATCTCATGGACGGGCGGCGTCAACTACTTTCGGTCCGACACGCATGTTGCGACGACCGGGCAAAACTTCACGGTGTCGAACTTTTCCGCCTTCAGCGGGCAGCAGAACAACGACTTGACTGTCAACAGCTATGCGGCCTTTGGCGACGTCGTCGTTCCCATCATCGGCGGCCTGAAAGCCTTGGGTGGGCTTCGCCTCACCCACCTGGATGCTGACGCGGCCTATCGCTACACGGGCGGCGGGCTGCCTGGCACAGTCGCGAGCTACTCCCAGGACTCGTCCTTCTCGGATACATTCCTCACCGGTCGCGCGGGTTTCAGTTACGACTGGTCGCCGCAGTTCGTGACCTATGGCACAGTCGGCCGGGGTGCGGTTGGAGGTGGTTACGCCTGGAACGGTAGCAACCTCCCATCTGGACGGCCGGAGCCGTTTTTCCCGACCGCAACGAGTTGGAGCTACGAAGCCGGCTTCAAGTCGAGCTTCCTCGACGGCCGTGCGACGCTCAACGGCGCGCTGTTCTACAACGATGTCAGCAAGGGTCATCTCTACATCTTCAACCGATCCCTCCTGACCTACCAAACGGCCGCGCTCGACTTCGACAGCTATGGCGGAGAGATCGAGGGCCGCTTCCAGGTGACGCCCGAATTCAGCCTGCAAGGCGGGCTCGGCTATACCCATGCCGAGCTCAAGAATGTGCCACTAGGCTCGCCGACTGGCGCGAAGTCCGGAAATCAGGTGCCGAACGTTCCCGCGATCACGGCAACGGTCGGCGGCGAATATCGCATCGACGCCTCGCGGATCGGTATCAATCAAGGGCAGATCTACCTCTCCGGTTCGTACCAGTTTGTCGATCGCCGCGCCGCGGACGTCGCCAACAGCTTTGACTTAGACAGCTACGGCGTCGCGAATGCGCGGATCGGCTGGGATGGCGATTCCGCCAAGGTTTATCTCTTCGCCAATAATCTGTTCGACAAGCGTTACGAAGCCGTCGGCACTTATTATGGGCCGGGCGTCGAAGCAGTCACGGTCGGCTTGGGCCGCACCGTTGGCCTCGGCATGAAGCTCAGCTTCTGAGGGGGCGGGTCATGAATCGGCCAACCACCAACCTACTGGCGCAAGATCACACAGGTCTCGAACCGACTCCAGTGGACGTCCGTCACTGGGCGGATCAGGAATACCCGAGCCCCCGCCCCTTCTCGTTCCTTATATCTGTCGGCGCCCTCTACACCTCGTTCGGCTTAATCTTCGGGCTGATGCAAGGAGGGTTGCCGCCCCTGCTTCGAGCCCGGGGGGTCGATTTGGCAGCCATTGGCTGGACGCTCATCATTCTCCTGCCGTTCGGCCTGACCTTCCTATGGGCGCCGCTTGTCGACGCCGTCCGCCCAATCCGAACCGCTCCGCGGATCGGCTGGATCGTGATCATGCAAATCGTCATCCTCGCAACTCTTCTCGTGGTCTCCCAGGGCGAGGACTTTCAACCCACTCTCTTGCTGAGCCTCGGGATGCTCATTGCGTTCGCGGCCGCGACCATGGACGTCGCCTTGGACGCGCTCGCCGCTTTGGCGATCCCTAACGACGTCCGCCCTATAGCTGGAGGCATAAAGGTCGCTGCCCTATCGCTCGGCTCGATGATCGGAGGCGGCATCTTCGTCGTAACCTTTCACCATCTCGGATGGCAAACGACATTTCAGATCGCTGCAGCGGTGACGTTCCTTTCCACGATTCCGATCCTGTTCCACCGGGCCTGGGACGCGACTGGGGAACACATACAGCCCGGACGCCCGAGGCAAACCGGCTTTTTGCGACAGCCGGATACGGGGCGGAGGCTGGCCCTGCTGACGTTGACGACCTGCGTCCTAGTCTCGTTGTTCAGCCTCAACCGCGTCATGCTGGTCGACCTCGGTGTTTCGGTCGAGACGATCGGATGGATAGTAGGCACCGGTTCGCCGCTGTGCAGCCTTAGCGCTTCTTTGATAGCGATCCCAATCATCAGGAAAGCAGGGCCGAACGGCGCCATTCTCGTTTTCACCGGTCTGAGCGCTTTGGCAGTCGGGAGCGTGATCGCCGGAGCACTGTCCGGAACAACTCTTCTCGCCACGGCCGGCTCGATCGCAATCAACGCGGGCACGAGCGGCTTCTACGTCATCATCTGCTCAGCAATTCTCGGCTGGGCAAAAGGCGACCGGCCAGCGACCGGCTACGCGGCACTCTACGGCGTCAGTCGCCTGGTCGCGACCATACTACTGATCGGATTGACGCGTCTCGTCCCGCTGATTGGATGGCCCGCCTTCTATGGCGGCGCACTCATCGCCCTCTTCATGGTCTCCGGCGTTCTTCGACGCGCGTTGCCGAGACTTACGCCGACAGAAGCGAATACGGAGACTACTGACGGAAGAGGAAACTGAGGCGATGAATGATGTCGTACCAGTGTCCGTCACGACGTCACAGCCGCTGCCCGATTGGTCCATTGCGATGGGACCAAATATGCGACTTTCAGCTTGGAGTATTGACGACGACGTCCTGAATTGGCGCCCAGACACATCGACACCCGCATTCAGTATCAACCTCATTCTATCCGGAGAGATCCGCTGCGGCGTCCCGGGTCCCTGGGATTTGTGCCTTCGTGCTCCCAGACTATGCGTCTTGTCAGGTATCAACGAAACATTGTCCGTTCAGTTTCTTGGCCGATGCAAGCCACTCAGGATTGTCGGCATCGATATCGCATCGACCGAAGCTCCCGACACTTGTCCAATGTCGGCGAAAAGCCTGGCCCAGCAGTTTCGTTGTCCGCTGTCGGACAGGTGTCCGATGTTGCTCCACCGCTCTGCGCCGCAACCCATCCTTTCGCTCGCAGCCCAAATCCTCACTTGCCCACTGCAAGGACCGGCGCGCGAATATTACCTTTCCGGAAAAGCGCTCGAACTCGTAGCGTTGAGCATGGACTGTATCGCACCCACATCCGAAGAAGGTCGGCAGATAAAAGCGATATCCGTTCAAGACATAGAGCGAATAGACTACGTCAAGCGTATTCTTCGTGAGCGAATTAAGTCGCCCCCATCACTTGATGAGATGGCTCGCCAAACTGGCGTCAATGCGAAGCGATTGACCGATATCTTCAGGCACCTTTCTGGAATGAGTATATCAAGCTATTTGCAACAATGCCGTTTTGAACAGGCCTTTTATCTGCTTGCACACACCCAACTCCAGATCTCAGAGATCGCATACCAGGTGGGGTACACCCCGGCCCATTTCTCAACGGCTTTCAAAAAGAGATTCGGCTGCCACCCGACCACTCTGCGGAGTCCGGCAGGATGACTGAAATCGCGCCTCACAGCTTAGCGGCGATCCAACATTTTCCACACTTTCAGTTCGACACGCCAACGAGACTGGATGTCTGGACAATGCATACCGCTGGGTTAAGCCCACAGTCGCTCAAGGCCTTCTGGGAATTGCTCGACGAGTCCCAACGTAATCGCATAGCATCGCTGCTATCCCAAGATCAGAGGCGCGATGCCCTCGCCGCGCACGGCCTTGCCCGTATCATTGTCGGGAACTTCGCGCACCTCGCGCCGGACTCCGTCCGCCTCGTCGCGCTCCGTCCCGGCGGCAAGCCAGCACTGGCGCCGCACGTAGCCGATCTGATCGATGTGAATCTCACGCATTGTCGCGACTTCGTTGGCTGCGTCGTTGGCGCGGACTGCCGTGTCGGTATCGACGCAGAGGATCTTGCTCGCGAGCTATCCGTCGATGAAGCCGCATGGCCCCTGGCCGCCGAGGAACTCGATTGGCTCGCACTCCAGGCGACATGCGATGTTGCGCCAGCCTTTCTCCATCTCTGGACGTTGAAAGAGGCAATTCTCAAGGCCGAAGGCAGCGGACTCGTACGAGACCTGACGTCATTTGCAGTTCTGCCCTTTCCACCTCGCATCTTAAGGTTGCCTCCCGACATGGGAAGGGTTTCAGAGTGGCGTCTGTGGCAGACCGTGCAGCCCCGCAATCACGTGGTGGCCGTGGCTGTCTGGCAACGCGCTTGAAGCGACAACCGATCACACGCGGCATCACACAAGCACACGCACTCCAATCCTGCAGCGAAATCGTCCCGCGCTGCATGCGATGACTGTGGCCGACGCCAGTGACCAACATCCTCGCGGTGTTGGCTGGCCATTGAGCCGTCCGCAAACTTGCCAGATTTGGAGTTATCGACGGATTCAATCCCTCAAGCGGCGAATACCTCATTGTCTCTGACGGTGCTAAACGCGTGTCCAGCTCCGCTTCACTCCGCTTCGCCAATCACGTGCATACTAAAAATCGAAAGAGTAATTCCGACGATCGAAAGCAACAGCGTTTGCAATATCGATGGCCGTTGGGGAATTTATAGAAATTGTCAGACGATCAAGACGCCGCACAAATAAGCGTCTGCCTCAAATCTCCGGAAGGTACGCCTATGGCCTTTCGGGCCAGGGAGTCAGCATATGCTTGAGTTCGAGAGACGCTATTTCGATGTGTCGACTATGGACGAGATGTCCGAGGCTACTTTCTTCTTCTCCTCGAGTTTTCGAACTCTCATAGGCTCAGATTTGGAGCCGATTGGCGTTCCGCCAAACCCGACCCCGCAGCAGTTGCTTGCGGTCGCCACCGAAGCGCTGGGAGCAGACGATAGGACAATGGGGAACGTTCCGACGATTGTCGGAGCAATCCCATTCTTCAACACCTCATCATCCGCACTCTTCCTCTCGAAGGTAAATTCGAGCCCAGCTTTCGATGTCAGAGCGGGAGAGTCGTCACCCTCATTGCAACGTCCGACACTCGCACGCATTAGGGCTGTTCCAGAACCAGATGACTATGTCCACGGAGTGAGGATAGCACTGGATCTCATCGAGGCGGGGCGATTGGAAAAGGTAGTCCTTGCCAGAACCCTGGAAATTGATCTCGTCAGTGATCTCGATACTACGAACTTACTGTCCACGCTAACTCGCAGGAACCAACACGGCTTCACGTTCGTCGTTCCTGTGATGGCGGCCCAGCAGGAGGTCCGCCACCTCTTCCTCGGCGCAAGTCCCGAGCTCCTGGTCCGCAGGGTCGGCCGAATGGTCACGAGCAATCCGCTAGCCGGTTCGACCCGTCGTGGTGCGACGCCGGAGGAAGACCGGCGGAATGCTGAAGCGCTGCTGTCATCAGCTAAGGACCGGCACGAGCACGACGTTGTCGTCGCCGCAGTTAAGCGATCATTGCAACCCTTTTGCTCAAATCTCGACGTTCCGTCGACCCCATCGCTTCTTCAGACGCCAACGGTGTGGCACCTCTCCACCGTCATCACCGGAGAGTTGGCCGACCCGATGGTGTCGGCGCTTGAACTGGCCCTCGCACTTCATCCGACACCAGCCGTGTGCGGCCAACCGACTGAGCTTTCTGGCCAGGCGATCGCCGCGATCGAGCCGTTCAAACGTGATCTATACGCCGGTTTGGTCGGATGGTCCGACGTAAACGGGGACGGCGAATGGGCAGTTGCCATCCGCTGCGCCGAGGTAAGGGGACGGTGGATTCGCCTCTTTGCCGGCGCGGGCATCGTTCGCGGTTCCAATCCGGAGGCCGAGCTGGCGGAAACAGCGGCAAAGCTCCGCACGATGCTCACCGCACTTGGGATCGAAGGCGAAAACACCCCCTGAACCGCTGCCCCTGGTCGCCCAGCGGCCAACTTCCAAACAGTCCCTTGATGTGTAGTTGCCCCGGAGGTGGCCAATGACCGCAATGCATGCTTCGCCGACACCCGACACAGAATTCCGCGGGCCGCTGACCAAGGAAGGTCTGACGCACCTCGTGGCGCGCCTTATGGAGGTGTCGCCAGACCTCCTTGACGAAGATGCATCGTTGATCGAGCTCGGGTTGGACTCGGTGAGTATGATGCGGCTACCGGCCCTCCTGAAGAAACGGGGTTGTCACATCCAGCTTCGTGATCTGATGGACAAACCGACGCTGTCCGCTTGGTGGAGGCTAATTGAAGGCGGAGGATCAGCAGAGCATCCACTGCAGCCCGTCCCCATCGATGACGTCGAGGTTGCGCGTACCCCCCTGACGCCGGTGCAGCAGGCCTATCTCATCGGACGACGGGACGATCAGTCCTTGGGTGGGATCGGCTGCCATCTCTATTGCGAGTTCGATGGCCACGGCGTCGATGCGGAGCGGCTGGAGCGAGCCGTCCTGGAACTGTGCAGGCAGCATCCGATGCTTCGCGCCCAGTTCTCGGATGACGGCTATCAGTCCATTCTACCGATCAGTCCTTGGCAGCGGCTGAAGACCTATGACCTCCATGAAATGACGAGCCAAGCCTGCGACGGTGAGCTCGCCGCGATCAGGGATAGCCTCTCGCACCGCCGACTTGATGTATGCCGCGGCGAGGTCTTCGACATTCGGCTTTCGAGGCTGCCCGCCGGCCGAACGCGCATTCACCTCAACGTCGATCTCTTAGTCGCGGACGTCCTGAGCATCACCATCCTGCTCCGCGACCTCGCGGGTCTCTACGCCGGCAAGATTTCATCCGGTTCTCGCTCCACCCTCGGGTTCGACACCTATCTCCGTCAGCAGACGGCCGGGCGCTCCGCCGAGCGGGAGGACGCCATGCGGTATTGGCGCGAACGACTGCCGAACTTGCCAGCCGGGCCATCGTTGCCGCTTTCCGCCGATCCTGATCAGGTCACACGGCCGCGGTTCACGCGCCGACAGTTCCACTTGCGAGCAGACGAGATCGAGCGCCTCATGAAGCGCGCGCGACACCAAAAGCTCACGCTGGCGACTGTACTCGCCACGGCATTCTCGGAGGTGCTTGCGCGCTGGAGCGGGGAAGAGCATTTCCTCCTCAACGTGCCACTGTTCGATCGCCAGGAGACCGATGCATCTGTTTCGCAGATGGTCGCCGACTTCACCAATCTCGTCCTCCTCGAGATCGATTTCACCAAAGCTCCGAACTTCGCCGACCGCGCACGCGCCGTGCAAGAGCGCTTGCACAAGGACATCACGCGGGCCGCGTATTCGGGAGTCGACGTCCTTCGAGACCTAATGCGCTCCGGCGAGCAACGAAGGCACGGCGCTCCAGTCGTTTTCGCGTGCAACCTCGGAGAACCATTGCTCAGTCCTAGCTTTGAGCAAAGCCTCGGGCATCTGGGCTGGGCAATTTCGCAGACACCGCAAATCTGGCTCGACCATCAGATCTATCGATTGCAGGACGGCCTGCTGCTCAACTGGGACGGCGTCGAGGCGCTCTTCCCTGCCGGGCTCCTGGACGACATGTTCGACGCCTACGAGTGGCTCGTACACTGGCTCAGCGATCATGACTGGAATGAGCCGGCCCCGCTTCCCCTGCCGGACTCTCAAACAATGACGCGAGTGCGTGTCAACGCGACCACAGCCCCCATAGATCAACGACTGCTCCATGAGCCGTTTCTCGAGAATGCCGCGAAGACGCCCGATGCGCCTGCCGTACTCTGGTCCTCCGGCGCGCTCAGCTATGGCGCATTGAAACATCGCGCCGATACGCTGGCTGCAGCGCTGCACGAACACGGTGCGCAGGCCGCAGATCATATTGCCATCGTCCTCCCGAAAGGTCCGGAGCAAATCGCGGCCGTGCTCGCGACCCTGATGATAGGCGGCGTCTATGTGCCGGTCGCTGTTGATAGTCCCCCGGAGCGGTTGGCAAGCATTCTGAACGATGCCGCTTGCAAGATCGCTCTGGCGTCGCCGAAATGCACAGCTGATGACGCTTGGCCCGCGACCGTGCTGCGGCTCGATCCAGCCGCGCTCGACGTCGCAGATACCCCGAGAAGCGGCTGGTCTAGCGCAGCAAGGCGTCTCCCGACCGATCTGGCCTATATCATCTACACGTCGGGTTCCACCGGTGCGCCGAAGGGCGTCATGATCGACCACCGTGGAGCGCTCAACACGGTCTTGGACGTCAATCGGCGGTGGTCAGTGACCGACACTGATCGTGTGTTCAGCCTTTCATCACTGACCTTCGACCTGTCCGTCTACGATCTGTTTGGGGCGTTCGCGGCCGGCGGCGCAATCGTGCTTGCCGACGAGGATGGGCGGCGTGATCCCAATCATTGGTGGTCTCTGGTCGAGAGATATAGCGTCACGATCTGGAATTCGGTACCGGCGTTGATGACCATGATGGTCGAGTATGCCGAGCGACGCCTCAGTCAGCCCTTGCCGGCCACATTGCGACTGGCGCTGCTCTCCGGCGACTGGATTCCGTTGTCCCTGCCGGATCGCATCCGAGCGCTCTCACCGCAGATGCAAGTAGTTGGTCTCGGCGGCGCCACCGAGGCGTCGATCTGGTCGAATTGGTTCGACATAGACACGATCGCACCCGAGTGGCCCTCGATCCCATACGGCTATCCCCTGACCAACCAGCATTATCGCGTGCTCGATGGGCAGGGTCGCCCCAGTCCGGACTGGGTGCCGGGAGACCTCTACATCGGTGGTGTTGGCCTCGCGCAAGGCTATTGGGATGACCCGGAAAAAACCGCCAAGAGCTTCGTGCAAGCGCACTCGGGAGAGCGAATCTACCAAACCGGCGATAGGGCTCGCTATTGGCCGGACGGGACGCTCGAATTTCTCGGCCGCCGGGACTTTCAGGTCAAAATCGGCGGCCATCGGATCGAACTGGGCGAGATCGACGCCGCGATATCGCGTGTGGCCGGCGTGCGATCCGCGATTGCGGACATCCAGGTTGTCGATGGTCAGAAGCAAATCGTCGGCTATCTCTCGATCGATTCCGAAGCATCTGCTTCGTCGATTGCCTTCCGTCACTTAGCTGCCGACAATTCGGACGAACGAAGCTCTGTCGTTCTCTCCGCCGGCATAGAAGCGTCTGACAGAACCCCCGTAGACCTCGACCCGGCGTTATTTGCTGAATTTTGGGACAGCATAGAATCGCTAAGCGTTGCCGCGATCACTCGCACCTTGCGCCACGCCGGATACTTTCGCCAAACCGGCGAGGCTCGCACGGCGGCAGAAATCCTGGCGGGCATGCGCGTGCTGCCACGGTTCCACAAGCTCATTGCTCAATGGCTGACCGTGCTGTGCGAGCACGGCGCTCTTGAGCCCGCTCCGGGCAACCGTTACCGCTTCATTGGTGACGCGGCAGACTTAGACTTCGATACCCGTTGGACCGCACTCCAGACGACCAAGGTGTTTGGCGCGAGCGCACAGCCTGTGCTCGACTATCTCCGACGGAGCATCGATGCCCATCCGGCATTGCTCTCTGGCGAACGTGATCCGCTCGAAGTCTACTTCCCAGGAGGATCGACCGAAGCCGCGGAAGGCATCTATCGCTTCAATCCGTTTATGCATTATCTGAACGGCATAGCTGCAGCCGTCCTCGCCCAGTTCGTACGCACCGCTGCACCGTCGCAAACGACAGAAATCCTGGAAGTCGGGGCGGGAACTGGCGGAACGACGGCATCGCTGCTGCCCGCGCTGCCAAAGACCGGCGTCCGCTATACCTTCACCGACCTGTCCGACTTCTTTCTGGATTCGGCGCGGACGCGGTTCGCTGACTATTCGATCCTGGACTTCGCCCGGCACGACATCAACGTGCATCCAGCCATCCAGAACGTCGGTCCGGCCTCGAAAGACGTCGTTGTCGCCGTCAATGTTCTGCACGACGCCCGATCGGTAGTAGAGGCACTCCGTCACCTGCGGTTGGCCCTGCGTCCTGGTGGACTGCTGCTTATGATCGAGGCCACGCAGAACTGCGCGCTTCAGATGATCAGCATTGCCTTCATCGAAGGTCTCAGCGACTACGAGGACAATCGGATCAAGACGAATCTTCCGTTCCTGACCATCGAGAAATGGAGAAAAGCGCTAACTGAGGCTGGGTTCGTAGGCATCGCGGTCTTTCCCGAACACCGCCACGAACGGATTGGCCTAGCGCAAAGCGTCATTGTCGCCTACGCGCCGGACCGCTGCGATGTGCCTTTAGAATCCGGCCTCAAAGCCGAGCTCGCACGATCATTGCCTGACTACATGATCCCGCGCTCCTACGTTCTGATAGACGATTTGCCACTCACGCCCAACGGCAAGCTGGATCGCGCGCGCTTACCTCGGTTCCCTGAACGGAAGGAGACGCGACCAGCAACAGCAACCCTCCCGTCGATCGGTCTGGAGGCGGAAGTCGCCGCGGTCTGGAGCGCGACGCTCAGTCGGTCGCCAGTCTATGCCGAGGATAACTTCTTCGATCTCGGGGGCGACAGCTTACTCGCCACTCGAGTCGTAAGCGATCTAGGGCGACGGTTCGGCCTCGACCTGTCGATCCGACGTCTGTTCGAGCATCCCATCCTGAGCGATTTTGCAGCCCATATTGCGGCGTCGATCGAGCAACACGAGGTCACGCCATGACAAGCAAAGACCCGGCGGCTCAGGCGGGTGACTGCCCAGACTGGCCCGACGACTTCGCGCAGCGCTATGTCGAAGCGGGATACTGGTCTTCCCTCACCTTTACGGATCTCCTCTCGGCGAGCGTCCGTCGCTTTAGTAGCCGGGTCGCCCTTGTGGATGCCTGGGAGCGACTGACCTACCAGCAACTCGAAGAACGTGTCGACCAGCTAGCGACCGGGCTCGTCCGCCACGGCGTCGCATCGGGCGACAACGTCGTCGTGCAACTGTCCAACAGGATCGCATTTGCGGAGGTCTTTTTCGCGCTCTCCCGGCTTGGCGCCCGGCCAGTCCTTGCGTTGCCCGCGCATCGTCAGCTCGACATACGCCGTCTTTGCGACATCTCGTCGGCTATTGCCTATATCACCGAGGACGACCAATCAGGTTTCGATTATCGTCGTATAGCCCGCGATGTTCTTGCGCGTTCGAGTTCAGTCCGCTCCGCTATCATCGCAGGATCTGCGCAGAAATTTGTCTCTCTTTCCGACCTACACTTGCCGCCCGCGCTGGAGGGCCCACCTCCCGCCTCATCGGCAGTGGCGTGCTTCCAACTCTCCGGAGGAACAACAGGAGAGCCGAAACTCATCCCACGCAGACATCGGGAATACCTTTACAACGTCACCGCCAGCGCCAAGCTTTGCGGCTTCAGCCCAGACACGGTCTATCTGGCGGCCTTGCCCATGGCCCATAATTTCCCCCTGTGCTGCCCTGGGTTTATCGGTGCGCTTTGGGCTGGCGGCACTGCGGTGCTGACGTCTGATCCGAGCCCGGAAGCAGCGTTCCCGCTTATTAAAAAGGAGGGTGTCACCGCAACGGCTTTGGTTCCGCCGCTTGCCATGGTCTGGTCCGACGCAATCACAGCATACGGTTACGAGGGCCTGGAGAGCCTGCGTCTACTACAAGTCGGTGGAGCCAAACTGGGTATCGAAGCCGCAAAGCGAGTAGACGCTAGCTTCCGCTGCACGCTCCAGCAGGTTTTCGGCATGGCCGAGGGGCTGATTTGCTACACGCGCTTGGACGACAGGCGTGAACAGATCGTCGGGACCCAAGGCTCCCCACTCTCGCCCGCCGACGAGATACGCATTGTCGATGCAGAAGATAGAGACCTCCCGATTGGTGCGGTCGGGAGCCTACTAACCCGCGGTCCCTATACGATCCGCGGATATTACAGGGCAAAGGAGCACAACGATGCGGCGTTTACGTCCGAAGGGTTCTATCGAACCGGCGACCGGGCCAGACTAACGCCAGACGGCTATGTAATCGTCGAGGGACGCGACAAGGACCAGATCAATCGTGGCGGCGAGAAAGTTGCCCCTGAAGAGGTGGAAAACCTTCTGTTGGCCCACCCGGCGATCGTCGATGCCGCGGTCATTTCTATTCCAGACGCCACCCTCGGTGAGCGCATTTGCGCCTTTGTAGTCGTGCGTGACCCGAAGCCCACCGCCGCAGAGTTGAAACGCTTCATTCGAGAGGCCGGTGCAGCAGCTTACAAAATTCCGGACCGCATCGAGTTCGTTGACAAGTTTCCAGAAACGGGCGTCGGCAAGACCAGCCGCAAATTGTTGCGGCGCCTGTTGCTGGAGGCCTATGAGCGCGGGGCACCGTCGTGAGAGCCACACCGACGTCAGTGGGCCAGGATGCAGATGCCCGCAGATGGCTACGAGGGTTCGGCCGTCGACGGGCTGGCAAAAGAACGCTGATCTGTTTTCCGCACGCTGGCGGCGCGGCGAGCTTCTTTCGGCCTTGGCGAGACCTTCTCGCGCCTGACGTTGACGTGCTCGCGGTTCAGTATCCCGGGCACGAAGATCGCTTGGCAGAGCCACTCGTCGAATCCATGAATGATCTGGTCAACGCTATCGTCAAGGCGATCCTGCCCATTTGCCGCGAGCCAGTCGCTCTTTTCGGCCATAGCATGGGGGCTATTGCTGCCTACGAGGTCGCCATGCAGCTTGAAGCACGAGGGCTTCCGGTTCGTGCGCTGCTCGTCTCGGCTCACCCAGCCCCGCATCGTCAACGCCTCAGCTCGCCACCGCAGAGCGATGATGGATATGCCTACGAGATTGCGCGCCTCTCAGGTGACGCACTACAAGTGCCGGACCGCGAAGTATTCCGTGATCTATTCCTGCCCGCTTTGCGCAACGACTACCAGTTAGTATGCAGCTATCGACATAGACGCCGGGAAAAGCTTCAGTCGCCTATCGTCGCTCTGCTCTCGGACGACGACACCGAGGCCAACAGTGACGAAATGAGAGCGTGGCGCGAGATGACTGCTGGGGCGTTTGACTTGGAGCGCTTCACCGGAGGGCATTTCTATCTGGTCGGCCAGGTGGAGCGCGTTGCTCGCATCATGGATCGTTGCTTCGATCTCCCAAGCACGCCGTTCATACAATCATGAACTCTATCCAACCGAACAGGTGAACATGAAAAGCGCTGAAAATTGTGCCAGCTTGGACGATATCCGAGTGGGCATTGACACACTAGACAAGCAGATCATCGACGCGCTGGGTCAGCGTATGGCCTATGTCAAAGCTGCAGCGCAATTCAAGCCAACGGAGGAAAGTATCCCGGCCCCAGAAAGGGTAGGAGCCATGCTTCCGCAACGCCAACGCTGGGCGGCGGAAGCCGGTCTCGATCCGGATTTCGTCGGCCCTCTCTTTGCGCAGCTCATATACTGGTTCATCGGACAGCAAGTGCATCATTGGCGTACCCAACGCGGACTTGGGCCCCTCACTTCCAAGTAGGGCTGCGCATTTCAGGGCTTGTCCGGGCGTACTCCCGCTGCAGGACCGACTATGATGTCGATGACCTCAACATCCTTTTTGGGTTGAAGTTCAATCAGTATCGAGTCTCCTCTCTCGGCCGCGGCCAACGCAGCCTTCCAGGCGCGTCGCATCGCACGACCCAATGCGCCCGGGTCAACGGGACAGTCAGCAACGAAGGGGACTATGAGATTGCCCGTCACACCGGCCGCCTCGTAGGCTTTGATCACCTCTTGCGTTGAGCGGGCGGCGGCGACCGCCGACATTGCTTCGATGAGTTCAAGGGGAGCCATACCATCGCTCGCGGGCGTTCTAACGATGGGGATCGTGAATGTTTCGACCTTCATCATCACCTCCAAGTCTCCACCTGCTAACGTATAGCGCAACTATCCGATGTGCACGCTATAGCCCGATATTTCGCGCCTGCTCGATCTAAAGACTTCCATCTTACGGGATCTATCGCTTTCTATCTTCTCATTCGTCTACCATGAGGAGATTTCGCATGAATACCACTGCGTGCACGCCCATCAGAAGGACGATTAGACGGCAGCAGTTGCGCGAGATGGTGCCGCTGGCTGACAGCACTATCTACGAAATGGAGCAGCGGGGAGAATTCCCTCGGCGTTTCGCATTGACCCCACGATGCGTGGTCTGGGATCTGAGCGAGGTTCAGGCGTGGCTTGCGGCCCGTCGCTCACAACCAATTGTCCGCGCGCCCGGCCCAGACGTGAAGCAGCGCCGAACCCGTCCGGTCAAAGGGCGGGATCGGGCTCCAAGATCGGCATCGACGGCGGGATGAGCGTGGGGGCGTACTTCTTGCCATCCACCCAGGCATCCAAAATGTCCGACCATTCCTGCATCATGTGCCGACGCTGCACCTCATACTCAGCTTTGTTGTAGACGCCACGCGATGAGCGCCCGTCCTCATGCGCCAGGCACTTTTCAATCCAATCGCTGTTGAAGCCGAGTTCATTCAAGAGAGTTGAACCTGTTCGCCGCAGGTCATGAACCGTGAACGGCTCCAAGGGCAAACCTTCCGCTTTCGCCCGTTCGACGACAGCGTAAGTCACGCGATTGAAGGTGGCGCGCGACATCGGAGCATCCGCATCGTACCGCGATGGCAGAAGGTATCTCGAATTGCCTGCGCAGGTCTTCAGGGCGATCATGATGTCGAGCACTTGGCGCGACAGGTAGACGTTATGCGCTTTCGAGCGCTTCATCCGTTCCTTCGGGATCGTCCAGACCGCATTCTCGAAGTCGACCTCGTCCCACACCGCGTCCTGCAGCTCGCTCTTGCGCACCATCGTGAGCAAGTACAGCCGCATTCCCAAACGGATCGTAGGAAGCGTAGCGATGTGCTCGAGCTGCTTCAGCATCACTCGAATTTCAGAAGGCGAAAGCGACCGGTCCTTCGGCACGAAGGTAGCGATCGACGCCGGCCCCACTTCATCCGCAGGGTTGCTAACCTTCTCGCCATGCAGGATCGAGAAGCCGTATATCTGCTTCAGGATGTCTCGCACGTGGATAGCTGTCGCCGGAGCGCCGCGTTCAACAATTTTGCCGCAGTGGGCTCGTAGGTCGTCTGGCGTGATCTCCGTGAGGAGGCGATTGCGCCAGACCGGCAGAAGCTCCCGCTCAAAGATGGAACGCCGCATGGCGCGCGTGCTGTCGGCCATCGGCGCGCCGGTGAGCCACTTTTCGCCGAACTCGCCAAAACTCTTCGCTTCCTTCAGGCGGCGCTTCTCGCGCTGCTTCTCTATCGCCGGCGAACGCCCTTCGCTGACCGCGCGCCTCGCGTCGAGGCACTTCTCCCGAGCCCGCGCGAGCGAAATCCCGTCACGTCCGTACTTGCCCAGATAGACAGTCTCGCGCCGACCATTCAGCCGATAGTCCAAGCGAAACGAGATCGCTCCGCTCGGCATCACGCGAACATACATGCCGTCACGGTCGGCAATTTTGTACATTTTGTCCTTTGGCTTCAGCGCCTTAAGAGCAGCATCCGTCAACACAACCCATTCCTCCTGAAAAGTACCGTCACGTCCTTTTCGGAGGCCGTTGCGCCGAAAACTCTTTTTATTTCAGCGCATTACCAAGAGAAAAGTACCGTCACGAGCCTCATTCTTCATGACGGTACTTTCAAAAATCGGGTCAGACAATATGGGGCAGGTCCGTCTGAGGGGACGCCAGGTCCAACCTCTACCCAGCGAAAGCCACCGATAGACGGTGAGATAATTTTTATTTTATATCAACATCGTACGTCGAAGCGTGGCGTATTTTTGGATACGCTCGGATGGGCTTGAATCATTCCCACTCAATCGTTCCCGGGGGCTTGCTGGTCACGTCATACACCACGCGGTTGACGCCCTTCACCTCGTTGATGATGCGCGTCGCCGTCGCCCCGAGGAAGCTCATGTCGAACTGGTAGAAGTCCGCCGTCATGCCGTCGGTCGACGTCACCGCGCGCAGGCCCACGACGTATTCGTACGTACGCCCGTCGCCCATCACGCCGACCGTCTTCACCGGCAGCAGCACCGCGAAGGCCTGCCAGATCGCATCGTAGAGGCCGGCTTTGCGGATTTGGTCGATGTAGACGGCGTCCGCCTGGCGGAGGATGTCGAGCTTTTCCTTCGTGATATCGCCGGGGCAGCGGATGGCGAGGCCGGGGCCCGGGAATGGGTGGCGGCCGACGAAGGCTTCGGGCAGGCCAAGCTCGCGGCCGAGCACGCGGACTTCGTCCTTGAACAGTTCGCGCAGCGGCTCGACCAGCTTCATGTTCATGCGTTCGGGCAGGCCGCCGACATTGTGGTGCGACTTGATCGTCACCGACGGGCCGCCGGTGAAGGAGACGCTTTCGATCACATCAGGATAGAGCGTGCCCTGCGCGAGGAATTCGGCGCCGCCGATCTTCTTCGCCTCCGCCTCGAACACGTCGATGAAGAGGCGGCCGATGGTCTTGCGCTTCTGTTCGGGGTCCGTGACCCCTTGGAGCTCGCCGAGGAATTGCTTTGACGCATCAACGTGAACCAGCGGGATGTTGTAGTGATGACGGAACAGGTCGACGACGGTCTCGGCCTCGTTCAGCCGGAGCAAGCCATGGTCGACGAAGACGCAGGTGAGCTGGTCGCCGATCGCTTCATGGATCAACACAGCCGCGACCGCGGAATCGACGCCGCCGGAGAGGCCGCAGATCACCCTGCCCTTGCCAACCTGGGCGCGGATCTTCTCGATCGCCTCGTCGCGGAAGGCGCGCATGGTCCAGTCGCCGGTGAGGCCGGCGACCTTGCGGACGAAATTGCGCAGGAGCCTTGCGCCGTCGGGCGTGTGCACCACCTCGGGGTGGAACATCAGGCCGTAATACTTCCGCTTCTCGTCCTGGATCACCGCGAACGGCGCGTTGGCCGAGATGCCGGCGACGGTGAAGCCCGGCGGCATTTTGGTGATGCGGTCGCCATGGCTCATCCAGACCTGGTGGCGCTCGCCCATCGACCAGGTGTCGTCGAACAATTTGCTCGCGGTCTTCACTTCCAGATCGGCGCGGCCGAATTCGCGATGATGCCCGCCCTCGACCTCGCCGCCGAGCTGAGCGGCCATGGTCATCTGGCCGTAGCAGATGCCGAGCACGGGGACACCGGAATCGAAGATCGCCTGCGGCGCGCGCGGCGAGCCCTCCTCATGCACCGATTCCGGGCCGCCGGAGAGGATCACCGCCTTGGGCTTCATCTCGTTGAAGGCGGCCTCGGCCTTCTGGAACGGCACGATCTCGGAATAGACGCCCTCCTCGCGGACGCGGCGGGCGATCAATTGCGTCACCTGACTGCCGAAATCGACAATCAGAATCTTGTCATGCGCCGAGGCCACTGATGGCGTCGACGGCGAGCGGTCGGGCTTGGCGGCTGTCATGGACAGCAGATACGCGACGGGGGGCGGCGCCGCAACCCTCCGCGTGCCGTCATGGCCGGGCCTATCACGGCCATCCACGGTGTTTTGCCGGTATCGGGGCTGCCGTAGGGTGGGCAAAGCGAAGCGTGCCCACCATCCACGGGCGGTGCAAGAAAGGTGGGCACGCTGCGCTTTGCCCACCCTACGCGGCTACCCCGTCCGCTTGAGGACTGAGACGAAGAAGCCGTCGGTTCCGGTGCGGCGGGGGGTCATCAGCCAGCCCTCGGGGGACGGCAGGGCCGCGCCGGCGAAGGCTTCGGCCTTGTCCCAGAGGACGGAGGCGGTCTGTTCGGGCGGGACGATCGAGAACTCGCCATGGCGGGCGAGGAAGGCCTGGACCTGCTCGCCGTTCTCGGCCGGCAGCACCGAGCAGGTGATGTAGGCGATCCGCCCGCCCGCCTTCACCAGTGGCGCCGCGCGCGCGAGCACCTCGGCCTGGTCCTTCAGCCGCACCTCCAGCGCGCCGGGGCGCATCCGCCATTTGGCATCCGGATTGCGGCGCCAGGTGCCGGTGCCGGTGCAGGGCGCGTCGATCACGACGAGATCGGCGGAGGCCTTGATGTCTGACAGCGGATCGCTGTCGCCGCGGGGCGTGCGGACCTCGCAATTGTGGACGCCGGCGCGCGACAGGCGCTCGTGGATCGGCGCGAGCTGGCGCTTGTCGCGGTCGGTCGCGATCAGCCGGCCCTTGCCCTGCATCATCGCCGCCAGCGCCAAGGTCTTGCCGCCGGCGCCGGCGCAGAGATCGATCACCTGCTCGCCGGGCTTTGCTGCAGAGAACAGCGCCGCTAACTGCGAGCCTTCGTCCTGCACCTCGATGCCGCCCTTGACGAAATCCTCCTCGGCATGGATGCCGACATTGCGGGCATCGGCGCCGAGCTCGATGCGCAGGCCAAGCGGCGACCACGGCGTCTCCTTGGCGCCGAGATGCTTCAGCCGCGGCAGCATCTTGTCGCGGCTCGTCTTCAGCGTGTTGACGCGCAGGTCAAGCGGCGCGCGGCTTGCCATCGCGGTCGCTTCCGCCACGCGGTCGTCGCCGAACACTTTTGCCAGATACGGATCGAGCCATTCCGGATAATCGCCGGCGATGTGCGCTGGCGCGCCCTGCAGCGAGCGCGAGGTGAGCGCGGTGCGCTCGCTATCCGTGAGCGGCGCTGGGGCGAAGCGGCCGCCGTCGCAGAGTGCGGTGATGGCGTCGACGTCCATGCTGCGCTCGAGCTTGAGCATGCCGAGCACGCGCGCGCGGGCGCTGTCGTCATCCATCAGGTAGGCGCTGGAGGATTGCCGGCGCAGCACGTCCCAGATCAGGCCGCTTATCGCGGCGCGGTCGCCGGAGCCGGCGTAGCGGTGCGCGGTGCCCCACTCCTTCAAGGCTTTCGCCGCCGGCACGCGCTCGGCGTCGATGGTGTCGATCAATTCGATGGCGGCGGAAAGACGCGCGGCGGGGGTCATCAAGAACTTTCAGATCAGGAGCAGGAGTTTCAGGGCGAAATAGAGCCACATCGCAAACAGCACCAGCGCGCTTGCGAGCCAGGCCGTCGAGCGGGGTGCGGAATCGCTTGATGTGACGAAGATGCCGGCATGGGCAAAGCGCGTCACCACGAACACCCAGGCCAGCAGCACGATGACAAGATCGGCACGGCGCAGCGGCAGCGCAAGTGCGATCAGGAGATAGAACAGGACCGGCAATTCGAACTGGTCGCGGTAGCAATCGGCAAGCTGCGTTGCCCGGTTTGGCTCGCTACTGGCCGGCGCGCCGCGCCGCGTTCGCATCATGCCGAACAGAAGCGCGAAGGTAAGGCCGACCAGCACGAAGACCGGCAGCAGAACCATTTGAACCGACATGGGATTCATACCCCGTTTAAAACGCAAGCGATAGCTGATGGCGAACGCTTGCGCTACTGACAACGTGACACCGTCATCATTCCGACTTCGGCCCGATCTAACATCGTTGCAAAAGGAAGGTTGCATGTCCGAATTTCGTCTGACCCAGATTTCCGACACCCACCTCGCCCGCAGCCGGCCGACGCTGATCGCCAACTTCGAGGCGGTCGCCGAGCATATCGACGCGACGCGGCCAGACCTCGTGCTCAACAGCGGCGACGTCGCCTTCGATGGGCCGAACAGCCGCAGCGATCTCGAATTTGCGAAATCGATGCATGCGGCGCTGCCGGTCGATTGCCGCTATCTGCCCGGCAATCACGACATCGGCGACAACCCGACCGCGGTCGGCACGCCGCCGACAGAGCCGGCGACGGAGGAGAATTGCGATGCGTTCCGCGCCACCGTCGGCGAAGATCGCTGGTGCTTCGAGGCCGCAGGCTGGCGCTTCATCGGGCTGAATTCGCTGATCATGAATACGGGGCTCGATGGCGAAGCCGAGCAATTCGACTGGCTCGCTTCACAGCTTGGCAACGTGAACGGCGAGCCGGTGGCGCTGTTCCTGCACAAGCCGCTGTTCCTGAATCTGCCTGATGACGCCGAGTTGGCGGAAACCGCGATCCGCTACATCCCGCAGCCGGCCCGCGCCCGCCTGATCGAGATGCTCAGTGCGCTCGACTGGCGCCTGGTCGGCAGCGGCCATGTGCATCAGCGGCGCGATTTCACCTTTGGACGTGTCCGCCACATCTGGGCGCCGTCGGTCGGCTTCATGATTCCGGACCACATGCAGGACGTGATCGGAATCAAGGAAACCGGGATCGTCGAATACCGCTTCCGGCCTGACAGTTTCGAGGTTCGCCACGTCAGGGCGGAAGGCCAGGTCGATATCAGCCTCGACGCGCTGCTCGCAGAGATGGCGGCGGATTAGGCCGACGCGTTAAGTCTGCGCCGTATCCCTCTGATCCTGCTGGATGACTGTCGTTCAGATCCTGCTGGATCACTGTCAGCAGGGCCTGCAGTGAGTCCGCGCTGGAGCGCGGCGCGGGCGGCGGCAGCAGCGGACCTATTCCGAACGGTTCGGACTCGGGCTCAGCCTCGACGAATTTGCCGTGCAAAACATCAGCGCGGCGGCCGATGACCCACATGGCCATCGCATAGCCGGCCGCCAGCAAAATGACACAGAAAATGCCGATTTCAAACATGACTACACCTGAAAATAATGTGATGATTCAATGTGTTGCATGCACAGTCAAGCAAAGGTACCGCTCGCCGGAATCATTTGGTTAACGCTGTGACCTTTGGGGTACGCCGGGCCCCCTGCCGAGGCTTGCGACACTTCTGCGCCGGCATGAAAAAGTCCGCCGCGTTGGCGCGGCGGACTGGAGTTGCTTCCAGATTTCTCAGAGGTCAGTAGCCGTAACCCGGCGCCGCGTAAGGCGAGCCGTAGTACGCCGGCGGCGGGGAATTATCCCACGGTGCGGTGGCGAATGCACCGACGCGCGGCCCCGGATAGTAGGCCGGCCCGCTGCGGTAATACGGGGCGGCCGGGGCGGCCAAGTCGGGATCCATCACGGCGGGTCGCTGCACGTAGCGCTCGCGGGCGGCCACGGGGTTTGCCAACGTCGCCGTCGCAATCAGTACTGCTGATAGGACTGCCAGTCTTCTCATTAGCTGCTCCATTCCGATGCGAGGAACCTATGGTGTTCGGCTTCCCGGCATCTTGGCTTGCTGGTTGCGCATGATCCCCGCGCGGGAACGCTTCGCGTCATCGCGCGCGAATGTTCCCGGCTTTTTCGGATCATGCTCGGCCACCAACAGCCGCAAGCAGCAGTGCGTTCCTGATTTCCATTCACCGATGCGCGAGGTCGGCGGACTGCGACCCATGGATCGCAGGGCTCGCTGAGCTGTGATGGCTCACGCCTTGTCGGGCCCGACGCGCACCAGCTGCTTGCCGAAATTGGCGCCCTTCAAGAGGCCCATGAACGCCTCGGGTGCGCTCTCGAGACCCTCGGTGACGAACTCCTTGTACTTGACCTTGCCCTCGCGCACCCACCCCGACATATCGCGCAGGAAATCGCCCTGACGCGCGGCGAAATCGCTGACGATGAAACCGCGGAACGTCAGGCGCTTGGTCAGGATCGCACGCATCATCGCACCCGCCCATTTCGGCGGCTTGCTTTCGGTATCGTTGTAGTGCGCGATCAGGCCGCAGACCGGCACGCGTGCGAACGGGTTGAGCAGCGGGAACACCGCGTCGAATACGGCGCCGCCGACATTCTCGAAATAGACGTCGATGCCCTTCGGGCAGGCTTCCTTCAACTTGGCAGCGAGGTCGGGATCGCGATGGTCGAGGCAATCGTCGAAGCCGAGCTCGTTCTTCACGAAGTCGCATTTGTCCTTGCCGCCAGCGATGCCGATCGCGCGGGCGCCCTTGATCCTTGCGATCTGGCCCACCGCCGAACCGACCGCGCCGGATGCTGCAGCCACGACCACGGTCTCGCCGGCTTGCGGCTTGCCGATATCGAGGAGACCTGTGTAGGCCGTCATCCCGGGCATGCCGAGCACGCCGACCGCTGTCGAGATCGGCGCAAGCTTCGGATCGATCTTGGACAGGCCCTTGCCATCGGAGAGCGCATGCGTCTGCCAGCCGGCGCGCGACAGCACAATGTCGCCCTTGGCAAAGGCTGGATTGTTGGACGCGACCACCTCGCTCACGGTGCCGGCTTCCATCACGCCGCCGACCGGCACCGGCTGCGCATAGGACGGGCCATCGCTCATGCGCCCGCGCATATAGGGATCGAGCGACAGCCAGATCGTGCGGAGCAGGACCTGGCCCGCGCCCGGCTCCGGCACGGCATATTCCTCAAGGCGGAAGTCGGATGGTTTGGGCTCGCCAACGGGACGCGAGGCGAGAACGATGCGCTGACCCTGGGACATGGTGTTTCCTCCTGTGTTTGTGATTGCGAGCGTAGCGAAGCAATTCACAGGTCCGCAAGCGGAGGAATGGATTGCTTCGTCGCTATCGCTCCTCGCAATGACGGCGTTGCAGGAGGAGAGAGCTTACGCCCCGCCCGGATAGTTCGGGGATTCGCGGGTGATGGTGACGTCGTGGACGTGGCTCTCGCGAAGTCCCGCGCCGGTGATCCGGACGAACTCCGCCTTGTCGTGGAATTCGGCGATGTTCTTCGCGCCGACATAGCCCATCGCGGCGCGCAGGCCGCCCGCGAGCTGGTGCATCACATTGGCGACCGGCCCCTTGTAGGGCACCTGCCCTTCGATGCCTTCAGGCACGAGCTTGAGCGTATCCTTGATGTCCTGCTGGAAGTAGCGGTCGGCCGAGCCGCGCGCCATCGCGCCGACCGAGCCCATGCCGCGATAGGCCTTGTAGGAGCGGCCCTGCCACAGGAAGACTTCGCCTGGAGTCTCGTCAGTGCCGGCCAGCAGCGAGCCGACCATCGCGATATCGGCGCCGGCGGCAAGCGCCTTGGCGAGATCGCCGGAATATTTGATGCCGCCGTCGGCGATCACGGGCACATTGGCCTTCTTCGCCGCTTCGACCGCATCCATGATCGCGGTGAGCTGCGGCACGCCGACGCCGGCGACGATGCGGGTGGTGCAGATCGAGCCCGGGCCGATGCCGACCTTGATCGAGTCAGCGCCGGCATCGATCAGCGCCTGCGCGCCGTCTTTGGTTGCGATATTGCCGGCGATCACCTGCACCGCGTTGGAGAGCCGCTTGATCCGGTTGACGGCATCCAGCACGCGTGAGGAATGGCCGTGCGCGGTGTCGACGACAATGAGGTCGACGCCGGCGTCGATCAGGCGCTCGGTGCGCTCGAAACCGCCCTCGCCGACCGTGGTCGCCGCGGCAACGCGCAGGCGGCCCTGTGCGTCCTTTGCGGCCAGCGGATGCGCGACCGCCTTTTCGATGTCCTTCACGGTGATCAGGCCGACGCAGCGATATTGATCGTCGACGACCAAGAGCTTCTCGATGCGATGCTTGTGCAGCATCCGCTTGGCTTCGTCCTGGCTGACGCCCTCGCGCACGGTCACGAGGTTTTCGCGCGTCATCAATTCCGAGACCTTCTGCCTGGGATCGGTGGCAAAGCGCACGTCGCGGTTGGTGAGAATGCCGACCAGCTTGCCCGGGACATTCTTGGCCGCGCCGGTGACTACTGGAATGCCGGAGATCCCGTGGTCCTTCATCAGCGTCAGCGCATCCGCGAGCGTCGCGTCGGGGCCGATGGTCAGCGGGTTGACCACCATGCCGGATTCGAACTTCTTGACCTGCCGCACCTGCGCGGCCTGGCCCTCGGGATCGAAATTGCGGTGGATCACGCCGATGCCGCCGGACTGCGCCATCGCGATCGCCATGCGCGCCTCGGTGACGGTGTCCATCGCGGAGGCGATGATGGGGATGTTGAGCGGAATCGCGCGGGTGACGTAGGAGCGGATGTCGACTTCGGAGGGAAGCACGTCCGATAGGCCGGGCTTCAGCAGCACGTCGTCAAACGTGAAGGCCTCGCGGATCGCGGGGAATGCCTGTACCGTCGCCATTGCCAACTCCTTTCGGCGGCGATCCGCCGCGATAACGTAAAAGGATGAGCGCCGCCTCCCGGCGCTGCCTGCTGCATCGCCGTCGAATCGGAGCCCATCGGTGGGGTTGACGCTGGTCGATAGCATGGCGACATGACGAATCAAAGCGTTTGCCAGCCATGCACAGGCTTTTTCGGCGCCTGTCCCGATCTGACATCGCCCCTTTCGGGCGGAATCGCGTCGGCAAACGCCAAAATCGAGCGTCGCATACGATCTAAGTGGTCATGCGGGTTCCGCAATAGCCAGTCCCGTAGCGGGGTGATACAGCCCGTCCGCGCCCGCCCGCTTCTCAAGCCTCCGGCTCCATGGACAAGCAACGCCTGATCCCGCTGATCGTCGCCACGGCCCTATTCATGGAAAACATGGATTCGACGGTCATCGCGACGTCACTGCCGGCGATTGCGGCCGATATCGGCACCAGTCCGCTGACGCTGAAGCTCGCGATCACCTCCTATCTGCTCTCGCTTGCGGTCTTCATTCCAGCGAGCGGGTGGACCGCCGACAGGTTCGGCGCGCGGATGGTTTTTGCAGGAGCGGTCGGCGTGTTCATGCTGGGATCGATCGGCTGCGCGCTATCGTCCTCGGTCACCGATTTCGTGTTCGCGCGCATCCTGCAGGGCCTCGGCGGGGCGATGATGACGCCGGTCGGGCGGCTGGTGCTATTGCGCTCGGTCGACAAGAGCGCGCTGGTCAACGCCATGGCGTGGGTGACGGTGCCGGCATTGATCGGTCCCGTGATCGGGCCACCGCTCGGCGGCTTCATCACCACCTATTTCTCCTGGCACTGGATCTTCCTGATCAACATTCCGATCGGCTTCCTCGGCATCTTCATGGCGCTGAAATACATCGATCCGATCAAGAGCGAGAATCCGGAGCCGTTCGATCTCTATGGCCTCGTGCTCGCCGGCATCGGCCTTGCCGGCATCGCCTTCGGGCTTTCGGTCGCCGGCCTCAACCTTTTGCCATGGACGGTCGTCGCCTCGCTGATCGCGGTCGGTTCGATCTCGATGACGCTTTACGTTATCCACGCGCGACGGACCGGATCGCCCGTGCTGGATTTCTCGCTGCTGAACCTGTCGACACTGCGCGCCAGCATCATCGGCGGCTTCATGTTCCGCCTCGGCGTCGGCGCCCTGCCGTTCCTGCTGCCTTTGCTGATGCAGGTCGGCTTCGGGCTGTCGCCATTCCAGTCGGGCCTCGTCACCTTCGCGTCCGCCGTCGGCGCCATGGGCATGAAGACGCTTGCCGCACGCATCATCCGCAGCTTCGGCTTCCGCAACCTGATGACGGTCAATGCGGTAATAAGTTCGCTCTTCCTTGCCGCCTGCGCGCTGTTCACGGCGGCGACCCCGCTGCTCCTGATCATGATCATCCTGGTGGTCGGCGGCTTCTTCCGCTCGCTGCAGTTCACCGCCATCAACACGGTCGCCTATGCCGAGGTCGAGCCGGCGCAGATGAGCCGGGCGACCACGCTGGTCAGCGTCAACCAGCAACTCGCGATCTCCGCCGGCGTCGCGGTCGGCGCGTTCTCCGTCGAGACGACGATGTGGCTGGATGGTGCGAGCGACTTGAACGCGACCATGTTCGCACCAGCTTTCCTGGTTGTCGCGGTCATCTCCGCGGCGTCAGCCTGGTTCTTCTGGCAGATGCCAGACGATGCCGGCCACGAGATCTCGGGCCGCAAGGCGGTCGAGATCGCCAGCCGCAAGGGCGCGGCCACCGCCGCCGTCAAGGCCGCAACCGAAGGCACGCAGGACGCGCGGGATCAGCGATTGGGATAGCGCTCGCGTCACCAACTTGTAATCGTTCTAAATCCCAGCTTCGTGTTGGTCGCAGCGCTTGACCGTTTCGCGCCCGGCTGAAAAACACGTGCGATGAGCGAACAAACCGATATCCGAACATCTCAGCCGTTGGGACTGGCCAAGCGGGGATATTCGGGCGTGATCCAGCATCTGGCCGTAGCTGAGGCAGCTTCAGCGCTCGCCGGCCACGAACTTGAGAGCCGGTTGATCGAGCTCGGTTTCGTCGAGGGCGCCCGGGTCGAGGTGCTGCACGAGGGGATCGTTGGACGCGACCCGATCGCGGTCAGGGTCGAGAACGTCACGATCGCCCTGCGCCGGCGCGAGGCCATGGCGATCATCGTCGCCTGATGGAGCGAGCTGTAACGCGATGGAAGCCCCACTGCTGCACCTGGCGCTAGTTGGCACGCCCAACAGCGGCAAGACCTCGCTTTTCAATGCGCTGACCGGCAGCCGCCAGAAGGTCGCGAACTATCCGGGCGTGACCGTCGAGCGCAAGGAAGGGTTTTTCGTCACCCCCGCCGGACGGCAGGTTTCGCTGGTAGACCTGCCCGGCACCTATTCGCTGCGCGGGCGCAGCCCGGACGAGGAAATCACCCGCGACATGGTGCTGGGCCGCACCCCTGGCGAGGCCGTCCCCGACCTCATCCTCTGTGTCGCGGACGCGACCAATTTGCGGCTGACGATCCGCCTGCTGCTGGAGCTGAAGAACACCGGCCGGCCGATGATGCTGGTGCTCAACATGTTCGACATTGCGGCCCGCCGCGGTGTGAGCGTGGACGTGCCTAAATTGTCCGAGGCGCTCGGCGTGCCCGTCGTGACCTCGATCGCGGTTCGCAAGGGCGGGATCGCGGAACTGTTGCGCCGAACCGACGAGATCGCGGCGCAGGAGCAGACACCCGTCGGGCCGAATCGATGGCAGCCCCTCACCGCCTCCGAGTTGCGCGCCACCCAGCGCGAGGCTGACCGCATCATCGCGTCCGCCGTCACGCTACCGGCCAAGCCCGACACCTGGACCGCCCGGATCGACGCGGTGGTGCTGCATCCGGTGGCGGGACTTTTCATCCTCGCACTGATCCTGTTCCTGATGTTCCAGGCCGTGTTCGCCTGGGCGCAGCCGCTGATGGAGCTGTTGTCCTCGGCCTTCGACGCGCTCGGCCAGTTCGTGCATGACACGCTGCCGGAAGGGCTGCTGCAGAGCTTCCTGCAGAACGGCGTCATCTCCGGCGTCGGCAGCGTGATCGTGTTCCTGCCGCAGATCATCATCATCTTCCTGTTCATTCTGCTGCTGGAAGATTTCGGCTACATGGCGCGCGCGGCGTTCCTGATGGACCGCATCATGGGCGGCGCCGGCCTGCACGGCCGCGCCTTCATTCCGCTTCTCTCGAGCTTTGCCTGCGCGATCCCCGGCATCATGGCGACGCGCGTGATCGACAACCGGCGCGACCGCCTGACCACCATCCTGATCGCGCCACTGATGACCTGCTCGGCACGCATTCCCGTGTACACGCTGATCATCTCGGCGTTCATTCCGGACCGCGATGTCTGGGGCTGGTTCAACCTGCGCGGCCTCGTCCTGTTCGGCCTCTATGCGGCTGGAATCACCAGCGCGCTCGGCGTCTCGTTCCTGGTCAAATTCTTCATGCTGCGCGATTACGCCCCTGCGCCCTTCATGCTCGAATTGCCCGACTACAAACTACCGCGGCTGAAGAGCATCGCCATCGGCGTCTACACGCGGGCGAAGATGTTCCTGCAGCGGGCCGGCACGACGATCTTCTCGATGATGGTGCTGATCTGGTTCCTGGCCTCATTCCCGACCGCGCCGGCCGGCGCCCAAGATCCCGCCATCGACTACAGCCTCGCCGCGATCATCGGCAAGGCGATCGAGCCACTGCTGGCGCCGCTCGGATTCAACTGGCAGATCGCGGTGGCGCTGATCCCCGGAATGGCCGCCCGCGAGGTCGCGGTGGCAGCGCTTGGCACCGTCTACGCCATCGAGGGCGGCAAGGAAGCCGCCGACCAGATCGGCCATGTGCTCGCCACCAAATGGAGCCTCGCCACCGCTTTGTCGCTGCTGGTCTGGTACATCTTCGCCCCCCAATGCGCCTCGACGCTCGCGGTGATCCGCCGCGAGACCGGCGGCTGGCGATGGATGGCAGTGACGTTCTTCTACATGCTGGCGCTGGCGTATCTGGCGAGTCTGGCGACCTACAATATCGCGGTCGCGCTTGGGGCGGGTTGACCCCCGAACCTATACGTTGCTCCTGCACGGCATCTTAATGGTCGCGCGAAGGCCCGATCGACCGGTTCCGTTGACGTTCTCGAACGCGATCGAGCCACCGTAACGATCGATGATCCGTTTCACGATCGAGAGTCCAAGCCCGGATCCCTCGCCTGTCGGCCGCTCACCTCGAAAGAACGGCTCGAAGATTCGATCGAGATCGCCCGGTGGAATTCCCGGCCCGGTGTCCTCGATCTGCAGGACCGCCATCTCGCCCTCACGATAGACTCCAAGGTCGATGCTTCCGCCATCAGGCGTGAACTTGACCGCGTTTTCGACGAGATTGCGCACAGCCGAGGCAAGCGACAACGCATCGCCGCTGACCGCAACAGCCTCGGCGATCCGAAAGCCCAGATCTATGTCTCGCGCAGCGGCTTCCGGCAAAATATCGGCGACGACTTCCTTCGCGACCTCGTCGAGAGCGACGGTCTCCCAAACCGCGACTTGCAGGGCATCCTGGCGCGCAAGTGCCAAGAGTTGCTCGAGCAGATGCTTGGTTCGCCGCATGCCGCTCTTCAACGCATCGAGACGGTCGCGCGCCTGCGGCGACATTTCACGCGGATCCAGATTTTCAGCCTGAAGGCTCAGCGCCGTAATCGGCGTCCGGAGTTCGTGGGCCGCGTCTGCGATAAACCGCCGCTGCTGCTCCATCATGCCGCGCATGCGATCCAGCAACCCGTTAATCGACACGAGAAACGGATGCAACTCGCTCGGCATTCCCGTCGCCTTCAATTCATGGATGTCGTCGCCCCTTCTCGCGTCGAGATCATGAGCCAGCCTGACCATCGGTTGGAACGAACTAGCGATCACCGCTGCTGTCACCAGCAGAAGACATGGAACCAGCGCGACGATCGGCAGCAACGTCCGCAACGCCATATTGCCTGCAATCTCGGTGCGGATCTCCGTGCGCTGCGTCACCGCGAATCGGCTGCCATCGGCCCGTGTGCGCAGCAACACCCGGATGGGCTGTCCTTTATAGGTGCCGTTGTGCAATCCATCCGGCAGCGTCCAGAGCTTACGCTCGTCGGCCGAGCCGCGTGGCGTCGCCCCCAGTTCGATGACTGCAACCTCTGCCTCCGCGTCGACACCGTTGACAGGTTGGCTTTCCCTGACCGAAGCGTTCAGTGCGAACGTACCGACCTGGATCAGGACCGAGTCCTGCATTTCGATCGTTTCGCTGTAGGCCCACAGATACGCGAAGGTGCCTCCGATCGCTCCCGTCAGCACGATGATCGCCGTGAGGCCGACGAACAGACGTGCGCGCAACGATTTCAGCATGTGGGACGATCCACCATCCACCCAACGCCGCGAACGTTCCTGATCGCAATGGCACCTAGCTTCTTGCGCACCGCGTGGATCAGGAATTCGACGGCGTTGCTTTCGACCTCCTCGGTCCAGCCGTAGATCTGCCGCTCCAGCTCGCCGCGGGACAGGATCGCACCGGGCCGCATCAGCAGCGCCTGAACCAGAGCGAATTCGCGTGCGCTCAGCACGGCTTTCTCACCCGAGAAGGTCGCCTCGCGCGTGGCCGGATCAAGGCAAAGGCGGCCGTTGGTGAGGACCGGCGGCGTACCGCTGCCTTCGCGCCGCAGGACAGCGCGCATGCGCGCCAGCAATTCGCCGATCTCGAATGGCTTGACCAGGTAGTCGTCGGCACCGAGATCGAGACCAGCCACGCGATCGCTCAAGGCGTCGCGCGCCGTCAGCACGATGACTGGAAGTCGCACACGCTCTGCTCGGACTCGTTTTAGAACCTCAAGACCGTCGATGAGGGGCAGGCCAAGATCAAGCAACGCGATATCGTATGTCTCGCTGTGGATCGCCTCGATGGCGAGATCGCCGTTCCTGACCCAGTCGACGGCGTAGGCGGCATCCTTCAGCGCCTCCAGAACGGCCGCGCCAATCATTTTGTCGTCTTCGACCAGTAGCACTCGCATGACGGCCGGCCCCCCTATGGCGCTTGCGGACCCGCATCGTTCGCGGCTGCGCCGGGGGTCTCGGCCATCGTAATGCCAGTGACCAGCGAGCAGGCTAGGCTCCGTGAACGGGACATCATCTTCCCTCTGGTTCTCCTGTCTCGGTCTGGCTCGCGCCCCGGAGCATGACAGCTCCGACTTAGCCGATACTTAGCTCCACTCCCGTTCATCCTCGGTACGATCCGGCTCCTAAGTCGGAGCTAAGTCTGGACAGGTACGCTCCATTCGAAGTTCGGCAAGACCGCCGGATATCCCGATTGGAGTTCCGCAAAGTGTCCGACGCACTGGCGCGCCGATGCTGAACAAGGTCCCCGAAGTCACACTAGTCTTCTGGGTGATCAAGATCATGTCAACGACGGTCGGCGCGCGCCGAAGCCGCCGCCTCGAAGCTCGGAGCCTTGGGCTTGGGCCGGAGTGAAGAGCCGATGGAATTCATCAACAAGAACGGCCGTGTCGACGATACCGGCAAGGTGCCGGCCGTTTCGTTGGGCTTTTGGATCGTCAAGATCCTGGCTACGACGCTGGGCGAAACCGGCGGCGATGCCGTGACGATGTCGATGGGTCTCGGCTACCTGGTTGGGACGGCGATTTTCGCCATCGTCTTTGCCGTGGTGGTCGCCGCCCAGATCGGCGCGAAGCGGTTCCATCCGTTCCTCTATTGGACGGTCATCATCGCAACGACAACCGTCGGCACGACGCTGGCGGACTTCGTGGACCGGTCACTCGGGATCGGCTATCTCGGCGGGTCCTCGCTGCTTGCGGCACTGCTCGTCGCATCGCTGGCGGTCTGGCATCGAACGATGGGGTCGGTCTCGATTGCATCGATCGACAACAAGGCGGCGGAAGCCTTCTATTGGGTCACGATCCTGTTTTCGCAAACGCTCGGGACGGCGCTCGGAGACTGGATGGCTGATACAACCGGGCTTGGCTATCGCGGCGGCGCCCTGGTCTTCGCAACAGGCATTGCCGTCGTCGCGGCCGCATATCTTTGGACCAATCTGTCCAGGACGATGCTCTTCTGGATCGCCTTCGTGCTGACCCGGCCTCTTGGAGCGACCGTGGGCGATTTCCTGGACAAGCCGCTCGATCACGGCGGCTTGGCTCTCAGCCGATATGCGGCTTCAGGTGCCCTCGCAGCCGCCATCGCGGCGCTGGTCTTGCTCCTGCCGCAACGAGCGGGCCAGCGAGCCTGACCCGATCCGTCATGAACGTCCTTCGGTCTTTGTGACACCGCGAAATCCCGTCGCCACCACGTAACGCTCCGACGAATCCTGCCGGCTGGCGGCGGGCTTTACGTGGCGGATGGTCGAGAAGTCGCGCTTCAACTGCGCGAGTAGTTCGGCGTCGGCGCCGCTCTGAAACACCTTTGCAAGGAACGCGCCGCCGGGGCTGAGCACGTCGCAGGCGAAGGCTGCGGCGGTCTCGACCAGGCCGACGATCCGGAGTTGATCTGTCTTGCGGTGACCGGTGGTGTTGGCGGCCATGTCGGACATCACGACATCGGCGCGGCCGCCCATCATCGCGATCAGTTTTTCCGGCGCGTCGTTGTCAAGGAAATCGAGCTGCGCGAAGGTGACGCCGGGGATCTCCCCCATTTCCAGGACGTCGATCGCGATCACCTTGCCCTTGCCATCGGCTGCGCCGACGCGCTTAGCCGCGACCTGGCTCCAGCCGCCGGGCGCAGCGCCGAGGTCGACGACAGTCATGCCCGGCTTGAGCAGACGATATTTGTCGTCGATCTCGGTCAGCTTGAAGGCCGCGCGCGAACGGTAGCCCTGCGCCTTGGCTTTCGCGACATAGGGATCGTTGAGCTGGCGTTCCAGCCAGAGTTTTGAGGACAATTTCCGCTTGCCGCCGCTCTTCACCGTGACGTGCAGCCGGCCGGTCGAATCTTTCGCCATAAGTGTCTCTGGATTCTCTTTGTTGGAGCATGATCTTGTCGGAAAACCGGTTCCCACTTTTCCGGATCACGCTCGTTACGGCACGTGCAGGCACGACTTCAGCGCGCCGTCCTCGCGCATCATCTCGACCAGCATGCCCTCGCGCAGGCCGCGGTCGGCGACGCGCAGCCGCGGCAGCGGGAATGCGTTCCTGATGGCATCGAGGATCGCGCAGCCCGCAAGCACGAGGTCGGCGCGCTCGATGCTGATGCAGCTATTATTGATGCGCTCCTCATAGCTCATGCCAAGCAGATTTTGAATCGTCGCAGTCACGTCGGCGTCGCTCATCCAGATGCCATCGATGCGTCGGCGATCGTAGCGCGGCAGATTGAGGAATACGCCGGCAAGGGTCGTCACCGTGCCCGACGTGCCCAGCAGATGCATGTCGCGCAAATCGGAGCCGTGCTCGGTCGCGAACGGGGCGACATATTGCGCGACCTCGGCGACCATCCGCGCATACAACTCTTTTGTGACATTGCGACCGCCGAATTGCTCGGCAAGGCTGACCACACCGAACGGGATCGACATCCAGGCCTTGATCCAGGGCGCAGCATCCGGCCTTGCCGGATCGCGCTCGATCCGCACCAGTTCGGTCGAGCCGCCGCCGATGTCGAACAGGACCGCGCCGCGGCCCCTTCGGTCGAGCAGCGGCGAGCAGCCGATCACGGCCAGCGTCGCCTCGGTCTCGCGGTCGATCACCTCGAGCTTGATACCGGTCTCGGCGGCGACGCGGGCGCGGAAACTGTCGGCATTGGCGGCGGCACGGCAGGCCTCGGTCGCGATCAGCCGCAGGCGCCTCGCCTTGCGGTAGCGGATCTTGTCGCTGCAGATCGAGAGCGCGGCGATCGCGCGCTCGATTGCGGCGTCGCTGATGGAACCGGTCGCCGAAATGCCCTCGCCGAGCCGAATGATGCGGGAAAAAGAGTCGACCACGCGGAACCCGTCCCCGGTGGGACAGGCGATCAGGAGCCTGCAATTGTTGGTGCCAAGGTCAAGCGCGGCGTAAACGCCGCTTTCGACGGCCGCCGTAGCCAACCCTGACGGGCTCTCGCGGGCCGAAAGGCCGACGCAAGGCCGCGTGTCATCCTTCATCAACACTGTCTTTCCGCGCGGCACCCGGCCCGCCGAAGAATTTCCGTTCACGGAAACTTTAGCAGCGCCAAAGGCCTACGCAACAAATCATCACACGCGACATGCCTAATCGGGCGTTGTCGCTTACATCACGCTACGTTATCTGGTCGAAACACCGCGAAATTGCTCCAAATCGCGGCATTTCAGGTTATTTACCATGCAAGATCACACATCTTCCGCGGCCCTCGAAAACGCTATCGCACTGCAAAAATACGGTGTCGGGCAACCGGTCCGCCGCAAGGAGGACGACACGCTGGTGCGCGGCAACGGCAAATACACCGACGATTTCTCCCTGCCCGGCCAAGCCTATTGCTGGATGGTGCGCTCCTCCCACGCCCACGGCGTCATCAAGGGGATCGACACCGCCGCCGCCAGGGCGATGCCGGGCGTGCTTGGGGTGTGGACCGGGGCCGACCTCGCGGCCGCCAACTACAACCCGTTCACCTGCGGCATGCCGCTGAAGAGCCGGGATGGCTCGCCGCTGCAGCAGACCAACCGCCTGCCGCTGCCGACCGACAAGGTCCGCTTCGTCGGCGATCCCGTCGCCTTCGTGGTGGCTGAAACGGCCGCGCAGGCGCGCGATGCGGCCGAAGCCGTCGAGGTCGACATCGAATCGCTGCCGGCGGTGACCGATGCCGCCGAGGCCGCCCAGCCCGGCGCGCCGCAGCTCTACGACCACATCCCGAACAATGTCGCGCTCGACTACCACTATGGCGACACCGACAAGATCAATGTTGCCTTCGCCAGCGCCGCGCATGTGACGAAGCTCGACATCGTCAATACCCGCGTCGCTGTCGTCTCGATGGAGCCGCGCGTGGCGCTTGCGGCCTACGACAAGACAACCGAGCGCTATACGCTGCAGGTGCCGACCCAGGGCGTCTCCGGCAACAAGACGACCTTGGCAAAAATCCTCAACGTGCCGCCGGAGAAAGTGCGGATTCTCACCGCCAATGTCGGCGGCTCCTTCGGCATGAAGAATCTCAGCTATCCCGAGTATGCCTGCATCGCGCATGCGGCGAAGGAGCTCGGACGTCCCGTGAAATGGACCGACGAGCGCTCGACCAGCTTCCTCTCGGACAGCCAGGGCCGCGCCCAGCTCATCCATGCCGAGCTGGCGCTCGATGCCGACGGCAAGTTCCTGGCGGTGCGGCTCTCCGGTTATGGCAATCTCGGCGCCTACATCACCGGCGTCGCGCCCGGGCCGCTGTCGCTCAACACCGGCAAGAATCTGGCCAGCGTCTACCGCACGCCGCTGCTCGGCGTCGACATCAAGACGGTGCTGACAAACACCACCTTGATGGGCGCCTACCGCGGCGCCGGCCGGCCGGAGGCCAATTACTACATGGAGCGGCTGATCGATAAGGCCGCCGACGAGATGGGCATGAACCGGCTCACCTTGCGGAAGCGCAATTTCATCAAGCCGTCGCAACTGCCCTTCCCGGCCGCATCAGGCGTCACCTATGACAGCGGCGATTTCCAGGGCGTGTTCGAGAAGGCGCTGGAGATTTCGGACTACGAGAATTTCGGCAAGCGCAAGCGGGAGAGCAAGAAGAACGGCAAATTGCGCGGCATCGCGGTCGGCTCCTACCTTGAGGTCACCGCGCCGCCGAGCGGCGAGCTCGGCAAGATCACCTTCGATCCGGATGGCTCTGTGACGCTCACCACCGGCACGCTCGACTACGGCCAGGGCCATGCCACGCCATTCGCGCAGGTGCTGTCGGACCAGCTCGGCGTGCCCTTCGATAAGATCAAGCTTGAGCAAGGCGACAGCGATCTGGTGCGGTTCGGCAACGGCACCGGCGGCTCGCGCTCGATCACCGCGACCGGACAGGCCATCGTCGAGGCGTCCGCGCTCGTCGTCGAGAAGGGCAAGAAAGCGGCCGGACATGTGATGGAAGCATCCGAAGCCGACATCGAATTTACCGGCGGCCGCTTCACCATCGCCGGCACCGACCGCTCGATCGGCATCATGGAGCTCGCGCAGCGGATGCGTGAGGGCCAGATTGCCGACGGCGGGCCTGATACGCTCGACGTCGACCACGCCACCAAGGAGACGCCGTCCACCTTCCCGAACGGCTGCCACGTCGCGGAGGTCGAGATCGACCCGGACACCGGCGTGATCAGGATCGTGCGCTACACCGGCGTCAACGACTTCGGCACCATCGTCAATCCGATGATCGTCGCGGGACAGTTGCATGGCGGCGTCGCGCAAGGCATCGGCCAGGCGCTGATGGAAGAGGTCAATTACGACGCCTCCGGCCAGCCGATCACCGGCTCGTTCATGGACTACGCGCTGCCGCGCGCCGAGGACATTCCGCCCATGGCGGTCGGCGATCATCCCTCGCCGGCGAAGAGCAATCCGCTCGGCACCAAAGGCTGCGGCGAGGCCGGCTGCGCGGGCAGCCTTGCCACGGTGGTGAATGCGGTGGTGGATGCGCTGTCGGAATACGGCATCAAGCACATCAACATGCCGCTGACGCCGGAAAAAGTGTGGCGCGCGATCGAGGATGCGAAGAAGGCGCAGGCGGCCTGACGCTTCAGCGGGGCAGGCGGCAATGGCGGCAGAAGCCTACAACCACCAACACTCGTCATGCGCGGGCTTGACCCGCGCATCCATCTCCAGAGCAGAGTCTTTCAAGCGTGATGGATTGCCGGGTCAAGCCCGGCAATGACGCGTCGAATCACGCCGCGGCCTGCTCTCGTGGTTGATAGATCGCGATGTGCCAGCAATACGCCAGCGGCGTGGTGCCGTTGGCGACCACGATCGCGTCGAGCTCGACGAAGCGGTGGCCCTTCTTGTCATAGTTCGCAGTGACCTTCGCGCGGGCCGTCAGCTCATCGCCGGTCTTCGCGGCCGAGAGGAGCTGCATCCGGCTGCCGACGTGAATCCAGGGGCCGAGGATGGCGTTGTCCACCAGGAGCTTGTTCATCACCTTCTGCAGCATGCCGGGATGGCCGAGCTTCTCGCGCGTGTAGATCGTGTCGGTTTCCCTGATATCGGCGAGATATCCCGCCGCAGCGTCACCCGCCCAGGTGTACGGCCGGGTGCCGAGCCATTTGCCGACTTCGTAGGACGAGGCATTCACCGGCTTGCGCTCGGCGACTGCGGCGACCTCGATGTAATCCTTGACCGAAACAGCGGGCGCCGCAGCCGGCAACGACGCGCTGCCGGTGGCGCAAAGCTCTCCGCGGCTGAACACCTCGATCGACAGCGCGCCATTGCGCGCCTCGCCCCTCACCTCGGCCTGTTCGCCATCATAGACCGGCTTGAGGAAACGCGCGTCGATCAAGCCGCGCCCGAGGAAATCGCGGCCCCATGTCGCAACCGGTAGGTGCATCATATAGGCCATCACGTCGACGCCGGGGACCAGCCCGCCCGAGAAGCCGTACCGCCGCGCCACCGCATCGTCATGGATCTTGTTCTCGGACTCTTTCGAGGTGTTATAGGCCGAGACCCGGTAAGTTTGCGGATTGCTCATGGGTTCCCTCTTATTTTGGTTGTTTTTCTGACGGGATCGTACGCCATCAACCGTCCGTGGCAAGCCTGTGGGCGGCCTCGCAATTTTCCGCCCGATGGGTTACATGCGGCCCACGAATGAACCGCCAAACAGTGATGCCGACTGAAAACCCCACCCGCATCTATGTCGATGCCGACGCCTGTCCGGTGAAGGACGAGGTCTATCGCGTCGCGCTCCGGCACGGACTTGCCGTCAGCGTGGTCGCTGGCAATTTCATCCGCGTGCCGCAGGACCCGCTGATCGAACGCGTCGCCGCCGGTTCCGGCATAAACGCCGCGGATGACTGGATCGCCGAGCGCGCCGGAGATGGCGACATCGTCATCACCGCGGATATTCCGCTGGCGAGCCGCTGTGTGAAGGCGGGCGCAGACGTGATTGCGCCGAACGGCAAACCGTTCACGGAGCAGTCGATCGGCATGACGCTGGCGATGCGCAATCTGATGACCGACCTGCGCTCGTCGGGCGAGATCACCGGCGGACCACGATCGTTCTCGCCGCGCGACCGCTCGGCGTTCCTCTCGGCACTCGACACCGCGATCCGCCGCATCCAGCGCCGCCGCGCCGAACAAACCGTAACGGGACAAAACTGATGGCGCCGCCCCTGATCCAGCTCAAGGACATCAGGCTGACGTTCGGCGGCACGCCGCTGCTCACGGGCGTCGAGCTCTCGGTCTCGGCCGAAGAGCGCGTGTGCCTGATCGGGCGCAACGGCTCCGGCAAATCGACGCTGCTCAAGATCGCGGCCGGTTTGGTCGAGCCTGACGCCGGCAGCCGTTTCGTGCAGCCCGGCGCGACCATCCGCTATCTGCCGCAGGAGCCGGATTTCGGCGATCACGCCACCACGCTCGCCTATGTGGAAGCCGGTCTTGGACCCGGCGATGACCATTATCAGGCGCGCTATCTGCTCGAGCAGCTCGGACTGCACGGCGACGAAGATCCCGCCCATCTCTCCGGCGGCGAGGCGCGTCGCGCGGCGCTCGCGCGGGCACTAGCGCCCTCGCCCGACATCCTGCTGCTGGACGAGCCGACCAACCATCTGGATCTGCCGACCATCGAATGGCTGGAAGGCGAATTGCAGAACCGGCGCTCGGCGCTGGTGCTGATCAGCCACGACCGCCGCTTCCTCACCAATTTGTCGCGCGCGACCGCCTGGCTCGACCGCGGCCAGATCAGGCAGATCGACCGCGGCTTCGGCGCATTCGAGGCCTGGCGCGACGAGGTGCTGGCCGAGGAAGAGCGCGATCAGCACAAGCTCGACCGCAAGATCGTCAACGAGGAGCACTGGCTGCGCTACGGCGTCTCCGGACGACGCAAGCGCAACGTCAAGCGGCTTGCCAATCTGCATACGCTGCGCGCGCAGCGGCGGAACTATCGCGGCACCGCGGGCAGCGCCAATCTCGCTGCTGCCGAGGCAGACAAATCCGGACGGCTGGTGATCGAGGCGAAGAGCATCGGCAAGGCATTCGGCGAGCGCAACATCGTGGAGGATTTCTCGATCCGCATCCAGCGCGGCGACCGCGTCGGCATCGTCGGCCCGAACGGCGCCGGCAAGACCACGCTGGTCAACCTGCTGACCGGCGCGGAGGCACCCGATGCCGGCAGCGTGCGGCTCGGCGTGAACCTTGAAATGGCAACGCTCGACCAGCACCGCGAAAGCCTCGATCCGAAATCGACGCTGTCGGAAGCCCTGACCGGCGGTCGCGGCGACCATGTGATGGTCGGCGGCAAGCCGAAGCATGTCGTCAGCTACATGAAGGACTTCCTGTTCTCGCAGGAGCAGATCCGCACACCACTGGAAGTGCTCTCCGGCGGCGAGCGCGGCCGGCTGATGCTGGCTCGCGCACTTGCAAAACCCTCGAACCTCCTGGTGCTGGACGAGCCGACCAACGATCTCGATCTCGAAACCCTCGACGTGCTCGAGGAGATGCTCGGCGATTACGAGGGCACGGTGATCCTGATCAGCCATGATCGCGACTTCCTCGATCGCGTGGTGACGTCAGTGATCGTGCCCGAGGGCGATGGCCGCTGGATCGAATATGCGGGCGGCTACACCGACATGCTGGCGCAGCGCGGCGCGGATCTGAAGCGCGAGGCAGTAAAGACGACGGTTGTCGAGGAGAAAAAGGGAACGAAGGCCGCGGCGCCGACGGCTACGCCAAAGCGGCGGCTGAGCTTCAACGAGAAGCACGCGCTGGAGACATTGCCGAAGACGATCGAGAAATTGCACGCGGAAATCGCAAAGCAGCAGAAGCTGCTTGACGATCCCAACCTCTACGCGAAGGATCGCAAGACATTCGACGACGCCTCCGCCGCGATCGCCAAGGCGCAGCAGGAGCTTTCCGCCGCCGAAGACCGCTGGCTCGAACTCGAAGTGCTGCGCGAAGAAATTGAACAGGCATAATCCATGACCAATCCCCTCGCCGCAAAAATCGCCCGCGACTATGGCACGCCTTGCGCCGTCATCGACATGGACCGCGTCGAACGCAACATCGCGCGAATCCAGGCGGCGTGCGATGCGGCCGGCGTGGCGCATCGTCCGCATATCAAGACCCACAAGAACCCGATGCTGGCGCAGATGCAGATCGCGGCCGGTGCCAAGGGCATCACCTGCCAGAAGCTCGGCGAGGCCGAGATCATGGCAGAGGCCGGGATCTCCGACATCCTGATCAGCTACAATTTGCTGGGCGACGAGAAGATGGCGCGGCTGGGCGCGCTGCAGGGGAAAGCAAACGTCACCGTAGCGGCGGACAATTCGGTTGTCGTCGCCGACCTGCCGAAGGCTGCGGCTGCGTCGGGCCGCACGCTGTCGGTCGTGGTCGAATGCGATACGGGGCGCAAGCGCGCCGGCGTCGAGACGCCGACCGAGGCGGTCGCGTTGGCGCGGGAGATCGCCGGCAGCCAGGGGCTGCAATTTGCGGGCTTCATGCTGTATCCGACCGAGACCGGCTGGGCGGACGCGCAGAAATTCTTCGACGAAGCGCTGGCCGGCGTGCGTGCACACGGCCTTGACGCGACCATCGTGTCGACCGGCGGCACGCCGAACCTGAAGAATCTCGGCAAGCTGAAGGGCGCGACCGAGCATCGCTTCGGCACCTATATCTACAACGACCGCATGCAGGTCGCGGCCGGCGTAGCCACCTGGGACGACTGCGCGCTGCACATCTATTCGACGGTGGTGAGCCGCGCCGCACCCGAGCGCGGCATCCTCGATGCCGGCTCGAAGACGCTGACCACCGATACCGGCGGGCTCGAAGGCCACGGGCTGATCCTCGAACATCCCGAGGCCAGGATCGCGCGCTTCGCCGAGGAGCATGGCTTCCTCGATCTCTCCCGCAGCAACACCCGTCCCAATGTCGGCGACGTCGTCCGCATCGTGCCCAATCACGTCTGCGTCGTCGTCAACATGATGGACGAAGTGGTAATGGTGCGCGGCGAAGAGATCATCGGCACACTGCCGATCGCGGCGCGCGGGAAGCTGCGCTAGCTAGAGCAGTCACGGCACCCTTCCCCGCTGGTTCTCCTCGAACCAGCATCGCCCATTCCACATATGCCTCTCTCCTCTTGAATCGGCGCCTGGGCATCCGGTCGACTGCAGCACTCATATGGCAGAGGCGCTGTCTAATTCACGCGTTATCCAGGACGCGCTCCTACAACGACAGCTTGCAGGCATAAAGTGCTACGACTAAAGTGACTGACTAGCGCCGTACTCCAAATGATTTTCATTAGGGAGGAATTGACCGGTGGCCATCATCAGGAAAGTGCAGACACCTCAGGGTGTGGAAAATAGAGACATCACGCAGCCAACCCTTTCTTACCCCGACACCGACCTTCCCAGAGTGATCGTTGAGGTGTGGAACAACCGTCGACACATGTTGGATCGGAATCCCCCCGACAGCAACATTCCGACGCAACAGGCCGTGGATGAGGCTACAGAACTGATTAATCGAGAGACCGGCATGGCACTGAGGCGTGCCGTCATCATCACCGAAAGAGAGCACGATAATCACTATGTCATGCAAGACGACGACGAAATCGTCTTTGTGCTGCCGAACCCAAGCCGGATAATCGGCGGCGCAAGCCAACATCAGCTTCTCGAATCTGCCAAGCTGCTGATGGCTTGTACGCCGAACGGGATTTAGGCATGGGCCCTGATGAGATATTCGAGCGGCCGCCTACAATGCGGGCGCTCGTTTTCTCTCTCGCAATTGAGCAAAGTGGCTCGTGCTAATCGACAAGCATTCGTAGCATTGCGGCGAGCGCTACATTTCAGCGCTGACTGATCCACAGGGCTTGAAGGTTTGAAGCGAGTGCCCGTGCAAGCACCCTTCATGTTTCTGGGCGTAGGCAAGCACGCCCATGACAATCAAAGCCACCACGACCAATCCGGCTACGAGGTTCTGCACCATGGCTGCCACTCCAGCTCAACTCATGACCAAGGCGACCAGCGCGATCGTGCCCCGGCGCGATCGTGGGATCAACGCCGGGGCGCGCTTCCTCTCCGCCGACCGGGGCTGGGGGCTGAGTGGTCAGCGAGAGGTCGCGCTGCCAAGGAGAGCACAACCGTCGAACTGATGGCAGTTAAAACTGTGCCGCGCTGCCCAAAAAATGCCGACGTCCACGGATGTCGCGACGCAAACCGGTGCACCGCGATTGAGTTTCGTAGATGGGGTAACGGGCCGCGGTCTGCCCTCCAAGCAAGCCGCGCTTGCTACGGCGCTATGGGTGGCGCGCTGCG
>NZ_JCAMOR010000020.1:0-134543 GCF_059512385.1 Bradyrhizobium sp. Crot121 | reverse complement strand
GCGCAGCGCGCCACCCATAGCGCCGTAGCAAGCGCGGCTTGCTTGGAGGGCAGACCGCGGCCCGTTACCCCATCTACTTTCTCCACATGGCCTGCGCGAGCGACCATCACGCGTGATACTGGCCGCCGTTCACGGTGAGCGTCGAGCCGGTGATGAAGCCGGCGTCCTCGGCGGCGAGAAACAGCACCGCACGCGCGATCTCCTCGGGCTCACCAAGACGATTGACCGGGATCTGCGGGATCACGTTCTTCTCCAGGACGTCCTTCGGCACCGCCTGCACCATTTCGGTGTTGATATAGCCGGGCGCGATCACGTTCACGGTGATGCCGCCCTTGGCATTCTCAAGCGCGAGCGCCTTGGTGAAGCCGATGTCGCCGGCCTTGGCCGCGGAATAATTGACCTGGCCGAACTGGCCCTTCTGGCCGTTGATCGAGGAGATGTTGACGATGCGGCCGAACTTGCGGGCACGCATGCCCTCGATCACCTGGCGCGTCATGTTGAAGAGCGAGCCGAGATTGGTGTTGATCACCTCGTTCCACTGCTGCAGCGTCATCTTGTGGAATGCGGTGTCGCGGGTGATGCCGGCGTTATTGACGAGAACGTCGATCGGGCCGACCTCGGCCTCCACCTGCTTGACGCCGGCAGCGCAGGCATCGAACGAGGCGACGTCCCATTTGTAAACGGGAATGCCGGTTTCTTCCTTGAACTTTTGCGCCGCGGCATCATTGCCGCCATAGGTTGCCGCGACCTTGTAGCCGGCCGCCTTCAACGCCTTGCTGATCGCAGCGCCGATGCCGCGCGTCCCACCCGTTACCAATGCAACACGTGCCATGTCCGTCTCCTCCTTCGTCATTTTTTTCTAGGCCGACATTGTGCCGGTCTTTTGAAATTTATCTCTCTATTGAGCATGATCTTTTCGGAAAACCGGTCTCCACTTTTCCGGATCATGCTCTCAAAACGAAAATGCCCGGCGCGAGGCCGGGCATTCTCTTAACAGCTTGCACTGCGGTTGACAGACGATCTTTTCATCATTCAACCCGGCATGTTGCCTCTTGTTCAGTCGCGTGCAACGCACATCGCGATGCCCATGCCGCCGCCGATGCACAGCGTGGCGAGGCCCTTCTTGGCGTCGCGCTTCTGCATCTCGTGCAGCAGCGTCACGAGGACGCGGGCGCCGGACGCGCCGATCGGGTGACCGATCGCGATCGCGCCGCCGTTGACGTTGACCTTGGACGTATCCCAGCCGAGGTCCTTGTTGACGGCGCAGGCCTGCGCCGCGAACGCCTCGTTGGCCTCGATCAGGTCGAGATCGCCGATGCTCCAGCCGGCCTTCTTCAGTGCGCTGCGGGAAGCCGGGATCGGGCCGGTGCCCATGATCTTCGGGTCGACGCCGGCCTGGCCCCAGGAGACGATGCGCGCGAGCGGCGTCCTGCCTTCCTTGGCGGCCTGCTTGGCCGTCATCAGCACCACGGCGGCGGCGCCGTCATTGATGCCGGAAGCGCTGCCGGCGGTGACCGTGCCGTCCTTCTCGAAGGCGGGCTTGAGCTTGGCCATTGCGTCCAGCGTGGCGCCGTGGCGCGGATATTCGTCGGCGTCGACGACCACATCGCCCTTGCGGGTCTTGATGGTGACGGGGACGATCTCGTCCTTGAACCGGCCGGCCTTCTGCGCGGCTTCGGCCTTCTGCTGCGAGGCGACGGCGAACTCGTCCTGCTGGGCGCGGGTGATCTGATATTGCCGCGCCACGTTCTCGGCCGTGTTGCCCATGTGGTAGCCGTTGAAGGCGTCCCACAGGCCGTCCTTGATCATGGTGTCGACGAGCTCGAGCCCGCCCATCTTGACGCCGCCGCGCAGATGCTGCGCATGCGGGGCCATGCTCATGGATTCCTGGCCGCCGGCGACCACGATGTCGGAATCGCCATTGACCAGCGCCTGATAGCCGAGCGCGACCGAGCGCAGGCCCGAGCCGCAGAGCTGGTTGACGCCCCAGGCCGGGCTTTCCACCGGGATGCCGGCGGCGATCGAGGCCTGGCGGGCCGGGTTCTGGCCCTGGGCTGCGGTCAGGATCTGACCCATGATGACTTCGGACACGCGGCCCGGCTCGACGCCCGCACGCTCCAGCGCCGCCTTGATGGCGATGGCGCCGAGGTCATGGGCGGGAGTGTTGGCGAACGCACCGTTGAAACTGCCGACCGGGGTGCGGGCGGCGCTGACGATGACGACATCGTCTGACATGGGCATCTCCTAGAGCTTGATGTTTGGCCTGGGTAACTTGGCGGCGGGCGGGCGGCCGGACGCGGGCCTATCTTTCGGCCTTATCCTGTTAACCTCCTTGAGGCATGTCAATCGGCCAGACGGCCAAATCCTGCCGCGGCGCACTTAAATTGAGCCCGTTGGAGCTTTCCTGAGCAATAACTATGCTTTGGAATTAACCGTGGCGCACAAATCGTTGCCGAACTGCTTTGAAAATGCTTACCTTTGCTGCGATGCGTGTGCATCACCCCTGCAGCAATGCTGCAAAGGGTCCCCTCCTGGTGTTGATGTGTGAGCCCCATGGCAAAATCAGAACACCCGACCACGATCAAGAAGTACGCCAACCGGCGGCTCTATAATACCGGAACCAGCACTTATGTGACGCTTGAGGATCTCGCCGCGATGGTGAAGGAAGGCGAGGACTTCCTCGTCTACGACGCCAAGACCGGTGACGACATCACCCGATCGGTGTTGGCGCAGATCATCTTCGAGCAGGAGAACAAGGCCGGCCAGAATCTGTTGCCGACCACTTTCCTGCGGCAGTTGATCCGGTTCTACGGCGACAGCATGCAAATGGTGGTGCCGAAATATCTCGAGCAGTCGATCGAGACGCTGACGAAAGAGCAGGAGAAATTCCGCAAGCAAATCGCAAGCACGCTGAGCGGAACTCCCTTCGCCCCGCTCGAGGAACAGGTTCGGCGCAACATGGAGCTGTTCCAGCAGACCTTCTCCATGTTCAAGCCATTCGTGCCGCCGCGCACGGGAACCGCAACGCCCGAGCCCGAGAAAGTGCCGGAGCCGGCGCCGGATGACGACAACATCGACGACCTGCGCCGCCAGATGAAGGAGATGCAGGAGCGCCTCGAGCGGATGTCGCGCGAGACGACGACGGCGACGAAGAAGGAAGAGTAGGCTCTTCCCCATACCTGCATTGAGCTCGTCATTCCGGGGCGCGCGCAGCGCGAACCCGGAATCCATTGGGCCGTTTGCGCGAGCGGCTGAATGGATTCTCTGATGTGCAAATTGCACATCATAGCTCGATGCGGTCGCATCGCCCCGGAATGACGGAGAGCGGTGGACGACCAGCTAACCAGCCGCCGGCATCGCTTTATCCGCGGTGTGCCATGGCCGCGTCGGCGAGGCCAATCCGATCAGGCGGCCCTGGATATAGTCGCAGCCCCATTCGCGCAGCATCACCGCGGACGCTTCGTCCTGCACCCATTCCGCGACTGTCTTGATGCCGAGCCGGCGCGCGAGGTCGAGCAGTGTCTGCACGAAAGCGCGGTCGTCGGCGGAATGCGCGATGTTCTGCACGAAGGCGCCATCGATCTTGACGATATCGACGCCGAGCTTGCGCAGGTTGCGGAACGAGGTGTAGCCGGCGCCGAAATCATCGATCGCGATCCGGCTGCCGAAATTCTTCAACCGCGTGACGAAGCCGCGCACCTCGTCGAGATTGCTGATCGCCACCGTCTCCGTGATCTCGACGATCAGCCGCTCGCCGACGCCGGGATGCGCGGCCATCAGCGATTCGATTCCGGAGAGCCAGTCCGGATCCATCGTGGTATCCGGCGAGATGTTGAGGCTGAGCTGAACCTCGGGTGAAGCGGCAAGCTCGGCCACCGCAAGCTCGAGCACGCGGTGATCGACCAGCCGGATCAGGCCGAGACGCTCGGCGACCGGCACGATGTCGGGCGCCGACAATGCCCGCCCGTCCTCCTGCTGCATGCGCACCAGGCACTCGTAGAAGGCAGGCTGCCGCGACTGCACCTCGACCACCGGCTCGAACGCCACGACGATGCGACGTTCGTTCAGGGCGGTGACGATCTCGTCGGTGACGCGGATGTTGACGCGGCGCTGGGCGTCGCGCTCGACATTCGGCTTCCAAAGCAGGAACGAGCCGGCGCGGCGGCTCTTGGTGGTATCGAGCGTCTCCTGGGCGCGGTTGATCGCCTCGTCGGCGCTGCGGGCGTGGCGGGGCACGCTGACCGCGCCTATCGACGCCGTCACCGACACGGGGCCCGACTTGGTCGGCACGATCTCCTCCCGCACGGCCGTGAGAAAACGTTCGGCGGCGACATTGGCATCGTCGACGGTGCAGTTGCGCAGGATCAGCCCGAACTTGTTGCCGGAGAAACGCCCGAGCACGTCGCCGCCGCGCAGGCGGGCGCGGATGCGCTTGCTGATCTCCGCGATCACGGCGTCAGCGACGTCGAAGCCGAAGGCGTCGTTGATGCGCGCCAGATGGTCGATGCCGATCATCATGAAGGCGCAGGACGATCGGAAGCGTGCAGCCTCCTCGATCGCCTCGGCGAGCGCGGCGATCAGATGGGTGCGGTTGAGTTCGCCGGTGAGCGGATCGTGCCGCGACAGCTTCACGAGCTGCTCGTCGCGGGCATGACGCTCATTGTCGATCCTGATCACGCCCTGGGCGCGCACTGGCCGGCCGTCGGGTCCGGCAAACCAGCAGCCGGTTTCCTCGATCCAGATCACGGGCGCCGAGGTATTGGCCCGCACGCCGTACTCAATCCGGTAAGGCATGCCCTCGCCGCTACGGAGCGGCGCGGGTTGGCCGAACGCATCGCTGCGAATGGCGCGCGGTGGCTCGATCAGCCTGGAAAATGCGGCGCCGCTTGCAATCGCCTCCGCCGGGAGATCAGGGAAAACCAAGGCCACATTGTCGCTCCAGACGAGCGCATCGGAGGCAATATCCCAGACAAAGGTGACTTGGCCGAGCGAAGCCAGGATGTCGGCGGCTGGCGGGATGGAAGGCATCTGCTGTCGCCTCGTTTCAGGACACGGCCAATTCAGGACACGGCCAGTTGGATACAGGTGGACGCACGTGACAGTGGGTAAGTGATTCCGAGCCCGCAGTGTGCCTCTGTTTCCGCTCAGACCTTAGGTAAAGTTCATAAATAATCTGGAAACCACGTTTTGCCGCCATCGGGAACAAAAGCCCGTGCACCGGCATGGACCTTGCGAGTTCGAGGCCAACGGGATGGCAGCGTCCCGAAACGTGACAATCGAGCGGGATCAGCGATGCCGGAAGCCGGCGAATCAAGGCAAGTGCTGGACGGCGAGGTTTTGACCGGCGCCGCCATCGCCTCGGCTGAACTCGTCCCGCTGACCGAATCCCTGCACTACGTGTCCAAGCAGCCGCTGCCACGGCCCGACGCGGGCTTCGTGACCCAGCTGATCGCGACTGCGGCGCTGGCGCCGGAGACTCGTCCGCTGCGGCGCGGCACGCTGGCGGACGCGCAGATGGCCTATGGCGCCCATCCGCAGGAACGGCGCGGCGTCGCGCGCCGCACGCGCCAGATCATCTAAGAGCGTTTTCGAGCGAAGTGGAAACCGGTTCGCGTAAAGAAAACGCGTCAAAACAAGAATCCAGAGCTCAGCGCTGTTCCGGTTCAGTCGGCGGATTGCGGCTTGGCTGCAGGTCCGGGGAGGCGACCGCGGGTTGCACCTGCGTCGGCTTGGAATGATCCTGCAGCACTGATTCCGCGACCGAGGCCGCCGGCGGCACCGTGTTCGCTGACGTCGTTGAGGCTGCGGGTGGTGGAGCCGGCTGCGGGGCCGGCGCGGGAGCCGGCTGGGGAGTTGGCGCCGGCGCGGGTTGCGGCAGCGGGGCTGGCTCCGGCTCGATTTGCTGCACCCGTGTTGCGGGCGCGATCGCCGCACGACGGCGGGTGCGAAGCGCGATCCCGGAGATGAAATCCGCCAATGCCAGCAAGGTCAGCAGAGCAAAGGTCGAGGTGCCGAATTTCGGCCACAGCACGAATTCGGCGGCTGCCGCACCGAACACGATCAGCGACAGCAAGTGATCCATCACGAATTTGGCGCCCGGCCGCGCGCCCTTGATGACTTCGAGCAACAGCAGGAGGATGCCGAGCGCCAGCAGGATGTCGCTCAGCGTTATCGGCCACTCCGCCCCCGACATCAGCGGCACCGTCACCAGCGGATCGACCAGCGATACGCCGGGCATCAGGAAGACGATGATGTTGTAGACCGCGAGCGGAATCAGCAGCAGCGGAAAACCGACCATGCGAGCGAGGCCTTAGCGAAGGAAACCAGGAGCGAAACGCCCTGAGATCGTGATTCGATCAGATTGAATCGGATCATGACCTGATTTGATTGTTTGAGCATGACTTCCGCGCAAACGCTACGCGTTTGTCGCGAGGGAAGAACCGGTGCCACTCTTCCCGGATCACGCCCGACGCGCCGAGGCGGACCGTCTGATCGCACTCATTGGCCGATTTCAGGCCGCCCAATCAATCGTGATCCCGGCCCTGCTTTCAGAGCCGGGGATCCAAATGCTCTCCGATCCCGCGGGGATCAGGATTCTTTCTTCTTCAGGACCTGCCGGCCCTTGTACATGCCGGTCTTGAGATCGAGATGGTGCGGGCGACGCAGCTCGCCGGAATCCTTGTCCTCGACATAGGTCGGCTTCTTGATCGCGTCCGCCGAACGGCGCATGCCACGGCGCGACGGCGAGGTTTTTCTTCTGGGAACAGCCATAACAGTCCTCTAGGGGTGTAGCGGAGGCATCCGTCCGAAATTAAGGACGCGCGTCAAAAGCGAGCTGCGATGCCGATAAGGCCGGGCTTATAGAGGAAGGGATGGCGTAAAGCTAGGGCCTGACGCGATTAGATTGCGGTGCGAGCCCTCCCCGTCGGCAACGGGCAAAGCCCGACATGGCTGGTCGAATTTATCGGAACAAAACGTGACCATCCGCTATCGGTTTCGGCACGCGAGGGCACCACGATCTCGTCCCGTCCAGAATAGGCCATGCGGTGCCGGCCAGCGGGTGCATCGCGCTCAGAATCCGCGGCTCTCGCTCCAGCAGCGCTGCACCGCGCTGGCGCGGGCCATATAGGTTGCGCTCAGGCGGCGCACACCGGGGCCGGGATTGCGGGCGCTGCGCTTGACCGGATTGGGCAGGATCGCCGCGAGCAGCGCTGCCTCGCGTGGCGACAAAGTCGCCGCCGAGCGGCCGAAGGCGTATTGGGAACCGGCCTCGGCCCCGAACTGGCCGGACGGGCCGAGCTCGGCGATGTTGAGATAGATTTCCAGGATCCGCTGCTTCGGCAGCACGAAATCGATCCACATGGCCAGCGGCAGTTCCAGGGCCTTGCGGACCACGCTGCGGCCCGGCCACAGGAACAGGTTCTTGGCGACCTGCTGGGTGATGGTCGAGCCGCCCCGGCCCGGCTCGCCATCCTCGGCATCGTCGATCGCATCCTGCAGCGCGTCCCAGTCGATGCCGCGATGGCTGCAGAACTTCGAATCCTCCGACCCCACCACGGAGCGGGGGAGATACGGCGAGATCGCGTTGAAATCGACCCATTGCCGGGTGACAGGCGCGCCCTTGAGAGTGCGCCAAGCCATCAGCGCCGAAACCGGCTGCCCGGATCGGTAAAGCGGTGTCAGCACGTAGGGCACGAGCAGCACGGCCACCAGCAGCAGCAAAAGGATCCGGACAATGCGCAAATTGGAGGTTCCGGCTGAAAGCGGGTCGGCGCTGCCGGCAATATTGGCCGGTTTCAAATGAGATTCTGTAACAATTGGCGGTTTTTCCAGCGCTTTTAAGGCGCAGCCTTCGGCCCGGCGGAATTGACGAAGCCGGTGCCATCAACGATTGTCCGCCCCGAAATCCGATCTGGAGCAATTCTTAATGACGACCGGTACTGCAGAATTCGCCAAGCGGCTGGACCAGACCGCTGACGATACCGAGGCCCTGCTGGCGAAACTCTTGGCCGACACCGTGGAGAAGGACGAGATCGTCCGCCCGAGGCGGCTGATCGAGGCCATGCGCTATTCGAGCCTCGGCGGCGGCAAGCGCCTGCGGCCGTTCCTGGTGGTCGAGAGTGCCGCCGTGTTCGGCGTGCCGCGCAACGCCGCGCTGATGGCGGGGGCCGCGCTCGAATGCATCCACTGCTACTCCCTGATCCATGACGACCTGCCGGCGATGGACAATAGCGATCTGCGCCGCGGCCGCCCCACCCTCCACAAGGCCTATGACGACGCGACCGCGATCCTCGCCGGCGATGCGCTGCTCACGATCGCCTTCGACATCATCACCCGCGACGAGATCCATCGCGATGCCGGCGTCAGGCTGGCGCTGACCCGGGCGCTCGCGCGCGCCTCCGGCGTCGGCGGCATGGCTGGCGGGCAGATGCTCGACCTCGCCGGCGAAGGCCGGTTCGGCGACCGCGAGCCGGTGGACGTGGCGCGGCTGCAGCAGATGAAGACCGGCGCGCTGCTCCGCTTCGGCTGCATCGCCGGCGCCATCCTCGGCCAGTCCTCCGAGAAAGAATATCTGGCACTCGACGATTTCGGCCGCGCGCTCGGCGAAGCCTTCCAGATCGCCGACGACCTGCTCGACGTCGAGGGCGATGCCGCCGCGCTCGGCAAGCAGACCGGCCAGGACGCGGCGCTTGGCAAGACCACCTTCGTCACCCAGCTCGGCATCGACGGCGCCAAGCAGCGCGTCCGCGACCTGCTCGCGCGTGCCGATGCCGCTTTGTCGGTGTTCGGAGCGAAGGGCGATGTGCTGCGCGCGGCGGCGCGGTTCGTTGCCGAGCGCAGGAATTAGAGTGCCAATGGATCGGATCAGGTAGAGCGACCAAGACGAAGCTGCGCCCCCTCTCCCGCTTGCGGGAGAGAGTTGGGGTGAGGGTGTCGCCGCGGCGAGACTCTTCGTGTGGAGAGAGCCCCCACCCGCCGCTTACGCGGCGACCTCCCCCGCGAGCGGGAGAGGTGAACGAGCTAGCGGCCTGGCCGTTACAATCAAAGAGAGCAACCAGGGCGGACCATGAGCAAGGAATTCGAGGAACACCTTGTTCGCTTCCGGAAACTGCCGAAGGCTGTCCGCGTGGTGTATTCGCGGCCACGCATCTTTACTTCGATCGCAGTGGGCGTCGCCGCGTTCTTCCTTTTGCCTCAGACACTGCGTCCGGTGACGCGGCTCGTAGTGAGCTGGGATATCTTCGTCGCGCTATATCTCGCCCTCGCCTTCATGATGATGCTCCAATGCAGCATCGCTTACATCAGGCGCAACGCGATCCTGCAGGATGACGGCCGGTTCCTGATCCTGCTCATCACCGCGCTCGGCGCCTTCGCGAGCCTTGCTGCGATCATCTTCGAGCTCGGCGCCGCCAAAAGCAGCCCGGAAGCGCTGGCGCTCGCGATCGTCACCATCGCGCTATCGTGGGCGCTGGTGCACACCGCCTTTTCGCTGCACTATGCGCACGAATATTATCGCGGGAAGGAACCCGGCGGTCTGCAGTTTCCGAGCGGCAAGGAGCACGTCGAGGCCGACTACTGGGATTTTGTCTACTTTTCATTTGTGATCGGCATGACCGCGCAGGTCTCCGATGTCGGCATCACCGACAGGATCATCCGCCGCACCGCGACCGTGCACGGCATCATCTCCTTCGTGTTCAACACGGCGCTGCTGGCGTTGATGGTCAATATCGCGGCGAGCGCGATCTAGCTTCGGCGCGCAACATCACGCGTCATTGCGAGTTTGGCACCGGCCGAGGGCCGACCCCGCTTGATGAAAATAGGAGGGCGTTATTGACGCGCAGAGGCGCCTCCTCACCGCTGTCATTCCGGGGCGTCCGAAGGACGAGCCCGGAATCCATCGGGCGCCGCACTCCGCGGTGAGATGGATACCGGGCTCACGCTACGCGTGCCCCGGAATGACCGCGCGGACGATGACCGGCGGCTTGCAACTCACTTTCTTCTTAGCGGAGCGAAGCAATCCATTTCGCCGCTTGCTGAGGCATGGATTGCTTCGCTTCGCTCGCAATGACGGCTCGGCCAAGCTAATTGCAAACCTGGACATTGCCGCCGCCGCCCTCGTATGGGCCGCCTTGCGCGGTGGTGCGGAATTCGAGGTGGCAGCCGCGCGCGACCGGCCGGCAGCCGCCGCGGTCGCAGACCATTTGGCCGCCGCCACCGCCGCGGCCGCCTGAAGAGGCCATCGGCCGGGGAATGCGCACTTCCGCCCGCTCGCGCCGTGCCGGCCGATCGCCGGAATCGCGCTTGGCCACCGGCTTCTTGTCGCGTCGCTTCTCGCACGCATTGTCGTCATTGAGGAACGAGCCCGCGCCACAGACGATCCGGGTGCAGCGATCGCCATCGGCCTTGGTGCCGTGCTCGCAGATCAGCGGGCAGACGCGCGATGATTTCTGCTTAATGGCATCGAGCGTGTCGACATTGGCGACCTTGGTGTCGAGCCTGGTTCCGGCATAGCGATTGAACAGCGTCAGCGACCGCTGAGAGGCGGCGTTCCACTCGCCATCGGCGCTACCTGTCAGGCAGCCGACGCGGCGCAGCTCGGTCTGGATCGATTTGGTGACGTCGGCTTGCGGCGAGCCGGTGCTGAGCGCAGCGACACTCACCGCTTTGTCCTTGTCGACCGGCGTCGTCGCGGGCGCGGCGGCCGCCTGATCCGCGGCGATCTTGTCGGCCAGTGCCTTTTCCGCGGCCAGCCGCTTCTGCTCGGCGACCGCCGCCTGCTCCTGCGCGACCTGCTTGGCCTTTTCGGCGGCGATGCGCGCCTGTTCAGCGGCCCTGGCGTCGGCAGCCGCCTTGGCCTGCTCGGCTTTTTGGGCACCTTCGGCGGCGAGCCGGGCACGCTCCTGCTCCGCCGCCCGCGCCTTCTCCGTGGCGGCGACGCGGGCTTCCTCGGCTGTGATCTTCTCGAGCTGGAGTTTGGCGAGGCTCGCATAGAAGCCGTCGGGATATTGCGCGAGAAAGGCGTTGAGCGCGCTCTTGTTGCCGACCTGCAGCGCCAGCTCGTAATCACGGCGGATATCGGCCTGCGGATTCGGCACGGGCGCCGCCTTGGCTGGCGCCGGGACCAGCGGCACGTCCTCCCCACCGAGCGAGCCATAGACGAACGGCTCCTGGCGGTTATTGGTGGACTTCAGCACGTCGTCGCGGACGTAACCGAACGCGCGCCGCACATCGAGCCCGGGCGTCGCCAGGTGCTTTGCGAGCGCCGATGTGAAGGGGCTGTTCTTGCCGTCGCCATCGGCGGCGGTGGAACCGGCCTTGGCCGCATAGGCGATCAGCACGTTCGGGCTGGTCGGCTCGACCTTGGCGAGGCCCTGCCCGATCGCGCGCGACGCCACCGTGCGCTTCATGGTCTTGGCAAAGGGATTGTCGCGGCAGGCGTCGAGGATCACGAGCCGCAGTTTCTTGGCCGGCTCGATCGCGATCAGGACGCGGTCGAGCGAAAACGCCTCATCATAGACGTCGGTGTCGCGTTCCAGCCTCGCATCGACCGGAATGAGGTAATTGGCGCCGTCGACCTCGATGCCATGGCCGGCGTAATAGACCACGGCGATCTCGGCATCGCGGGTACGATCGGCAAAGTCGCGCAGCGCGCGGCGGGTCTCGACCGCCGGGAGATCGCGGCGGAAGTCCACCACGTCGAAACCGGCGTCCTTCAGCATCGCCGCGATCAGCGCGCCGTCATTGACGGGGTTGGGGAGCGGCGCGACGTTCTGATAGGCCTGATTGCTGAGCACCAGCGCCACGCGCTTCTCGGCGAAGGCCGGCTGGCACATCAGAAGCAGGAACAGCGCCAGAACGAGGTGATGCAATCCCGGAAATCCAATCGATTTCATTACCGCACCTTCAAAAAACGCGGCTTTTCCATCCGACAGCAAAGCCTATCAGAAGCCGGGGCCGGATGGGGTGAGCCAAATCACGAACCATCCCGTGCCCGCCGTCCCATAACGTGTTAGTAGCCGAAGCCGAATGATGGTTCGCGTAGCCCGGGTGAAGCGAGGCATAACCCGGGAGCGCTGGTGACCGTCGATGGAGTGTCCCGGGTTGCGCTACGCTCCACCCGGGCTACCAACGGATGCCGGGAGGAACCAACCATGAGCCATGACCGATCGACCATTGAGGCCGTCGTGCAGAACTATTTCGACGGGCTCTACGAAGGCGACGCCGACAAGCTCGGCGCGATGTTTCACCCCTCCGCCGACCTGCGCTGGCTGGAAAAGGGCGAGCTTCAGGTGCTGACCGTGCCGGACTGGCTCGACCGGGTCCGCAAGCGGCCGTCGGCCAAGGCCGAAGGCAAGCCGCGCGAGGATTTCATCGTTACCATCGACCGCTCGGACGACTCCACCGCCTTCATCAAGGTCCGCTGCCAATTGCCGCCGCGCTATTTCACCGATTATCTGGTGGCGATGAAACTGAAGGACGGCTGGCAGATCGTCTCGAAATCCTATCGTTACGACCTGCGGGAGTAAGTCCGCCCCGGGGTTGGCGGATCGGACGGCCCTCTTTTCGATCTCGCACGGTCGAGCCGTCCACGCACATTGACCTTGCCTGCGCTTCGGGGCCAATTTGGACGGCCATGGAAGCCAGATTCCAGACCTTCGTGATCCTGCTCGCTGTGCTGGCGGGCACGGCGCTGGTGGCGCGGCGCCTCAATGTCGCGCCTGCCATCCTCTTGATGCTGGCAGGCATCGCGCTCGCGTTCGTGCCGGGCATGCCCAGCATCGAATTGCCGCCGGAACTGGTGCTGCTGCTGGTGCTGCCGCCGCTGATCTACACGGCTGCGGTGGCTATGAGTTGGCGCGAGTTCAAAAATAGCCTTCGTCCGATCGTGCTGCTCGCCGTCGGCTGCGTGATCTTCACAGCGGCGGCGGTAGCGATCGCCACTCACTACCTGATCGGGCTGCCTTGGGAGGTCGGGTTCCTGCTCGGCGCGATCGTGGCGCCGCCCGACGTGGTCGCCCCGCTTGCGATCGCGCGGCGGCTCCACATCCCCCGCCGCATCCTTGTCGTGCTGGAGGGCGAGGGGCTGGCGAATGATGCCACGGCGCTGATCCTCTACCGCTTCGCCCTCGCGGCGATCACCACCGGCGCCTTCTCGCTGCCGAAGGCCACCGGCGAATTTGCAGCCATCGTGGTCTGCGAGATCGCGTTCGGCATCGCCGTCGGATGGCTCAGCCTGCGCGCCCGTCAGCACTCGCGCGATCCGCAGGTCGAGATCACACTCTCGCTGATCACACCTTATGTGGCCTATTGGCTGCCCGAACATTTTGGCGGCTCCGGCGTGATCGCCACGGTCGCCTGCGGTCTTTACGTGAGCTGGAATGGGCCGCTCCTGATTTCTTCCGCCACCCGCCTGCAAGGCATCTTCTTCTGGGACTTGGTGATCTACCTGATCGAAGGCATCCTGTTCTTGCTCACCGGCTTCCAGATGCGCTTGCTGTACGAGAAGTCGAAGGCATTTCCGCTCGACGACATCCTCTCCACCACTGCGCTGGTGATCGCAGTCATCGTCATCGCGCGCTTTGCCTGGGTATTTCCCGCAACCTATCTGCCGCGGATCCTGAGCAAGCGCCTGCGGCAGCGCGATCCACAGCCGCCCTGGCAATGGGTATTCACGCTCGCCTTCGTCGGCGTTCGCGGCGCGGTGTCGCTCGCCGCGGCGCTGGCGCTGCCGTTTGCGCTCGCGAGCGGCGAGCCTTTTCCCTACCGCGACATGATCCTGTTCGTCGCCTTCGGCGTCATCTTCATCACGCTGGTGGGATTTGGCTTGAGCCTGCCCACGGTCGTCGGCTGGCTGAACATCACCAAGGACGGCTGCGCCGAGACTATCGCCGAGCATGAAGCAGAAATTGTCGCGAGGCGCCAGGCGCTGGCCGCCGGCCTCGCATCGCTCGATGCCATCGTTGACGAGCGCGCGCTCTCCGAAGAGGTCGTCAAGCTGCTGCGGGCGCGGCACCATATCCGCACCAGCCAGCTTCCGGCCGCGCTTGATCCCGACAAGCACGACGTCTCCGCCAACGGCACCGAGCTGACGCGGGAATTGATCGCGACCGAGCGCCAGTTCATCCACGCCCTGCTCCGCGACGGCAAGATCACCGACGAGACGCGCCGCCGGATCGAGCGCGATCTCGACCTGGAAGAGGCCAGCCTCGCGAACCGCGAATATCGGAAGATACCGTTGTAACGCGGGCTAACCTTTTTATTTGAGCATGATCTCCGCGCAAACGCTTCGCGTTTGTCGCGAGGGAAAACCGGTTTCCACTTTTCCGGATCATGCTCTACCGCGAGGCGCAGAATTCCTTCACAGCACCGACCACAGCAGCGCCGATCACGTCCTGCCGTTCCGTGGACGCCATTGCCAGCTCCTCGTCCCGATTGATGATCGAGCCGGCCTCAAGCAGGACCGCGGGCACGCGGGTCCGCATAAGCACGATGAGCTGGTCGTAACGATAGACGCCTACCTTCTTGTCCAGCAATTTTCGCCGGTATCGCCCCATCACGGCCTGCGCATATTGGCGGGCATATTGCAGGCCCTGCGCCTTCATTCGATCGCCGAGCAGCCGGGCGAACCTCAGGCTGGTCCAGAATTTCGGATTGTCATGAGAGACGAACAGCGAATAGCCGCTAAACCGGTCGCTGAAGTGGCTCTTCGTTCCCTCGAACTCCCATTCTTCGAGAAAGGAATCAGGCACCGAATCATGGTGGATCGACAGGGCCAGATCGGCGCCTGAATTGTTGATGGCGGCGGCGCGCTTGAACAGGCTCGGCCTTTTCGGGCCTTCGGTCACCAGGAGGCGGGTTTGCGCAAAGCCTTCCGACTTCAATTTGTCCTCGATGCGTTTGGCAAGGCGGAGATTGAAATCGAATTCCGGAATGTTGCGGGCGCTCCTCGCACCCGGCGCTTCGGCGGTATGGCCGACATCCAGGATGAGCTTGAATTTGGACCGGTCGCATTTCGAAGACGCAGTCTTTGGCGCCGCCCTGACACTCCCGCGCGACCATGCGGCATATCGCGTGTCGGGCGACACGAGCGACAAGACGATGATCGAACTCATGATGATCGGACGATGGCGCCACACGGCGAACATCGTAGCCCGGATGCAGCGAAGCGCAATCTGGGATCTGTCCATCGGCGTGCGAGACATCCCGGGTTTCGCTTCGCGCACCCGGGCTACGGTTACCGCCTACTCCGCCGCGGCGTTCTGGCCGGGACCACCGACGAAGCCCGTGGATCGCCGAAGCGCTCGGTCATGACCGCCGTTAGGTCCTTCGCCTTGCTGGTCACGCAGGCGCCAGAACGGACGGTGTAACGGTCCTGATGCGCAACATGCGGCGGCGCCTCGCCCTGCTGCAGCGCGCGGGCGGCGTCCATCACCAGCTTGCGAAAATGCATGATGCCGAGGTCGGTCGGCCCGAGATGCTCGCGGGTGCGGTCGGCAATCGGGCCCTGGCTGTCCTGCACCGCGGCGTCCTGCTCGGAAACGCCCTTGATGCCGGTGTAGCTCTTGGTCTTCTGCAGTTTGCGATCGATCAGATAGTCGTTCGATTTGTTGCGCAGCGGCACATAGTTCTCATCGACCTCGGCGATCACGCCGTTGCCGCGGTCATACGCATCGCGCTCCGCTTGCGTGATCGGGCGATGCGGATTCCAGGCGTAGGTGTAGATCCAGCAGTTGGTGTCGGTCACCGGCACGAAGCTCTGGCCGAAGATGTTCTCGCCCGGCATCGCGCTCGGCGCATAGGCGTGAACCGGCATCAGGAACTGGGCGATGCGCCAATAGATGTTGTCGGAGCCGGTGAGGCGGCCGCCTCCGATCGTCAGCCCGGCGTCGTGCGCGTTGATCTTGATCACGGGCCCGCGGGTCTTCGGCGATCCAGCGCATGTGCTCGGTCGCCACACGCACCAGCGGATTGACGAAATGCTTCTTGATATCGAGGATCTCGTTCTCTTCCTTCTCGAACGACAGATGCGCGAAAGTGAAATGCGCGGTATCGATCGAGCCTTCCAGCGCCTGCACCCAGTTGCAGTCCTGCCACTTCTTGCTGATGTAGCGATGCGACGGCGGCACCAGCGCCATCTCCAGCGCCGGCAACTCCGGCACTGAATCGGCCGGGCCCATATAGGCCCAGATCATGTCGCCCCATTCGCGCACCGGATAGGACTTGATGCGGATGTGATCCTTGGCGTTGAGATCGGGATAGGAGGTCGGCATGTCGACGCAGTGGCCGTCGGTGTCGAACTTCCAGCCGTGATAGACGCAGCGGATGCCGCACTCCTCGTTGCGGCCGAGCCAGAGATTGGCGCCGCGATGCGGGCAATATTGGTCGATGACCCCGACGACGCCGCGACTATCGCGGAAAGCGAGCAGCTCCTCGCCGAGGACTGTGATCTTCTTCGGCTCGCTGTCGGGCTCCGGCAGTTCCTCCGACAACAGCACCGGCAGCCAGAAGCGGCGCAACAGCTCCCCCATTCCCGTGCCCGGCCCGCTTTCGGTCAAGAACCTGTTGTCTTCCGCGCGAAGCATGGCACGTCCTCCGATTCTTGTTTTGGTTATGAGGAAGCTTGGCGCAAGCGCAGGCGCCGGTCAACGCGCACTGCATCAACGTGTCACACATATAGATTGTGAGATTTATCACACGCAATTTCAGGTAAAAATGATAGCGACGTTCGAATTACCATGTCCCGTTCAGGAAAGGATGCTCAGATGGCGACGTCGGAAGCCGAAGTCGAAACTGCCGTTCGTGGCGGATGCGCTCTCTTCAAGCGAATGATCGCAAACCTTGAAATCAGAATCCGCGACGAACGGCGCAGGCTCGCCGTCCTCGAAGCCAGCCTGAGGAAGGCGGAGTCTCAACCAAGGCCCGAACCGACCCTCATCGAGCAGCTCAAGCAGTCGATCGCATCACTACAGAGCCAGATCGATGAGGATGAGATGAGCCTTGCCGACATCCGCATCGACTTCGAGATGTTCTGCACGTGATAGGTTGCGGCGCGCCGTCCCGCATTCACCGTCACACCGGCCGCTCGCCTTTCACCGTGACGCGCGTGCCGGATCGGGTGTGGGGCCAGTAGTCCCACATCGCGCGGTGCTGGGTGCAGCGATTGTCCCAGAAGGCGATCGCGTTCTCGGTCCAGCGGAAGCGGCACTGGAACAGCGGGTTTTCCGCGTGCTGATAGAGATAGGCGAGGATCGCGTCGCTCTCGTCGCGGGGGATGCCCACGATGTGACGGGTGAAGCCGCGATTGACATAGAGCGCCTTCTTTCCCGTCACGGGATGCGTGCGCAGCACCGGATGCTCGGCATGGGGATAGCTCGGCTTGTCGGCAACGCCGTAATTGGCGTAGAGCCCGCGATAGATCGGCTCGCCGTCATGCAGCGCGGTGAGCCCGTCGAGATAGGCCTTCATCCGATCCGACAGCGCCTCATAGGCCGCATACATATTGGCGAACAGCGTGTCGCCGCCGTGCGGCCGGCACTGCCTGATGTAGAGGATCGAGCCCATCGGCGGCTCGAGATCGCAGGACACGTCCGAATGCCAGCCTTCGCCGTTGGCGCGCGGTGAATCCTTGTCGGCGTGGATCTTCATCAGCGCGGGATCCTCGCCCTCATGCGGCGCGGCGGGATGGATGTGCAATTCGCCGAACTTGCGGCCGAAGGCGAGATGCTCCTTCGGCGTGATGCGCTGGTCGCGGAAGAAGATCACGAGGTTCTCGGCAAGCGCGCGATGGATCTCGTCCATCTGGCGATTGGAGCGCGCATCGTCGGAGACGAGCTGCGCGATATCGACACCGGAAATCTCCGCGCCGATGATCGGCGTCAGCTTTTCGACGCCGATGGTTTCATAGGGCTCGCTCTCGTCGGCGAGATGCTTGTAGCGGGGACCTTGCTTGCCGGACAGCGAGCTCACGGGTGTTGCTCCCAATCGTTATTGTCGGGAGCATCGTAGCCCGGATGGGGCGAAGCGCAATCGCAGGCCGCGGCTTTATCTGTCGTCCCCGCAAAAGCGGGGACGACAGCGGAGAGGGGTCGTTGGACGGAGAGAACTTACTCCGCCGCGGTCACCGTATTCGGCACGCTGCTGCCCTGGCCGTAGCGCTGGTCGATGTAGTCGATGACCAGCGCCTTGAAATCGGCGGCGATCGCGGGACCGCGCAGGGTGCGGAACTTCTTGCCGTCGACGAAGACAGGCGCGGCCGGCGCTTCGCCAGTGCCCGGAAGTGAGATGCCGATATTGGCGTGCTTGGATTCGCCGGGGCCGTTGACGATGCAGCCCATGACAGCGACGTTGAGCTGCTCGACGCCGGGATACTTCGTCTTCCAGGCCGGCATCTCGTCGCGGATGAAATCCTGGATCGAGCGCGCCAATTCCTGGAAGGTGGTGGAAGTCGTGCGGCCGCAGCCCGGGCAGGCCGCGACCAGTGGCACGAAGGTGCGGAAACCCATCGTCTGCAACAGTTCCTGCGCGACCTGGACTTCCAACGTGCGGTCGCCGCCGGGCTCAGGCGTCAATGAGATGCGGATGGTGTCGCCGATGCCGTCCTGCAAGAGGATGCCGAGCGCGGCGGAGGAGGCGACGATGCCCTTCGATCCCATGCCGGCCTCGGTGAGGCCGAGATGGATCGCGTAATCCGAGCGGCGCGCCAGATCCTGATAGACCGCGATCAGATCCTGCACGGCCGAGACCTTGGCCGACAGGATGATGCGGTTCTTGGGCATGCCGAGCTCTTGCGCGCGGGCCGCTGACAAGAGTGCCGACTGCACCATGGCTTCGCGCGTCACCGCGCGGGCATCGCGCGGGTTCGGCGAGGCCGTGTTCTCGTCCATCAGCTTGGTCAAGAGTTCCTGGTCGAGCGAACCCCAGTTCGCACCGATGCGCACCGGCTTGTTGTTCTTGTTAGCGATCTCGATGATGTCGGCGAACTGCGAGTCGCGCTTGTTCTTGAAGCCGACATTGCCCGGATTGATGCGGTATTTGTCGAGCGCCTCGGCGCAGGCCGGATATTCGGCGAGCAGCTTGTGGCCGATATAGTGGAAATCACCGATCAGGGGCGTCTCGATGCCGCGCTTACGCAGGCCATCGCGAATGTGGGGCACGGCGGCAGCGGCTTCCTCGCGGTCGACCGTGATGCGCACCATCTCCGAGCCGGCGCGCGAAAGTGCTGCGACCTGGGCGATGGTGCCATCAACATCGGCGGTGTCAGTGTTGGTCATCGACTGAACGACGATCGGGGCGCCCCCGCCGACGGCGACATGGCCGACCATGACCTGGGTTGTCTGATGCCGGGGCGCTGGGCCGGCGACGTCGCTGAGAATTTCGGGCTTGTTCATGGCGTCTCGAATATCAGGTTTTGGTGACATTCACCAAGGGGGGCACGAAGGCGGGCTGGCGGTTTATTGGATCACATATTTTCTAACGGAGATTCAACAGCTTGCGCCTGAAAGCGGGATCGAGCGCAAGACCGGCGGCCGTCCGATGGGCTGACCGGTATATCGGGGGAGGATTCGGGGGATTAAAGGGCCCGCGAACACGCGAGGACGGCTTTTCATCCCCTACCGCGCGCCATACCTTGAAGCAAATACCACCCGCGGGAGGTGCAGATGGCGACAAGGGATGAGCTTATCACCACGGCGGAACTTGCCGATATCCTGCATCAGCCGGATCTTCGCCTCTTCGACTGTACGACCTATCTGGAGCCGGCGCCGGAAGGCAGCGGCGTTCCCTATATTGCGGTGCCGGGGAAAGAAACCTTCGAGGCCGGCCATATCGCCGGCGCCGATTTTCTCGACTTGCAGGGCGAATTCTCCGCTCCGAACACGGAACTGCGCTTCATGATGCCCCTCGTCGCGCAGCTCGAAACCGCCTTCGGCCGCCACGGGATCGGTCCCGACAGCCGGGTGGTGCTGTATTCGATCGGCACGCCGATGTGGGCGACGCGCTTCTGGTGGATGCTGAAATCGCTGGGCTTCGACGGCGCCTCCGTGCTCGACGGCGGCCTGGACAAGTGGAAAGCGGAAGGACGCCCGCTCGAGACCGGCCCCGCCAAGGGCTATCCGCCTGCGACGTTTGCCGCGAAACCGCGAGCGGGTTTCTTCGTCGGCAAGGACGACGTGCTCGCCGCACGAGGGGACCAAGGCACCGTCACCGTCAATGCGCTGGGTCCACAATTCCACGCAGGCCTCGAACCCAGCCGCTACGGCCGGCCGGGACGCATTCCCGGCAGCGTCAATGTGCCGGCGGCGACGTTGCTCGATCCCACGGCGAAGACGTTCATCGCGCGCGCGGACGCGGAAGCGAAATTTGCAAGCCAAGGCATCAGCAAGGACAAGCGCGTGATCGCCTATTGCGGCGGCGGCATTTCCGCCACGGTCGATTTATTCCAGCTCCATCGGCTCGGCTACGACAACCTCACTCTCTATGATGCCTCGATGGGCGAATGGGCCAAGGACGAGACCCTGCCGATCGAACGGGGATAGGCGCGGGTTCTTTACCCGTCATTGCGAGCGAAGCGAAGCAATACACGGCACGCGGAGGCATGGATTGCTTCGCTCCGCTCGCAATGACGGAGGAAAGATCTACCTCGACGCCCAGTCGTCATTCCGGGGCGATGCGAAGCATCGAGCCCGGAATCCATTTCTCCACCGCGCATGCGGCCCGATGGATTCCGGGCCTGCGCCTTCGGCGCATCCCGGAATGACAGCGGTGGTTCACGCCGGCACATTGGGATCCGGCGTCACCTTCGGATCCGGCTTGTTCACGAGATAGAGGCCGATGATCACCAACAGCGCCGCGACGCCGAATACCGGCGTCAGGGTGTCATGCATGATGACATAGGCAGCGACGACGCCGAACAGCGGCGTGATGAAAGTGAAGGCCGACAGCTTGCTGGCGGAATACATCTTCACCATCGCAAACCAGATCACGAAGGTGCAACCCACCACCCAGATCGCCTGATACGCCATCAAGGCGAGCGACAGCGGGCTGGGAAAATGGGTGATGGTTTCGCCCGCAAGCCACGAGGCGATACCCAGGATCGGAATCGACAGGGCGACCTGATAGCCGAGCGCCTTTTCCGGCGCGGCCTTGCGTAGCGCTGTCCCCTTGGCGACCAGCGTGGTGGCCGCCCAAAGCGCGCCGCCGCCGACCACCATCAGATCGCCCAGCAAGACCTTGGCGTCGACATCCGGCTGCGGCACGCCGATCGCAAGCGCGACGCCGGCAAAGCTCAAGGCGAGCCCGCTCCATTGCAAGGCGGAGAGCCGCTCGCCGAGGAACTGATGGGAGCCGAATGCGACGAAGAACGGCGCCGTATAGAGGAAGACCGACGCGCGCGAGGCCGAGGTGAACACCAGGCCGCTGAAGATCAGCACGAACTCGATGCCGAACATCAACCCGGCGACCAGGCCGGCCAGAAGCGTGCCGTCGCGCTCGAAGAATTTGACGCCGCGCAGCCAGCCCACGATCAGCATCACCGGCAACGCGCCGGCGGAGCGGAACATCGCCTGCAGCATCGGCGGAATGTCGGGCAGCGCAAGCTTGACCGCGATCTGGTTGAATCCCCAGCTCACGCACAGCATCAGCATGATCGCGACCGCGCCCGGGGTGAGCGCGCGGCCGGTTGCGGCGACGCTGGAGATGGTTTGCGTTGACATGTTGCCTCGGTTTCCGGCTTGGCGCCGTGTTATCGTTTGGAATCCGGAGCAGGGGGCTTCCGGGTTTCATCTCTTTGTCTGAGCATGATCTTTTCGGAAAACGGGTTTCCACTTTTCCGGATCATGCTCAAATTCAATCAGACAACGGCCCTGGTTTCTTTCTGGCAATGCGCGCAAGTGCCGGCGATCTCGACCACCGACAACTTCGGCGCAAAGCCCGCGGCGCGCGCTGCGGCCTTCAGGCTCTGGGCCACCGGCGCCGCCGGGATTTCGCCGACTGCGCCGCAGCGATCGCAGATCAAAAACGCCACCATCGAAGTCTCGTCGTGATCATGCGCGCAGGCCAGAAACGCGTTCCGGCTTTCGATGCGGTGAACGAGGCCGTTCTCCATCAGGAAATCGAGCGCGCGGTAGACGGTGATCGGCGCCGGGCGCGGCATCGACTTGGCGAGCTCGTCGATCACCTCATAGGCGCCGAGCGGCCGGTGGCTGGACAATAGCGCCCCGAGCACCTGACGGCGGATCGGCGTGAACTTCTGCGCCCGCCGCGCGCAAACCTCCTCGGCATGCGCGATCCCTTCCGCAGTGCAGCGGCCGTGATCGTGGTCAGGTGCGGGAAATGTGGGTTTTGTCAACGTCATATGCACCATTTTAGCAGCCTGACCGGCGATCCCAAAGCCCCGGGGCTCGCCCCGTTCCCAGCCATGTTCTGGAAGCGGAGCTGCCTTCCGTTAACCGGACATGCGGAAATCATAAGCAAGCTTATTATAGCCAAAGCTTATGGAGGGTAGATTATGCCGGGGTCCGTCGACGCGAACTTCATGTTCACGCTCGGTGAATTGTTTCGCCTGATCCGCGTCTACGCCGACAAGGAGGCCGCGCGCTACGGAATCACCCGCGCGCAATGGGCGGTGCTGACCAAGGTCGAGCGCAGCGAGGGAATGAAGCAGACCGAGCTTGCCGAGTTGCTCGAGATGCAACCGATCACGCTGACCCGGCTGATCGACAAGCTCTGCGACAATGGCTGGATCGAGCGCCGCGGCGACGAGAATGACCGCAGAGTGAACCGCCTCTATCTGCGCAAGGCGGCGCGCCCGCTGCTCGCCAAGCTCGCCGGCCTTCGCTCCGAACTCACTGCAACCGCGCTGGAAGGCATCAGCCCCGCCGATGCCCACCGCCTGCTCGTCCAACTCGAATCTATCAAGGAAAACGTCCGCAATGCCATCCAAACCCCGGCCGGCGAATCTCCCAGAAAAGAGCAGCGCTATGGCTGATCCCGTACTGAAACTCGCGCCCGAGCAGAGGGACAATCCGGCTTCGTCCCCGGCGAAGACCGATCAGCCGCGCGGACTGGTGGCGGGCTTGCGACGCTATCGCCGATTCCTCCTCCTCGTCGTGTTGCCGCTGGTGGTGCTGGTCGGCGGCGTCGTCTTCTATCTCAACGGCGGCCGCTATGTGTCGACCGACGACGCCTATGTCGGCGCACAGAAGGTGCTGATCACCCCCGACATCTCCGGCAAGATCGAGAAGGTCGTGGTCAAGGAAGGCCAGCAGGTCAAGGAAGGCGACGTGCTGTTCGAGATCGACCCGGTGCCGTTCCGCCTCGCGGTCGACCAGGCCAAGGGGGCGCTCGATCAGGCACGCACGAACTATGACAACCTGGTCGCCAATATCAAAATCTACGGCCAGATGCTCGATCTGGCACAACGGGGGGTCGACCTGAAGCAGCGGGACGTCGACCGCAAGCAGTCGCTGGTGAAAAGCAATTTCGGTTCGCAGCTCGACCTCGACAACGCCGCGACGTCGCTGGTGACCGCGAGCGCGCAGGCCGAGTTCATCAAGCAGCAGATCTCCAGTTCCAAGGCGCAACTGCTCGGCGATCCCGACCTGCCGCTGGAGCAATTCCCACCTTATGCGCAGGCCAAGGCCAAGCTCGATGAGGCCCAGCGCAACCTCGACCACACCGTGATGCGCGCGCCGATGGCAGGCACCGCCACTCAGGTCGAGCAGATCCAGCTCGGCCGCTTCATCGCCGCCGGCACGCCGGTGTTCTCCATCATCGACGTGGCGAACCCCTGGGTCGACGCCAACCCGAAGGAATCAGACTTCACCTATGTCGCGGTCGGCCAGCCGGTCGACCTCGAGGTCGACGCGTTCCCGAACCATTTGTTCAAGGGCACGGTCGGCTCGCTCTCGCCCGGCACCGGCGCGCAATTCGCGATCCTGCCGCCGCAGAACGCGACCGGCAACTTCGTCAAGGTGGTGCAGCGCGTGCCGGTCAGGATCTATTTCGACAAGAACGACAAGATGGTGCGCAAATTGAAGGCGGGCATGAGCGTCTACGCCACCATCGACACCAATCATCGCCGCACGCTGTCCGGCCTGCTCGGCCTGTCCTCGGCCGCAGCGACCCACGAGCAGGACTAGGTCTAATGAAATCAGATCGAGTTGGTGCGGCATCGGAACTCGCCACCTCTCCTATCGGGAGAGGTCGGGTCGCATCGCAAGATGCGATCCGGGTGGGGGGTTACGCTCTCTCGTGGGACCTGATCCCCCTCACCCGCCCCTTCGGCGCGACCTCTCGCCGGCGGGGAGAGGTGGTGCCCGCGGCCCGACCGATTCAACCAACCAGCACAGGCGATAGAACAGATGTCGACGGCGGCCCCCTCGCTCATCATGGTGCCCGGACTGCGCCGGAACATGGTGACGGTCTGCGCGATGACAGCGACCGTCATGCAGGCGCTGGACACCACCATCGCCAATGTCGCGCTGCCCTATATGCAGGGCACGCTGTCGGCATCGCAGGACCAGATCAACTGGGTGCTCACGTCCTACATCGTGGCGGCCGCGATCATGACCGCGCCGGTGGGATGGATCGCCAACCGGTTCGGCCGAAAGCGCATCTTCATCATCTGCTCCGCCGGCTTCACCGTGGCTTCCGTGCTGTGCGGCCTGGCGCAGGACATCAGCCAGATGGTGCTGTTCCGCCTGCTGCAGGGCGTGTTCGGCGCAGCGCTGGTGCCGCTGTCGCAAGCCGTGATGCTCGACTCCTACGCGCTGCACGAACGCGCCAAGGCGATGTCGATCTGGGGCATGGGCGTGATGATGGGGCCGATCATGGGACCCTCGCTCGGCGCCTGGCTGACCGAGACCTATTCCTGGCACTGGGTGTTCTTCGTCAACCTGCCCTTCGGGGCCATCACCGTGCTCGGCCTCATCATCTTCATGGACGAGACCAAGCAGAACCTGGAACTGCGCTTCGACTGGTTCGGCTTCGGCGCGCTCGCGGTCGCGATCGGCTCGCTGCAGCTTGCGCTCGACCGCGGCGAGCAGCTCGGCTGGCTCGAATCCAACGAGATCATCGCCGAGTTCATCATCAGCGGCATCGGTTTCTATTACTTCTTCGCCCATTCGTTCACGACGTCGAAGCCGTTCATCCGGTTCGAGCTGTTCAAGGACAGGAATTTCGTCGGCGGCTGCGTGTTCATGACCGTGATGGGGCTTGTGCTCTACTCGACCATGGCGCTGTCCTCGCCTTACCTGCAGAACGTGATCGGCTATCCCATCATCACCGCCGGTGTGCTGCTGGCGAGCCGCGGCTGCGGCACCTTCGTCGCGATGATGCTGGTCGGACGCATGATGCGCTTCATCGAGGCGCGCACGCTGATCATCTCCGGCCTGGCACTGACCGCCGCGTCGCTGTTCGTGATGACCGGCTGGACCGACCAGACCAGCGCAACCGAGATCGTGGTCGTGAGCATCGTCCAGGGTTTCGGCTTCGGACTGGTGTTCGTACCGCTCTCGACCGTGGCGTTCCTGAGCTTGCCCAATCACCTGCGCACTGACGGCACCTCGATGCTGACGCTGCTGCGCAACGTCGCCAGCTCGATCGGCATCTCCATCGTGATCGCGCAGCTCACGGAAGGCTCGCGGCGCATCTACGCGACGCTGTCCGAGCACATCACCCCCTTCAACCATGCACTGCAGATGCCCAATGTCAGTGGCATGATCAATCTCAACACCGACACCGGCCGCGCGATGGCGGATAAGATCGTCGCGGTGCAGGCGCAGATCATCGCGTTCGCCCACGACTACCAGCTCGTGATGGTGTTCATCCTGGCCTCGATCCCGCTTGCGATCATGATCGGTTCGACCAAGGCGGCGCTGCGGTCGCAGTCGCAGGCATCCTCGGACCATGCGGCGGTGATGGAGTAGTCGAGGCTCGCTCACGAAAGAGTTATTCCCGGCGCGGCCGCCCTGGTTGATGCGTCGACCAATCCTATCTCCCACCGATATCACTGGAGGTTGGAACATGGCGGGTTCAGCGCTGGTCGTGGGCGCAAGCGGTATCGTCGGCAATAATCTGGTCCGGCACCTGCGTCAGCAGGAGTGGCAGATCTACGCGCTGGCGCGCCGGCCACCAGCCAACATCGGCCTGCAGCCGGTGGCGGCGGACCTGCTGGACCCCGCATCGGTTCGCAAGGCGCTACAGGATCTGAGACCGACGGACGTGTTCATCAGCACGTGGTTGCGCCAGAACACCGAGGCCGAGAATATCAGGGTCAATTCTGCGATGGTGCGCAACCTGCTCGACGCGTTGTCGCCTGCAGGCTCGGTCAGGCATGTCGCGCTCGTGACCGGGCTGAAGCACTATCTTGGTCCGTTCGAAAATTACGGCAAGGGCAAGCTGCCCGCCACGCCGTTTCGGGAAGACCAGCCCCGGCTCGAGATCGAGAATTTCTACTACGCCCAGGAAGACGAAGTGTTCGCGGCGGCTGGTCGCGACGGCTTTGGCTGGAGCATCCATCGGCCGCACACCATCATCGGCTATGCCGTGGGCAACGCGATGAACATGGGCGTGACGCTCGCGGTCTACGCCACCATCTGCCGCGAGACCGGACGTCCGTTCCTGTTTCCGGGCTCCGCGACGCAGTGGAATGGTCTTACCGATATGACGGATGCGCGGCTGCTCGCACGCCATCTGGAATGGGCGGCGACAACGCCGGCCGCCCGCAATCAGGCGTTCAATGTCGTCAATGGCGACGTGTTTCGCTGGAGCTGGATGTGGCAGCGGCTGGCCGACTGGTTTGGACTAAAGCCGGCGTCATTTCAGGGCGAAGGAATTCCGCTGGAGCGACAATTGGCCGATGCGGGCCCGATCTGGTCCGACATCGCCAGAAAATATCGGCTGGCCGAGCCCGATCTCGGCGTGCTCACCTCGGCCTGGCATACCGACGCCGACCTCGGTCGCCCGATCGAGGTCGTTACCGATATGAGCAAGAGCCGCAAGCTCGGCTTTCTCGATTACCAAACAACCGATGATAGCTTCTTCGATCTGTTCGCGCGTTTACGCGACGAGCGTCTCATCCCGTAAGACCGGCTACGCAAGCGCATCGAGCCGGGAGTAGCTGTCTTCCATTCCGTGCTCCATGCCGGCCGCCAGCATCGCCTCCCGCGTCGCTGCATCCGGCAGCGTCATTCGCATCGTCATCAAGGTGCCGCTGCCGTCGGGCGCGAAAATGGTCTCGACGTGATTGTCCGGCGTCGGGTCCGGCAGATGCATGCGCTCGACGTGGACGATGCGGCTGAACGGCGCGAGCTCCAGATATTCGCCGGTCAGATAGAACCCGCCGCCTTCGCCATTGCTCCACTCGTAGCGGATCTTGCCGCCAGGACGGGCTTCGCTGATGCAGACCGGCATGGTCCAGCCCGGCGGACCGAGCAGCCATTTCTGCAAGAGTTCCGGCTCGGTATGGGCGCGATAGACGGCTTCTGGCGGCGCGGCGAAGCGGCGGGTGACGATGACATATCGATCGCCTTCGGTCTTCAGCGTCAGTCTGGTCATGGGAAGCCTTTCACTTCTCGGTTTTCATATCGGCCAGAACCTGGTCGAGCCGGTCGTAATTCGCGTTCAGGGCTTGCCGTAGCATCGAAAGCCACTGGTCGATCTCGGCCACGGCGGTCGGCGCGAGCCGGCACGGTCGCTTGGTGCCTTCAACGCGGCGAATGATCAGGCCCGCGCTTTCCAGCACCTTGAGATGGCGGGAGATGGCGGGCTGCGTCAGCTCGAACGGCTCGACCAGTTCCATGACGGTCGCTTCGCCCAGCGCAAGGCGAGCCAGGATGGCCCGGCGGGTCGGGTCGGCGAGCGCTGAAAAGGCGGCGTCGAGGTTTGGCATATCAAGCATCCATTATATAACTATATTATTATATAACCGAATGCTGATAGTCAAGGGCCGTGGCCCGGGTGGAGCGAAGCGCAACCCGGGACATCTGGATCAACGTTTGTGAGCGGCCCCGGGTTACGCTGGCGCTCCACCCGGGCTACGGCGCTCCAGCTGGCACGCGGCAGCGTCAGCCGGCGATCTCGGTGAGTTCATCGACGGCGAGCAGCGCTTCCGAGCAATCATCGTCGCGGAAGTAGGCGCTGCGGGTGAACAGCACGGGAATGCCGGCGCGCGAGGCCGCGATTAATCCGTTGCGCGAGTCCTCGATGGCTATGCAGCGGGAAGCAGGGAGCGACAGTCGCGCCAGCATCATGAGATAGACGTCGGGTGCCGGCTTCTTCTCGGGCACATCGTCACCCGCGACGATCGCCTCGAACCACTCGGCCCAATCCTCGCCCAGCGCCACCAACAATAGCGCATCGATATTGGCACGCGAGGTCGTCGTCGCGATCGCCAGCCGCTGGCTGCGCCGTCGTGCCTTTCGCAGCAAAGCCTCCACGCCCGGCCGCAACGGGCAGCCGCCCGTTGCGATCAGTTCGGCATAACGCGCGGTCTTGATCTGGTGCAGCTCCGCGATCTCGCGCGTCGACAGCAGCGGCATGGTTCGCTTGCGCATGGCAAATGCGCGGATCCGCTCCTTGCCTCCGGCGACGCGCAGCAACTGTCCGTAGGTGGCTTGGTCCCAGTACCAGTTGAGGCCTGCGCGCGAGAACGCCTCGTTGAAGGCGCGGCGGTGCACCTCCTCGGTCTCGGCCATTGTGCCGTCGACGTCAAAGATCAGTGCGCGGGCGCGGGCAAGGAGGTCTCCGAAGGTCGCCGCCCGCACGGCTGTCAGCGTCTCGCTCATGTCTCCTTGTCCGTCGCGCCTTTCGAAAAGACCCGGCTCGCCAGCACATCGCCGGCCTCGATCGACATCACGTCGTCGGCCGTGAGCACCCGGTCGAGCCGGGAGACGATGCGGTTGGCCTGGCGGAGCCGGATGCGATCCAGCGCATTGCGGATCGAGCGCGCGTTGGAGAACAGCGGCTGAGTCTTGCGCACGGCGATGTAGCGGATGAAGGCATCGCGCGCCGCCGCTGAGAAGTGGTAGTTCTGCTGCTGCAACATCAACTCGGCGATCGCGAGCAACTCGGGGTCCGAATAGTCGGGGAAGTCGATGTGATGGGCGATGCGGGAACGAAAACCCGGATTGCTCTGGAAGAATTTTTCCATGCGGTCGCCATAGCCGGCGAGGATCACGACCAGATCCTCGCGCTGCTGCTCCATGATCTGCAACAGGATCTCGATCGCCTCCTGGCCGTAGTCGCGCTCATTGTCGGGGCGATAGAGGTAGTAGGCCTCGTCAATGAACAGCACGCCGCCCATCGCCTTCTTCAAGATCTCCTTCGTCTTTGGTGCGGTGTGGCCGATATATTGCCCGACCAGGTCGTCGCGAGTGACGCTGATGACGTGGCCGCGGCGCACGAAGCCGAGCCGGTGCAGGATGCTGGCCATCCGCATTGCTACCGTAGTCTTGCCGGTGCCAGGATTGCCGGTGAAGGACATATGCAGGGTCGGAAAGGTGGTGGCGAGCGCCATCTTCTGCCTGATGCGCTCCACCAGCAGCAGCGCTGCGATCTCGCGAATGCGCGTCTTCACTGGCGCCAGGCCGATCAACTCGGAATCGAGCTGGTCGAGCACGGCGCCGATGCCAAGGTCGGCGAATTCGCGGCGGAGATCGACGGCCTCCAGCGGGGCTTCGTCAGTCTGTGGCTGTGGTTGCGTCATCCTGCTCTCGTGTCGAAAAGCTCCGTCGCCGCAACCTGGCGACGACGGAGAAGTGCATCCGGACCAGGTCGGCCGAGGGAGCCACCCGCCTGGCTTGAACCGGACGCGGTTAACGGTCTGCGTAACGCTCGCCTTCAGGCCGCTCCGCCGCATAGGCATGCGTCGAATAGCGGAGGTTGCGACCGACGGATTCCTGCCGGTCGAGCCGGAAGCCGGGCTCGTTCGTGGGCCGATTGACGATGAAGGAGATGCGCACGGACTCCCATCCGTGGCTCGAATCGAAGCCGGAGATCCGGATATAGCGGTCGCCATACACGCGCCGGCATTCGCCGAGCTCCCGCATGATACCCGCGGCGTCGCGCAGATCGAACATCGGCAGGCCCCACATCTCCCAATAGGTGTTGCGGGGATGCGGATCGTCGGTGAATTCGATGTTAACAGCCCAGCCCCTGTCGAGGCAGTACTGCACCTGTGCCGTGATCTGCTCGTCGGTGAGATCGGGCAGGAAGGAGAAGCAGCCCTGGGTTATGCGCATGATGTACCCCTTTCAGACCGCGACGCTCGGCGTCGGAACGAAGTCCGGCGCATCGGTCGATTCATAGTTGAAGGTGACGTCCTTCCAGACCTCGAGCGCCTCGCGCAGCGGTGTGCAGCTTTGCGCCGCCTTGGCCAGGATCTCTGGACCTTCATGGACGTAGTCGCGCCCCTCGTTGCGGGCGAGGATCATCGCTTCCAGCGCGACGCGGTTGGCGGTGGCACCCGCCTGGATGCCCTGCGGGTGACCAATGGTGCCGCCGCCGAACTGCAGCACGACGTCCTCGCCCAGGAGGTCGAGCAGCTGATGCATCTGCCCGGCATGGATGCCGCCCGAGGCCACCGGCATCAGCTTGTTGAGGCTGGCCCAATTCTGGTCGAAGAACACGCCGTGCTCGAGCTGCATCGGATTGAAGTCTTCGCGGCAGATATCGTAGTAGCCGCGCGTGGTGTTCGGATCGCCCTCGAGCTTGCCGACCACAGTGCCGGCGTGAATATGATCCACGCCCGCGAGCCGCATCCATTTTGCGATGACGCGGAACGAGACGCCATGCGACCGTTGCCGGGTGTAGGTGGAATGGCCGGCGCGATGCAGATGCAGGATCATGTCGTTCTTGCGCGCCCATTTCGCCATCGACTGGATCGCGGTGTAGCCGATCACAAGATCGATCATGACGATGGTCGAGCCGAGTTCGCGGGCGAAATCGGCGCGCTCGTACATGTCCTCCATGGTCGCCGCGGTGACGTTGAGATAGGTGCCCTTGATCTCGCCGGTCGCGGCCTGCGCGCGGTTGACCGCCTCCATGCAGTAGAGGAAGCGCTCCCGCCAGTGCATGAAGGGCTGCGAGTTGATGTTTTCGTCGTCCTTGGTGAAATCGAGCCCACCCTTCAGCGCTTCGTAGACGACGCGGCCGTAGTTGCGGCCGGAGAGGCCGAGCTTCGGCTTCACAGTCGCGCCGAGCAAGGGACGCCCGAACTTGTCGAGCCGCTCGCGCTCGACCACGATGCCGGTCGCGGGGCCCTGGAACGTCTTCACATAGGCAACGGGAAGCCGCATGTCCTCGAGCCGCAGCGCCTTCAGCGGCTTGAAGCCGAAGACGTTGCCGATGATCGACGCGGTGAGATTCGCGATCGAGCCCGGCTCGAACAGATCGAGGTCATAGGCGATGTAGGCGAAATAGCTGCCTGGCGAACCCGGCACCGGATCGACGCGGTAGCATTTCGCGCGATATTTTTCCGCCGCCGTCAGACGATCGGTCCACACCACGGTCCAGGTCGCGGTCGAGGATTCGCCTGCTACCGCCGCGCAGGCTTCGGTCGGATCGACGCCGTCCTGCGGCGTGACGCGGAACAACGCGATGACGTCCGTGTCCTTGGGCTGGTAGTCGGGCTCCCAATAGCCCATGCGCTTGTATTCGAGCACACCGGATTTGTAGCGATCCTTGCCGCGCAGGGTCATCGACTGCATGTTCATATGGTCCTCCTGAAAACTTTCTGGCGTGCCCCTCACGCTGCTTCGGTCATCGCCCCAATTTGCGGATCGAGCGCGCCGGCGCGGTAGCGCCTCGCCATCTCGGACAGCGGAATCACCTTGATCTTCGCGGCATTGCCCGCCGTGCCGAACTGCTCGAAGCGGTCGCGGCAGAGGTCACGCAAAGCCTCCATCGCGGGTTTCAAGAATTTGCGGGGATCGAATTCGCTTTTCGATTGAGTCGCGACCTTGCGGAAGGCCGCGGCCATCGCGAGCCGGCAATCGGTATCGATATTGACCTTGCGGACGCCGTGCTTGATGCCGCGGACGATCTCCTCGACCGGCACGCCCCAGGTCTGCGGCATCTCGCCGCCGAACTGGTTGAACATGTCCTGCAATGGCTGCGGCACCGAGGACGAGCCGTGCATCACCAGATGCGTATTCGGCAGCCGCTGATGTATCTCCTCCACCACGCGCATCGCGAGGATGTCACCGTCGGGCCGCCGCGTGAACTTGTAGGCGCCATGCGAGGTGCCCATTGCGATCGCGAGCGCATCCACCTTGGTGGCGCGGACGAAATCGACCGCCTGGTCCGGATCGGTGAGGAGCTTGTCATGGCTGACCTTGCCCTCGACGCCATGGCCGTCCTCCTGCTCGCCGCCGCCATGCTCGAGCGAGCCGAGCACGCCGAGCTCGCCCTCGACGGAGGCGCCGACCCAATGCGCGATGTCGACGACGCGGCGGGTAATGTCAACGTTATAGTCATAATCGGCTGCCGTCTTGGCATCGGCCTTCAGCGAGCCGTCCATCATCACCGACGTGAAGCCATAGCGGATCGCGGTGGCGCAGGTGGATTCCTCGTTGCCATGATCGAGATGCAGGCACAGCGGCACGTCCGGATACATCTCCTCGAGCGCATCGATCATCTTCGACAGCATGATGTCACCCGTATAGGCGCGCGCGCCGCGTGAGGCCTGGATGATGACGGGCGCATCGCAGGCCGACGCCGCCTCCATGATCGCAAGGCCCTGCTCCATATTGTTGATGTTGAAAGCGGGCACGCCGTAGCCGCGCTCGGCGGCATGATCCAGCAGTTGCCTCAAGGTTATACGCGCCATGCTTATTTCCTTTCGCTTGCGTGCTGGATCACGCGCCTGGCCGCAGCCGCGACGGCGGCCGGCGTAATGCCGAACTCGCGGTAGAGCACATCAGCGGGCGCGGAGGCGCCGAAACCGTTCATGCCGACGAACTCGCCATCATCGCCAAGCCAGCGCGCCCAATCGCCCTCGATCGCGGCCTCGATGCCGACACGTGGCGCATCGCCCAGCACCTTGGCCTGGTAGTCGCGCGGCTGCTTCCGGAACAGATCGAAGCACGGGGCGGAAACGACGGCGGCACGGACATTCTCACTTCCGAGCAGCTTGGCCGCTTCGAGCGCGATCGAGACTTCTGAGCCGGTTGCAATCAGCGTGACGTCACGGCCTCCATCCGGCTCGATCGCCACATAGGCGCCAAGCGCGACGTGGTTGGTATCGGTAACATCGCGAAAAGCGGTCAGCGCCTGCCGCGACAGGCACAGGATCGACGGCGAGGTTTCGGCCTTCAGCGCGCAGTCCCAGGCTTCCGCGGTCTCGATCGGATCGGCGGGGCGAAACACCAGGAGATTGGGGATCGCACGGAGCGCGGCGAGATGCTCGACCGGCTGGTGCGTCGGACCGTCCTCGCCCAGTCCGATCGAATCGTGCGTCATGACGTGGATGACGCGGACGCCCATCAGCGCAGCGAGCCGGATCGCGGGGCGGCTATAGTCGGCGAATGCGAGGAATGTTCCGCCGTAGGGGACGAAGCCGCCGTGCAACGCGATGCCGTTCATCGCCGCCGCCATGGCGTGCTCGCGGACGCCGTAATGGATATAGCTGCCGTGCAGCCAGCCCGACCGCACTGGCACCTGTGATTTCGCCAGCGTGAGATTGGAGTGCGTCAGGTCGGCCGAGCCGCCGAGCAGGTTCGGCAGCGCTTCGGCGATCACATCGATCACCTGCTGCGACGCCTGCCGTGTCGCAAGCTTGGGACGCTCGGCCGCGAAACGCTCCTTCAGCTTCGCCATCGCCTCGGTATAGGCGCCGGGCAGCTTTTTGTTCAGCGCATCGTGGAACGGCGACCTGCCGCCGCCATTGCAGGCGCTCCGTGAACGCTCGATCCAGGCGCGGCGCGCCGCCCGGCCGCGTGCGCCGATCTCGCGCCATTCGGCAAGCACGGCTGGCGGAACTTCAAATGGCTCGTAGCGCCAATCGAGCGCTGCCCGCGTTTTGGCGACCTCGTCCGATCCGAGCGGTGCACCGTGAACCTTCTCGCTGCCTTCCCGGTTCGGCGCGCCGAAGCCGATCACGGTCTGGCAGGCGATCAGCGACGGCAGGTCACTCTTCCTGGCTTCATCGATCGCCCTCGCAACCGCTTGCGGATCATGGCCGTCGATCCGGCAGGCCGACCAGCCGGAGGCCCTGAAACGCGCGAGCTGATGGTCGGAACAGGACAGTGACGTCGCGCCGTCGATCGAGATCCGGTTGTCGTCGAACAGCACGATCAGCCGGTTCAACCGCAAATGCCCGGCGAGCGAGATCGCCTCGTGGCTGATGCCTTCCATCAGACAGCCATCGCCGGCGATGACATAGGTGAAGTGGTCGACGAGTTCGTCGCCGAACCGCGCATTCATCAATCGCTCGGCGAGCGCCATGCCGACGGCGGTCGCGATGCCCTGCCCGAGCGGGCCGGTCGTCGTCTCCACGCCGGGCGTGTGGCCATATTCGGGATGGCCTGGAGTCGCCGATCCCCACTGGCGGAAGGCCTTGAGCTGATCCAGCGTGACGCCTTCATAGCCGGTCAGATGCAGCAGCGCGTAGAGCAGCATCGAGCCATGGCCGGCCGAGAGCACGAAACGGTCGCGGTCGGGCCAGGCCGGATCATCGGGGTCGAATTTGAGGAAGCGCGAAAACAGCACGGTCGCAACACCGGCCATGCCCATCGGCATGCCGGGATGCCCGGACTTCGCCTTCTCCACGGCATCGATGGCGAGGAAGCGGATGGCGTTCGCCATCTCGGCATGGCTGACTTGGGTGCGGCTGGCCACAGACGCAAGTGCGGTCATATCGTTCGCCTCTTTCGTTCCATCAGTTGCAGAATCAGCGGGGTGAGGATGAGCTGCATCGCCAGGTCGAGTTTGGCGCCGTGGATCACGATCGAATTGGCGCGCGACATAAAGCTGTGCGGGATCATCGAGAGCAGATAGGGAAAATCGATGCCACGCGGATTCTTCAGCCGGATCACGACCATCGATTCGTCCGGCGTCGGGATCCAGCGCGCGATGAACGGGTTCGACGTGTCGACCGTCGGCACGCGCTGGAAGTTGATGTCGGTCTCGGTGAACTGCGGGCAGATGTAGTTCACATAATCAGGCATGCGCCGCAGGATGGTGTCGGTCACTGCCTCCGTGGAATAGCCGCGGTGGCTGCGATCGCGATGCAGCTTCTGGATCCATTCGAGATTGATGACGGGGACGACGCCGATCTTGAGGTCGGCATATTTGGCAACATTCACCTTCTCGGTGACGACGGCGCCATGCAGGCCCTCATAGAACAGCAGATCGGAACTCTCCGGCAACGACTCCCACTTGGTGAAAGTGCCGGGATCGCCGCCGTAGAGCCGCGCCTCCTGCTCGTCGTGCACATAGTGCCGCGTCGTCCCAGTGCCGGACTCGCTATAGTCGCGGAACAGTTTTTCGAGTTCCTCGAACAAATTGGTTTCGGGGCTGAAATGGCTGAAATGCTTGTTGCCGCGCTCGGCCTCCTCAACCATCTTGCTGCGCATCTCGGCGCGATCGTAACGGTGGAAGGCATCGCCTTCGACATAGGCGGCGCTGACATTCTCGCGCCGGAAGATGTTCTCGAAGGTCTTCCTGACCGATGTCGTTCCGGCGCCGGAAGAACCTGTGACCGATATGATGGGGTGACGCCGCGACATGCCGGCCTCCTTCAGCGAAACAGTCCGCGGCGCGCGAACAACGGCGCGTCGGCGTTTTCGAACAGCGGCTCGACGCCCTCGTGCATCATATCGATGTCGCGCACGGTGCGCGGCGATCCCATGATCAAGGGCACCCGCTGGTGCGGCGTCCGCGCCGAAAGTTCGAGAATGCGGGCGCGCCCGCTGGAGGCGGCGCCATCAGCCCATTCCATGATCAGCGCCACGGGATGGGCTTCGTAGAGCAGGCGCAGGCGGCCTTCGCGGTAGGCCGGGCGCGCATCGGCTGGATAGAGAAACACGCCGCCACGGACCAGGATGCGGTAGGCTTCCGCCACCAATGAGCCGATCCAGCGCATGTTGAAGTCGCGGCCGCGTTCGCCATTGGCGCCGGCGAGGCATTCGTCGATATAGCCGCGCACCGCGCCGCTCCAGTGCCGGCGATTGGAGGCGTTGATCGCGAACTCCGGCGTATCGGGCGGAATCCGGATACCGCGCCCGGTCAGCACGAATTCGCGCCGCGGCGGATACAGAGTGAAGACGTCGACGCGCTGGTCCAGCGCCAGCACCAGCACGGTCTGCGGGCCGTAGATGAAACAGCCGGCGGCAATCTGCGCGGTGCCGGGCTCGAAGAAGGTCGAGAGGATGTCGCGCGCCTTGGGCCGGATGGAAAAGATGGTGCCGACCGAGATGTTGTTCGCAAGGTTGGCCGAGCCGTCGAGCGGATCGATCGCGACACAGAGCGGCGCCTCGGCGTCGAGCGTCTCCGGCAGTTCCACTTCCTCCGAGAGCACGGCGGCCACCGGCGCTGTGCGCAGGGCGTCGCGCATCAGCCGATCTGCGACAACATCGATGTCCTTTTGGGTGTCGCCGGCCGGATTGACCGCACCGTCACGGCCGGTGATGCCGACCAGCGGGCCCGAGGCGATGACGCCTGCGAGTTCGACCGCGGCCGCGGCCAGCGCCTCGACCACCGCCACGGCTGCCGCGCGGACGGTGTCCTGACGCGCGGGGTCGTCGAGATAGGCCTGCAATGCAGGAAGATGATCCACGGCCGCTCTCCCGTTCACCGAGCCCTCTCGACGGGGCTTCGCTTGAAGCGGCTCCGGAGCGGAGTCGCTGTCGCCACTATCAACACGCGAATTGCAGAATTAGTGAAATTTTAATATCTTAAGTGTGGCCAAAGTATTTTTTATGGAGGTACTCATGCCGGGACGTTTCTCGCGCGACCTCACCATTCGTCAGCTGCGCGCGTTGACCGCCGTGCATGCGGCCGGCTCGATCACAGGCGCGGCCAACCGGCTCAACCTTACCCAGCCGGCGGTCACCCTGCAGCTTCGCAACCTGCAGGATCTTGCCGGCCTGCCCCTGATCCAGCGCACTGTTGAAGGCATGGCGTTGACGGATGCCGGCCGCACCGTTCTCGCGCTGGTCGAGCGTATCGAATCCGCGCTCGCCGACTGCGAGCAGTCGCTCGACATGATCGCGGGCAAGAACGGCGGGCGCGTCGCGATGGGCGCAGTCAGCACCGCCAAATATTTCGTGCCGTTCGCGATCGCGGCGTTCTCGCAACGCTTCCCGAAGATCGACGTGACGCTCAGAATCGGCAATCGCGAGGACATCCGCGATGCGCTACGCGGCTACGACCTCGATATCGCCGTGATGGGGCAGCCGCCAGCGGACATCGAGGTCGAGATGCGCCCGCTCGGCAGGCATCCGCACGTGATCATCGCCGCCGCCGATCACCGGCTCAATGGAAAGAAACGCGTCGCCGCGACTGATCTTGCCTTTGAGACCTTCATCACCCGCGAGCACGGCTCCGGCACGCGGCTGCTGATGGAGCAGTTCCTCCAGAAGCATCGGATCGAGCCCAAGGTCGGCATGGCCATGGACAGCAACGAGACCATCAAGCAGGCGGTGATGGCCGGGCTCGGCATCGCCTTCATCTCCCAGCACACCGTCTTCCACGAGTTGGAGGAAGGACGGCTGGTGGTGCTCGAGGTCGTGGGCCTGCCAGTGATGCGCCAATGGCACGCGATCCGCCGCGCCGACAAGATCCTGCTGCCGCCGGCGCAGGCGATGCTGGAGTTCCTCGGAAAGGAGGGATCGCGCTATTTGCCGAATGTGCGGTGAGGCCTGCCGCGCAACCGAGCCGTCATACGCGGGCTTGACCCGCGTATCCATCCATCTTCGCAAACGACTCATTGGAGATGGATGGCCGGGTCAAGCCCGGCCATGACGAGAGAATGCTGAGGCGTGACCTTAGACGTCGAAGAACACGGTCTCGTTGTCGCCCTGCAGGTGGATGTCGAGCACATAGGCCGGATTGGCAGCGCCCGCCTTGCGCTTGGCGATCAATGTCGCGCGGCGATCGGACGGCACCAGCGCCAGCACGGGGTCGGCGGCGTTGGCCGTCTCATCATCGAAATAGATCCGCGTGTAGAGATGCAGCAGCATGCCGCGCGCATACACCGCGAGCAGGATGTGCGGCGCCTGCGGCTTGCCGTCGGGGTCGGGCACTTGCCCCGGCTTGATGGTGTCGAAGGAATAGCCGCCCTTGGCATCGGTGCCGACGCGGCCAAATCCCTTGAATGAGCTGTTCGGCAGCGCGCGGGCATCCTGCGGATCGGAGAACCGGCCCTGTGCGTCGGCCTGCCAGATCTCCAGCATGCAGTCCGGCACCGGCACGCCGTCGCCGTCGAACACCGTGCCCTCGACGCGGATGCGCTCGCCGGAAACGTCAGGGGTGATCAGGTTGTTGGTGAAGGCGTCGTTCCACGCGTACTCGCCGTTCGGCGTCAGGCCGTATTTGAAATACGGGCCGACCGTCTGCGATGGTGTGATGCCGTCCGGCCGCTGCTCGCTCACTGTTTATTCTCCATCGGCGTCGCGTTCCTGCCGCGCAGGACAATGTTGAAGCGGTAGCACAGCGCCCATTCCGGCTGGGTGTTTTCGAGATCGAACGAGGAGATCATCCGCGCGCGCGCCTTCTCGTCCGTCACCGAGTTGAAGATCGGATCGAACGGAAACAAGGGATCGCCCGGGAAATACATCTGCGTCACCAGGCGCGAGATGAAGGCATGGCCGAACACCGAGAAATGGATGTGGGCCGGGCGCCAGGCGTTGTGGTGATTGCCCCACGGGTAGGCGCCGGGCTTGATGGTGACGAACCTGTAATAGCCGCTCGCATCGGTCTGCGCGCGGCCGGCGCCGGTGAAGTTCGGATCGAGCGGCGCCGGATGCTGGTCGACGACATGGACGTAGCGGCCGCAGGCATTGGCTTGCCACAACTCCACCAGCGCGTGGGGCACGCCGCGGCCGTCCTCGTCGAGCACATGGCCGTGCACGATGATGCGTTCGCCAAGCGGCTCGCCCTTGTGCTGAATGGTGAGGTCGTGATCGTTCTCGCGCACTGTTTCGTGGCCATAGACCGGACCGGTCAGTTCGGAGAGCGTTTGCCGGATCGGGATCAACGGCTTTTGCGGCGAGCGCTTGACCGTCGAGCGATAGCCCGGCGACAGCCGCGGCGGGTGCGCCGCGAGCGATTGCAGCGGATAGAGCAAGGTCATGATGATTTCCTCCCTGGCGCTCCTTGCCGGTGAGCCAGCCGTCAGATCATTATAAGATATAACTAATCCGGAAAAGCGCTGTTTTGCTTTTCCGTCCCTCGTCCCGTCATTGCGAGCGCAGCGAAGCAATCCATTTCGCCATTTGCCGAGGCATGGATTGCTTGGTCGCGGAGCCTGTCATCGGGCCCGCCAAAGGCGGGACCCGTTGGCTCCTCGCAATGACGGAGAGAGGTCAGTTCAACTTCTCGATCGCCGCTGCAACGCCCTGGCCGACGCCGACGCACATGGTTGCCAAGGCAAGCTTCCCGCCCCGCTTTTCCATGCCATGCACCGCTGTCAAGACGAGCCGCGCGCCGCTCATGCCAAGCGGATGGCCGAGCGCGATCGCGCCGCCATGCGGGTTCACGAAGTCGGCATCCTCCTTGACCCCGAGCTGGCGCAGGCAGGCTATGCCCTGCGAGGCGAAGGCCTCATTGAGTTCGATCAAATCGAAATCAGTGATCTTGAGGCCGAGCCGCTCCATCAATTTGCGCGTCGCCGGCACCGGGCCGATGCCCATGATGCGCGGCGGCACCGCGGCCGAGGCGAGCCCGAGGATGCGCGCCCGCGGCGTCAATCCGTGCTTCTTCACGGCGGCCTCGGAGGCAAGGATCATCGCGGCGGCGCCGTCATTGACGCCGGAGGCGTTGCCGGCCGTCACCGTGCCGGGGTTGCGCACTACCGGCTTCAGCTTGGCGAGGCCTTCCAGCGTCGTCTCCGGACGTGGATGCTCGTCCTTGTCAACGGTAATGGGGCCCGCCTTGCCACCCGGCGCGGAGACCGGGGTGATCTCCTCGGCGAAATAGCCGGCCGCGATTGCGGCACCGGCGCGCTGCTGCGAGCGGATCGCGAACGCATCCTGGTCGGCGCGCGAAACCTGGAATTCCTCGGCGACGTTCTCGCCGGTCTCCGGCATCGCATCGACGCCATACTGCGCTTTCATCAGGGGATTGATGAAGCGCCAGCCGATCGTGGTGTCGAAGATTTCGGCCGAGCGCGAGAACGCTTCCGCCGCCTTGCCCATCACGAATGGCGCCCGCGTCATCGATTCGACACCGCCAGCAATCGCGAAATCGATCTCGCCGGCGCGGATGGCGCGGCCGGCCGCGCCGACCGCGTCGAGACCGGAGGCGCAAAGCCGGTTCAGCGTCTGGCCGGGAACCGACTCAGGCATGCCCGCGAGCAGCAGCGCCATGCGCGCAACATTGCGGTTGTCCTCGCCGGCCTGGTTGGCGCAGCCGAAAAAGACCTCATCCACCTGCGACCAGTCTAGGTTCGGATGCTTGGCCATCAGCGCCTTGATCGGGGTGGCAGCGAGATCGTCGGTGCGCACCTTGGCGAGTGAGCCGCCGAAGCGGCCGATCGGGGTCCGGACGGCATCGCAGATATACACATCACGCATTGATTTCTCTCCCTGATTGCCGCGGACTTGCGCGCTAGGCTTGGATTGATGGCGAGTTTTAGGAGCGGGTTAGCAGGAGGTCAATTGAGGCGGACGCGTCCCTCGCCCGCGTTGAAATGAGGTCGGGGGCGTGGAGAGGGTGGAAAACCCAATATCGCGGGGCAAAGCGGTGGGACGGGAGAGCGAAATTTTGTAGTTTCCGCCCCCTCATGACCGTCCAGCAGCCCATTCCCGTTCCATCCGAGGCGACACCGAGTGCGGAAACGCCCGCGCGCATCACGCCGATGATGGAACAGTACCTCGAAATCAAGTCCGCCAATCAGGGCCTGCTCCTGTTCTATCGAATGGGCGATTTCTACGAACTGTTCTTCGAGGACGCCGAGATCGCTTCAAAGACACTCGGCATTGTCCTGACCAAGCGCGGCAAGCATCAGGGTATGGACATCCCGATGTGCGGGGTGCCGGTGGAACGCGCCGAGGATTACCTGCACCGATTGATCGCGGCGGGCCACCGCGTCGCCGTGTGCGAGCAGAGCGAGGATCCGGCAACGGCGCGCGCCCGCGGCAACAAGAGCGTGGTGAAGCGCGACGTGGTGCGGCTGGTGACGCCGGGCACGCTGACCGAGGACACGCTACTCGATGCCCGCACCAACAATTACCTGCTCGCGATCGCCCGCGCCCGCGGCTCGTCCGGCGGCGACCGCATCGGGCTGGCCTGGATCGATATCTCGACCTCGGAATTCATGGTGACGGAGTGCTCAATCGCCGAGCTTCCGGCGACACTGGCGCGCATCAATCCGAATGAAGCCATCGTCACCGACGCGCTCTACAGCGACGTCGAGTTCGGGCCAGTGTTGCGCGAATTGCCGGCGGTGACGCCGCTTACTCGTGACGTCTTCGACGGCGCCACCGCCGAGCGGCGGCTGTGCGACTATTTCGCGGTCGCGACCATGGACGGCCTCGCCGCGATGTCGCGATTGGAAGCAACGGCCGCCGCGGCCGCCGTCACCTATATCGACCGTACGCAGGTTGGCAAACGCCCGCCGCTGTCACCACCCGCGCGCGAGGCAGTCGGCACCACCATGGCGATCGACCCGGCGACGCGCGCCAATCTCGAATTGACACGCACCTTGGCCGGCGAACGCCGCGGCTCGCTGCTCGATGCGATCGATTGCACTGTGACCGCCGCCGGCTCACGCCTGCTGGCACAGCGGCTCGCGGCGCCGCTCACCGACAGCACTGCGATCACGCGGCGGCTCGATGCCATCTCGGCCTTCGTCGCCGATAGTGCGGCACGTGAGGATATCCGCAGCGTGCTGCGCGCGGCGCCGGACATGTCGCGCGCGTTGGCACGGCTGTCGGTCGGCCGCGGCGGCCCGCGCGATCTCGCTGGACTCCGCGACGGCATCCTGGCCGCCGATCAGGCCTTGGTGCGGCTGGCGCAGCTCGACCAGCCGCCGGCGGAAATCGTGGCCGTGATGGAGGCGCTGCGCCGTCCGTCGCGGGACTTGGCGCATGAGTTCGAGCGTGCGCTCGCCGAGCAATTGCCGCTGATCAAGCGCGACGGCGGTTTCGTCCGCGAAGGCTATGAGGCGGCGCTGGACGAGAGCCGCAACCTGCGCGACGCCTCGCGCCTCGTCGTCGCTTCGATGCAGGCGCGCTACGCCGAGGACACCGGCGTCAAGGCGCTCAAGATCCGCCATAACAACGTGCTCGGCTATTTCGTCGAGGTGACCGCGCAGCACGGCGACAAATTGATGACGCCGCCCTTGAACGCGACCTTCATCCATCGCCAGACGCTTGCCGGCCAGGTCCGCTTCACCACCTCCGAACTCGGCGAGATCGAAGCCAAGATCGCCAATGCCGGCGACCGCTCGCTCAATCTCGAGCTCGAGATCTTCGACCGGCTCTCCGCGATGGCACTCGCCGCAAGCGACGATCTGCGCGCCGCCGCGCTCGCCTTCGCACTGCTCGATGTCGCGACCGCGCTGGCAAAGCTCGCGGTCGACGAGAATTATGTGCGGCCCGAGGTCGATCATTCCCTGGGCTTTGCGATCGAAGGCGGCCGCCATCCGGTGGTCGAGCAGGCCTTGAAGCGCGACGGCCAGCCGTTCATCGCCAACGCCTGCGACCTGTCGCCAGGGCCGGCGCAGAAATCCGGACAGCTCTGGCTGCTCACCGGTCCGAACATGGCCGGCAAATCGACCTTCCTGCGCCAGAATGCGCTGATCGCGCTGCTCGCCCAGATCGGCAGCTATGTGCCGGCATCACGAGCGCGGATCGGCATCATCGATCGCCTGTTCTCCCGCGTCGGCGCGGCTGATGATCTCGCGCGCGGACGCTCGACCTTCATGGTCGAGATGGTCGAGACGGCGGCGATCCTCAACCAGGCCAGCGAGCGTTCGCTCGTGATCCTGGATGAGATCGGCCGCGGCACGGCCACCTTCGACGGTCTGTCGATCGCCTGGGCCGCGATCGAGCATCTGCACGAGAACAACCGCTGCCGTACGCTGTTCGCGACGCATTATCACGAGCTCACCGCGCTCTCGGCAAGACTGCCGCGGCTGTTCAACGCCACGGTGCGGGTGAAGGAATGGCAGGGCAATGTCGTGTTCCTGCATGAGGTGCTGCCGGGCTCGGCTGACCGCTCCTACGGCATCCAGGTGGCAAAGCTCGCAGGATTGCCGCCGGCCGTGATCAGCCGCGCAAAGTCCGTGCTGGCGAAACTGGAGGCGCAGGACCGCGGCCAGACCGCACGCGCTTTGGTCGACGACCTCCCGCTGTTCGCTGTCCCCTCCCGCGCCGCCGCCGAAGCCGCGCCGCCGAGCGAAGCGGAGCTGTTGGTGGAAGCCGTGAAGGCGCTGCACCCCGACGAGATGTCCCCGCGCGAGGCGCTGGAGGCGCTCTACGCGCTGAAGGCGAAACTGCCGAAGCAGTAGACACTGCCGTAGGGTGGGCAAAGCGCAGCGTGCCCACCGTCCACGTTCGGTGCAAGAAAGGTGGGCACGCTACGCTTTGCCCACCCTACGTTCGAAGCAATCGTCGCCGGCCATGCCACCACAGGCCGAGATTCCAGGTCACACAGGTGGCGAGCGCAAGACTCAGGCCGATCGCCGAGCCGAACTGCAGCGCGGCGAGGTGGAGCACCGCGACCGCAAGCCCAAATCCCATCAGGCCCCAGGCGCCGTTGGCGATCACGGCGGCCGTCGGCGGGCCGCCGATGCGCGGATGCAGGATCAGCATCATCGAGGTGAACACCACCGGAAACAGGGCGATGATGCCGCTGACCTGCGGGCCGACCCAGCCTGAGGACGTCACCACGATCGCGACCAATGTGGCGACCAGCGAGGCGCGCAGCGGGATGTCGTACCAGCGGCGCGTGATCAGCGGCATCTTCTTCACATGGCGGTAGCGCTGCAACAGCGGCACGCAGATCGCAAAGGTGATGACGTTCACGATCAGCCCGGCGGCAAGCGTCCAGTGAAACTGGCGGAAGATGGACGCGAGCAGGAGCCATACCGCGACGGCGGCGACCGTGCTGAGCAGCGCACTATGGCGCTGTGCCAGCACGACATAGGTCAGTCCAAGATAGATCGTCGCCGCGTTGATGGGCAGGCTGGCGAGCGCGCCCTCGGCGATGAACGCCGCATCATGGTCGAGCGCGAGGAAGACATAGGATGGCCCCGCCGAGATCGGCAGCGTTGCCACCAGCGCGCCGATCACTGGCCCCGAACGCTCGGTGATGATGGAGGCGGTCACGACAAAGGCGGCGGTAGTCGCCATGCGCAATAGCAGCGTCAGCAGGAAGATGAATTCGGGGGGCATCGGCGCCGAAGAATTTATTGCAGGATCGCCGTAGCGACGGCCGCTTTCACCTCTCCCATAGGGAGAGGTCGATTTGCGCAGCAAATCGGGTGAGGGGTTCAGGTCCCTCAAGGAAGCGAAGCCCCTCACCCGCGCCGGAGCCTGTCATCGGGCGCGCCTTCGGCGCGACCCGTTGGGCGCGACCTCTCCCTGTGGGAGAGGTAAGAGCAACGACATCACACCCGCTTCAACGAGACCGCGACCTGCGGGCCGTGCCTGATGGTCTGGTAGACCACGCAATAGCGCTCGGTGAGCTTCAAGAGGAGGTCGAGCTTGTCCTGCGGCGCGTCGGTGTCGACCTCGAAGCGCAGGCGGATCTCGGCGAAGCCGACCGGGGCCTCTTTGTCGACACCGAGCGTGCCGCGGAAATCGAGATCGCCCTCGGCGAACACGTTGCCGCTCTTGAGCGGCACTTCGATCGCCGTCGCCACTGATTTCAAGGTCACGCCGGCGCAAGCGACCAGCGCTTCCAGCAGCATGTCGCCGGAGCAGAGTTCCAGCCCGGAGCCACCGGTCGCTGGATGGAGGCCCGCGACCGCGAGGGCGCGGCCGGTTTCGACCTTGCAGGCGATGCCTTCGCTCTCGATCGAGCCTTTGGCTTTCAGCGTGATGACGGCGGTGGCGGGGTCGGCCTTGTAGCGTTCCTTGATCGGGGCTTGCAGCGCGCGGAGCTCGGTGGCGTCCATTGTTGTTCTCCCGGATTTTCTGCCTCCGGGTGTACTGCCTTATCGCACGGCTGTCACCACCACATCGCCTCGCCTGCATTCGCGGCCGCCTCGCTGTCAGGCACGTTGCGGTCGAGCGAACGATCGAGCGCCGTCAGCACGCGGCGCTTGAAATTGTCGAAATGTGCCGAACTTCGGTCGCGCGGCCGCGCCAGGTTGATCGCGATCTCCTCGAACAGCCGGCCCGGCCGCGGCCGCATCACCAGCACGCGGTCCGCCAGCACCACGGCCTCGTCGACGTCATGCGTCACCAGGATCAGCGTCGGGCGAGTGTCGGCCCAGAGGTCGAGCAAATGATCCTGCAGGTCGCGCCGGGTGAAGGCGTCGAGCGCGGAAAACGGCTCGTCGAGCAACAGCACCTCCGGCTGCGGCACCAAAGCGCGCGCGATCGCCACCCGCTGCGCCTGCCCGCCGGAAAGCTCGCGCGGCCAGGCATTGGCCTTGTCAGTGAGACCGACACGGGCCAGCGCGCGCGCCACCTTTTCACGCCGTGCATCGGCCGGCAGGTCTGACAGGCCAAAGCCGATATTGTCGGCGACGCTGAGCCATGGCAGCAGCCGCGGCTCCTGGAAGATGATGCCGATCTTGGCGTGCGGCGCGGTGATGGTGTCGCCATCGAGCGTCACCGTGCCCGACGTGGCGCGATCGAGCCCGGCGATGGCGCGGAGCAGCGTCGACTTGCCGCAACCGGAGCCGCCGATGATGGCGATGATTTCGCCCGGCTTGATCTCGGCAGAGAGGCGCGACAATGCATGGACCCCGTTGGGATAGGTCTTGCCGACCTTGTCGAGCGCGAGCATCAGGCGGCTCCGCGCTCGCGGCCGAAGGCGTCCTGCCAGCGCAGGAGCGGCGCGGTGGCGAGCTCGATCAGCCAGTCGGTAGTCTTGCCGAGGATCGCGAAGATCACGATCGCGGCGACGATCTGCGCCGGCTTGCCGAGCTGCTGGCCGTCGATCAGGAGATAGCCGAGCCCCTCGGAGGCGCCCATGAACTCGGCGGCAACCACGAACATCCAGCCCAGACCAAGGCCGACGCGGAGCGCCACCACGTAAGCCGGCAAGACCGCCGGCAACAGGATGCGCCGGATCATCGCCGGGCCCGAGAGGCGGAAGATGCGGCCGACCTCGACGATCTTGCGATCGACCGAGAGGATCGCGCCCATCACGCCGAGATAGACCGGGAAGAACACGCCGACCGCGATCAGCGCGACCTTCGAGGTTTCGAAAATGCCGAGCCAGAGGATGAACAGCGGCACCCAGGCGATCGAGGGGATCGCCCGCAGCGCCTGCACGGTCGGATCGAGCAGCCGCCGCGCCAGTCCCCAATAGCCGGAGACGGCGCCGAGCAGCGTGCCGGCGACGACGCCGAGCGCAAAGCCCGCGGCAACGCGAGAGAGTGTCGTGGTGATGTGCCGCGACAGCTCACCGCTTTTCGCCAGTTCCACGATCGTGGCGAAGACTTTCGTCGGCGGCGGCACCAGCCGGCCGTTGGAATAGCCGAGCCAGACCGCGAGCTCCCAGCCGAGGGCGAGACCCGCTGGCAGCAGCAGCCCGAGCGCGGGCCGCACAAAACGCGACAGCCGCACCGCCGCAGGCGGCATGGCGGCGTCGGGTTGTTCCAGCACTGGCACTTCAATGGTCATCGCCACGGCAAGAACCCTTTCCCGCGCCAGATTGCAAGGTGGGTATTCGTCGAGGCTTCGTAGCCCGAGTTTCGCTGCGCTCCACCCGGGCTACGGATCGTCAATTCGTCGGCAGAGGGACTTGGTCGTCGATCAGCGAATTCAGCACCGCCTTCACGTCGACCTTGGCATCGACCACGCCGGCCTGCTGCAGCGCGAGCCCTGCGGCGAGGATCGAATCGCGCTGCGGGGCGCCGATCCGGCTGTGGGTCAACTCGGTGCGCTCCTTGAGCTGCTTGTCGACCACGGCCTCCGGCAGCTTGGTTACGGCAATGAAGGTCTTCTTCAGCTCGTCGTAATTCGCCAGCGAATATTTGCGGGCCTCTTCGTAAGTAGCGAGCACGCGGCGCACGACGTCCGGGTGGTCCTTCAGGAACTGCTCGCGCACATTAAGGATGCCCCAGGTGTTGGCGTCCGCCTTGCGGAAGAACAATTTTGCGCCGTCCTCGACTTCGGCCTGCGCCATCATCGGATCGAGGCCGGCCCAGGCGTCGACATCGCCGCGGATTAGCGCGGTCTTGCCGTCGGCGTGCTGGAGCAGCACCGGCGTGATGTCCTTTTCGGAGAGGCCGGCATCAAGTAGTGCCCGCACCAGGAAGATGTGCGGATCGGTACCGCGGGTCACCGCGACGCGCTTGCCCTTGAGGTCGGCGACCGAGGCGATCTTAGAATCCTTGCCCGTGACCAGCGCGGTCCATTCGGGACGCGAATAGACATAGATCGACTTGATCGGGTTGCCGTTGATCTTGGCGACCAGCGCGGCCGAGCCCGCCGTCGAACCCAAATCGATCGATCCCGCGTTGAGGAATTCGAGCGCCTTGTTGGAGCCGGCGGATTGCACCCAGACGATGCTGATGCCGTCCTTGGCGAACTCCTTTTCCAGGAGCCCTTTCTGCTTCAGGACCAGCGAGACCGGATTGTAGGTCGCCCAGTCGATGCGTATCTCCTTGAGCGGCTCCGCCGCAAAACTTGCCGCGGGCGCAAGCGCCAAACCTGAAATCATCGCAGCCACAGTGCGCCGTGAAATCCGGACCATCCTCAGCCTCCAGGTACTGGAAAATCTTGTTAAAACGTCATTTCATCTCAATGAGTTAGGCCGCAAGGTCAATGAGAAAATCCGGATCCTGAAGGCGGCAGCGCGAGAATGAATTTGCCCAAATCAACTGGAATTCAGCACAGAGTGATCGCGGGGCCACAATGTCCCGTGACAGCACAGGCGCCGTCCTTTATCGGGATAGACCATGGATAGTGTCGTGGCCGAACCCCGCTCGGAAGTGGATGACCGTTTCGATACCGCGCGGATCACCGCCGCGGTCGACGCGCTCGCCGAGAAACACGCGGGACGCGAGGACCAATTCCGCTCGGCCATGGCGCAACTGCTCAAGGCGGAACTGATCGCGGCACGCGCCACGGCACAGGCCGTACTGCTCAAGGACCGCCACGGCCGACGCTGCGCGGAGCGGCTCTGCATCGTGCAGGACGAGATCATCCGCATCCTCTATGCGGCGGCGACCAAGCACCTCTATCACTCGCCGATCCCCTCCGGCGAGGAGCGCATGGCAGTCGTCGCCACCGGCGGTTACGGCCGCGGCCTGATGGCGCCGGAATCCGACATCGATCTGTTGTTCATCCTGCCCTACAAGCAGACCGCCTGGGGCGAGCAGGTCGCCGAAGCGATCCTTTATTGCCTGTGGGACATGGGACTGAAGGTCGGCCACGCCACGCGCTCGGTCGACGAATCGATCCGCCAGGCGCGCGGCGACATGACGATCCGCACCGCGATCCTGGAAACGCGGTTCCTGACCGGCGACCGGCCGCTCTATGACGAACTGGTCGACCGCTTTGACAAGGACGTCGTGCAGGGCACCGCTGCCGAATTCGTCACCGCCAAGCTGGCCGAGCGCGAGGAGCGGCACCGCCGCGCCGGACAGTCGCGCTATCTGGTCGAGCCCAATGTCAAGGACGGCAAGGGCGGCCTGCGCGACCTGCACACGCTGTTCTGGATCGCGAAATACGTCTACCGCGTGCGCGAGACCGATGAATTGCTCGAACGCGGCGTGTTCGACGCGCAGGAATACCGCACCTTCCGCCGCTGCGCCGATTTCCTGTGGTCGGTGCGCTGCAACATCCATTTCTTCGCCGGCCGCGCCGAGGAGCGGCTGTCGTTCGACGTCCAGCGCGAGATCGCGGTCAGGCTCGGCTACACCTCGCATCCCGGGATGCAGGACGTCGAGCGCTTCATGAAGCATTACTTCCTGATCGCCAAGGATGTCGGCGACCTCACCGCGATCCTGTGCGCCAAGCTGGAGGAAGAGCAGAAGAAGCCGGCGCCGGTGCTGAGCCGCATGGTGGCGCGCCTGCGGCCCGGCAGCACCAAGCGGCGCGTGCCCGAGAGCGACGACTTCATCGTCGACAACAACCGCATCAACCTGGCCGCGCCCGACGTCTTCAAGCACGATCCGGTCAACCTGATCCGCATCTTCCGCCTGGCGCAGAAGAACAACCTCGCCTTCCATCCCGACGCGATGCGCACCGTGACGCGCTCGCTCAAGCTCGTGAACACGCAGCTTCGCGAAGACGCGGAAGCCAATCGGCTGTTCATGGAAATCCTGACGTCAGACAATGCCGAGATCGTGCTGCGGCGAATGAACGAGACCGGCGTGCTCGGTCACTTCATCCGCGCCTTCGGCAAGATCGTGTCGATGATGCAGTTCAACATGTACCACCACTACACGGTGGACGAGCATCTGATCCGCTGCATCGGCTTCCTGCAGGAGATCGAGCGCGGCGGCAATGACGAGTTCATTGTCGCCAGCGACCTGTTCCGCAAGATCCGCCCCGAGCATCGCCCGGTGCTCTATATCGCGACCCTTTTGCACGATATCGCCAAAGGCCGGCCCGAGGATCATTCGGTCGCCGGCGCGAAGGTGGCGCGACGGCTATGCCCCCGGCTCGGCTTCAGCAACGCCGACACCGAGCTCGTCGCGTGGCTGATCGAGGACCACCTGACGATGTCGACGGTCGCGCAGTCGCGCGATCTCTCCGACCGCAAGACGATCGAGAATTTTGCCGCCGTCGTGCAATCGGTCGAGCAGATGAAACTGCTCACGATCCTCACCACCGCCGACATCCGCGGCGTCGGCCCCGGCGTCTGGAACGGCTGGAAGGCGCAACTCCTGCGCACGCTCTATTACGAGACCGAGCCGGTGTTGACCGGCGGCTTCTCGGAAGTGAACCGCGCCCGCCGCATCGCGGTGGCGCAGGCCGAATTCCGGGCCGCCTTCACCGAATGGCCGGAGGCGGAGCTCAACGCCTATATCGAGCGGCACTATCCGGCGTACTGGCTCAAGGTCGAATTGCCGCGCAAGATCCGCCAGGCGCGCTTCATCCGCGCCAGCGAGCAGGCCGGGCACAAGCTTGCGATCAATGTCGGATTCGACGAGGCGCGCGGCGTCACCGAACTGACGATCTGGGCAACCGACCATCCCTGGCTGTTGTCGATCATCGCCGGTGCCTGCGCTTCCGCTGGCGCCAATATCGTCGACGCCCAGATCTACACCACGACCGACGGCCGCGCGCTCGACACCATCGCGATCTCCCGCGAATACGACCGCGACGAGGATGAAGGCCGCCGCGCCACCCGGATCGGCGAGATGATCGAGGACGTGCTGGAAGGCAAATTGCGCCTGCCCGAGGCGATGGCACGCCGCGCCGTCCATCGCAGCAGCGGCAACAAGGTGAAGGCGTTCACCGTCGAGCCCGAAGTGACGATCAACAACCAGTGGTCGGACCGCTACACCGTGATCGAGGTTTCCGGCCTCGACCGACCCGGCCTGCTGTACCAGCTCACCACCGCGATCTCGAAGCTCAACCTCAATATCGCCTCCGCCCATGTCGCGACCTTCGGCGAGCGCGCCCGCGACGTGTTCTATGTCACCGACCTCCTGGGCGCGCAGATCACTGCGCCGACCCGGCAGGCCGCGATCAAGAGTGCGCTGTTGCACCTGCTGGCCGACGAGAACGCGGCGGCCCAGCCGGCGGCCTGAACCTTCGCCGCGATTTTACGGAACCAGCAACCGGCTGACAGTTAAGCCTTTTATCCGATCAGCCAGCTTCAGGGTTGCCGCCTCAACGCCGCTGCCTTACCTAGAGCCTTGGTAAACCGTGGCTCTAGCCTTTTGTTTCGACGCGTTTTCTGGCGCGAACCGGTATCCACCCTCGGATCAAGTCCGAGGGCATGCTTCGCTCGAAAACGCTATGGTAGGCTCATGAAATTCCTCGATGAAGCAAAGGTCTATATTCGCTCCGGCGACGGCGGCAACGGCTGCGTCGCGTTCCGGCGCGAGAAATTCATCGAGTTCGGCGGGCCCTCCGGGGGCAATGGCGGGCGCGGCGGCGACGTCATCATCGAGGCGGTCGACGGGCTGAACACGCTGATCGACTACCGCTACCAGCAGCATTTCAAGGCGCAAAAGGGCACCAATGGCATGGGCAAGGACCGCCATGGCGCCAATGGCAAGCCGATCGTGCTGAAGGTGCCGGTCGGAACCCAGGTGTTCGACGAGGACCGCGAGACGCTGATCTACGATTTCACCAAGCTCGGCGAGAAATTCGTGCTGGCCGAGGGGGGCAATGGCGGTTTCGGCAACGCGCATTTCAAGTCGTCCACCAACCGCGCCCCCCGCAATGCCAATCCCGGCCTGCCCGGCGAGGAACGCTGGATCTGGCTCCGCCTGAAACTGATCGCCGATGCGGGCCTGGTCGGACTGCCGAACGCCGGCAAATCGACCTTCCTGTCCGTGGTCAGCGCCGCCAAGCCGAAGATCGCGGACTATCCCTTCACCACGCTGCACCCGCAGCTCGGCGTCGTCAGCGCGCAGGGCCGCGAATTCGTGCTCGCCGACATCCCCGGGCTGATCGAGGGCGCGCATGAAGGCGCTGGCCTCGGCGACCGCTTCTTGGGCCATGTCGAGCGCTGCCGCGTGCTGTTGCACCTGATCGACGCCACCTGCGAGCATGCCGGCAAGGCCTACAAGACGGTACGTACCGAACTCGAGGCCTATGAGGGCCATCTCGCCGAGAAGATCGAGATCGTCGCGCTGAACAAGATCGACGCGGTCGCGCCGGACGAATTGAAGAAGCAGAAGGACCGGCTGAAACGGGCGGCCAAGAAAACGCCGCTGCTGGTCTCCGCCGCCACCGGCGAGGGCATTCCGGACGCGTTGAAGGCGCTGGTCGAGGTGATCGGCGAGGCGCCGGTGTCGGCCAAGGCCAAAGGCGGCACTGATGCCGAACCCTGGGCGCAACCGACGCCGCAGGGCTGATTCCAACGCTCTTTCCCGAGCGCCGCTTTCAAAGTAAGGGGTGGTGCGCATCCCTCCGCTGCTCTACTCCGACCGAACCCATGAAACGCCCCGCGCTCAATCGCTTTCGCCGTATCGTCGTCAAGGTCGGCTCATCGCTCCTGATCGATTCCGAGGCGGGCGAGGTCAAGTCGTCGTGGCTGTCTGCGCTCGCCGCCGACATCGCCAAGCTGCACCGGGAAGGCCGGGAGGTGTTGGTCGTCTCCTCCGGTTCGATCGCGCTCGGACGTAGCCAGTTGAAACTGCCGCGCGGGCCCCTCAAGCTCGAGGAGAGCCAGGGTGCAGCCGCCGTCGGGCAGATCGCGCTGGCACGGATCTGGTCGGAAGTGCTTGGCGATCACGGGATTCGTGCCGGGCAGATCCTGGTCACACTGCAGGATACCGAGGAGCGCCGCCGCTATCTGAATGCGCGCTCGACGATCGCCAAGCTCCTGGAATGGCGCGCGGTGCCCGTGATCAACGAGAACGACACGGTCGCCACCAACGAGATCCGCTATGGCGACAATGACCGCCTCGCCGCCCGCGTCGCTACGATGGCGAGCGCCGATCTCCTCGTCCTGCTGTCCGACATCGACGGCCTCTATGACGCTCCGCCGGCCGGCAACCCCAACGCAAAACTGATCCCGGTGGTCGAAAGCATCAGCGCGGAGATAGAGGCGATGGCGGGCGAGGCTGGATCCGAGCTGTCGCGCGGCGGCATGCGCACCAAGATCGAAGCGGCCAAGATCGCGACCACCGGCGGCACGCACATGCTGATCGCCTCCGGCAAGATCGAGCATCCGTTGCAGGCGATCGCGGACGGCGGGCGCTGCACCTGGTTCCTGACGCCGGCCAACCCGATCACAGCGCGTAAACGCTGGATCGCCGGCTCGCTGGAACCGAAGGGCACGCTGACCATCGACGCCGGCGCGGTGGCCGCGCTACGCGCCGGAAAGAGCCTGTTGCCGGCCGGCGTGATCCGGATCGACGGCCAGTTCGCCCGCGGCGACGCGGTGATCGTCCGTGGCCCCGATACCCATGAGATCGGCCGCGGCCTCGTCGCCTACGACGCAGAGGAGGCCGACAAGATCAAGGGGCGCTCCTCCCCCGACGTGATGGCCATCCTGGGCATCAGCGGCCGGGCGGAGATGATCCACCGCGACGATCTGGTGGTCGGCCCTGCAGGGGTTATTGCGGCCAAATAGGCCATTGGCCGAGCTCCTGCGGGCTTCCCGGCGGTTGGTGAAACCGACCCGGTTCGACCTGCCATGCCGGTTCCTCGCCTCGCCAAGGCCCCGATTTCCGTGCTAGACCATGGTCTTAACAGAACGCTGGGACACTCCATGACTGCGCCGCTGAAGGCGATCGACGGTAACGCCGATCTGCCGACCCTCATGAACGAACTCGCGACACAAGCGCGTGCCGCTGCGCGCGTGCTGGCGCTCGCGCCGCCCGAGCAGAAGAACAGGGCCCTTGCCGCGATCGAGCGTGCCATCCGCGAGAATGCACCGACCATCCTTGCCGCCAATGCCGAGGATGTCGCCGAGACGCGCGCGAGCGGTGCGACCTCGGCATTCGTCGACCGCTTGACGCTGACGCAGGCGCGCATCGAGGCGATGGCCGATGGCGTCGCCACCGTGCGCAACATTCCCGATCCGGTCGGCGCCGTCACCGAGAGCTGGCAGCGGCCTAACGGCATGACCATCGAACGTGTCCGCGTGCCGCTCGGCGTTATCGCCGTAATCTTCGAAAGCCGCCCCAATGTCGCGGCCGATGCCGGCGTGCTGTGCCTGAAATCCGGCAACGCCGTGATCCTGCGCGGCGGCTCCGACAGTTTCCGCTCCTGCCGCGCGATCCATGAGTGCCTGGCGCAGGGCCTGCGCGAGGCGGGTCTGCCGGAAGCCGCGATCACGCTAGTGCCGACCCGCGATCGCGCCGCGGTTGGGCTATTGCTCACCGGGTTGAACGGCGGCGTCGATGTGATCGTGCCGCGCGGCGGCAAGAGCCTGGTCGCGCGGGTGGAAGCCGAAGCGCGCGTGCCGGTGTTCGCCCATCTGGAGGGCGTCAACCACGTCTATGTCGACCGCTCCGCCAATCTCGATATGGCGAAGTCGATCGTGCTGAACGCCAAGATGCGGCGTCCCGGCGTCTGCGGCGCGGCCGAGACGCTTCTGGTCGACCGCGCCGGCGCCTCCGCCAGCCTGAAGCCGCTGGTCGAGATGCTGATCGATGCCGGCTGCGAAGTGCGCGGTGACGAGACGGTGCAACGCGTCGATGCCCGCGTGAAGCCGGCAGCCGAGGAAGACTGGGACACCGAATATGAGGACGCGATCATCGCGGCTCGAATCGTCGACGGCGTCGATGAAGCGATCGCGCATATCCACCAGCACGGCTCGCGGCATACCGATGCCGTCGTGACGGATGATAAGGCTGTTGCGGAGAAATTCCTCAATGAGGTCGACTCCGCGATCGTGCTGCACAACGCCTCGACCCAGTTCGCCGACGGCGGCGAGTTCGGCTTCGGCGCGGAGATCGGGATAGCCACCGGCAAATTCCACGCCCGCGGGCCGGTCGGCGCCGAGCAACTGACGAGCTTCAAGTATCGCATCCACGGCACCGGACAGACACGGCCGTGAAGCCAAACTTGTGATCCCATTGAAGCCAGCCCAGATCGCGTCGCCATCGGTCGCGCGGGCGCTTCCGTTCTACACCAACGGAATGCGCATCGGCCTGCTTGGCGGCTCCTTCAATCCGCCGCATGCAGCGCATCGCGCGATCAGCCAGTTCGCGCTCAAGCGGCTGCAGCTCGACCGCGTCTGGTGGCTGCTCACGCCCGGCAACCCGCTCAAGAGTCACGACGGCCTGCATGCGCTCGCCGAGCGCGCTGCAGCCGCACTGAAAGTGGCCGACGATCCTCGTATCGATGTGAGCTGTCTCGAAGCTGTCATCGGCACGCGCTACACTGTAGACACGATCATCCATTTGCGGCGCCGCGTCTCCGGCGTGCATTTTGTCTGGATCATGGGCGCCGATAACCTCGCGCAGTTCCACCGTTGGAAAGACTGGCGGCGCATCGCCTCCGATGTGCCGATCGCCGTGATCGACCGTCCGCCACAAAGTTTCCGCGCGCTCGCCGCGCCCGCCGCACAGGCGCTCGCCCGCTATCGTCTGCCCGAGAATCAGGCGCCCCGGCTGGCGGATCAGCGGGCGCCGGCCTGGGTCTTTCTCACTGGCATGAAATCCAATCTGTCTTCGACCGGCCTTCGGAACCCTGATGGGAGCTGGAGGACGGTCTAGCGCATGATCGAGGTGGATCATGCGGCAAGTGGCGTGGGGCTTACTGGAATATTGAAACCCTTAACCCCACATGCGTAGTATAGGCGGCGGGCACCGAGATTCGGCGTTCGCGATACAGTGAAAGGAATGGTCCCTGGCCACACCTGTATTGTCCAAGTCTGTTTTACCCAAGGCAGCCAACAAGGCAGCAAAACCTGCGCGTAAAACATCGACCCCGACAGCGGCCTTGAAGGCGCAAGGCGACGCCGACAAGACCCTGAATATGATCCTCTCCCGCCTCGACGATATGAAGGCGGAAGAAACGGTCACCATCGACCTTCGCGGCAAATCAGCATACTCCGACTACATGGTCATCACCTCGGGCCGGGCCAACCGGCACGTCGGTGCGATCGCGGAGAACGTCACGAAAGCCCTGAAGGAAAACGGCATCAGCAAAATCCATGTCGAAGGCTTGCCCAATTGCGACTGGGTGCTGATCGATTCCGGCGATGTGATCGTGCACGTGTTCAGGCCCGAGGTGCGCGAGTTCTACAATCTCGAGCGGTTGTGGACGCAAAGCCCGGTCGCGGCGGTCTAGATCTCTGAGCCGATGCAAATCGGCCGATGCGCATGCTAACATGCGTTAATGCGGTTAGTTGTCATCGCGATCGGCCGATTGAAGCAGGGCCCGGAGCGGGAACTGGCGGAGCGCTATCGCGAGCGCTTCGACGATATCGGTCGCAAGCTCGGCTTCCGCGGCCTGGACGTTCATGAAATTTCGGAAAGCCGTGCGCGCGACGCCGCCACAAGGATGGCCGAGGAAGCGGCGGCGATCTCGGCGCTGATCCCGGAAAAACACCTGCTCGTGGCGCTGGATGAGCGCGGCGAGAACGTCGACAGCGCGGCTTTTGCCGGGTATCTCGGGCGCTGGCGGGACCAATCGGTCGCCAACACTATTTTCGTCATCGGCGGCGCCGACGGACTTTCGCCTGATTTGCAGCGCAAGGCCAAGCTGCGCGTCGCATTCGGCGCGGCGACTTGGCCGCACCAGATGGTCCGGGTCATGCTTCTGGAACAGATTTATCGGGCGGCGACCATTTTGGCCGGCCACCCCTATCATCGCGCGTGAACCGTCAAGAGAAAGCGCTGAACAATCCGATGCCGTCGCTGCGCGACCTTCACCGTTATCCCGACGCCGCGCACCGCGGCCGGTATCCGGCATCCTGGCTTCCCCTTCCGGTCGTGTTGCTGTCGGCAACCCTTGCCACAGCCGCGATCGCGCAAACACCGCCGCAACAGCAACAGACCGCGGCAACCGCGCCTTCGCCCGATATCATCAAGCAGCGGGAGCAGGAGCTTGAGGCCGCCCGCGAACAGCAACGAAAAGCCACCGAGCTGCAGGAGAAATTGAAGGCCGACATTGCCGCGATCGGTCAGGACCGCAGCAAGCTCAACCAGCAGATCATCGACATTGCGGGCCAAGTGCGCGGCGTCGAAGGCCGGATCGTCGATGCGGAGGCGCGGCTGCGCCCGCTCGACGGCCGCGAGCAGGAGATCCGCGCCTCGCTCGATTCTCGCCGCGCCGAGATCATCGAGGTGCTGGCGGCGCTGCAACGTGCCGGCCGGCGCACGCCGCCGGCGCTCCTGGTGCGGCCAGAAGACGCACTGCAGTCGCTGCGGACCGCGATGCTGCTCGGTGCGGTCGTGCCTGAATTGCGGGGGCGCGCGGAAAAGCTGACCGCCGACCTCGGCGAGCTGGTTGCGCTGCGCAAAACCATCGCCAGCGAGCGCGATGCAATGGCGCGCGACCGCGACAAGCTCAGGGAAGACCAGGTCCGGCTCGCGGCGCTGGTCGAGGAGCGGCAACGCCAGCAGAGCGCGATCGAAAAGGACATGGCAGCGGAAGGCGCGCGGGCCATCGCCCTGTCCAAGCAGGTCGACGACCTGCAGGGCCTGATCGCCAAGATGGAACAGGATCTGAAGAGCGCCGCGAAAGCGGCCGCCACCGCCAACCTCCAGGGCACGCCCGCCGCCCCGAACGGCAAGCCAAATCTGGGCGCTTTGAAGGATTCGGCGCGGCTGAGGCCGGCGGTCGCCTTTGCCTCGGCCAAGGGCCTGTTCGCCTACCCTGTTAACGGTACCAGGATTCGTGATTTTGGCGGGTCTGACGGTGCTGGCGGCGTGCAAAAAGGCATTTCTTTGGCAGCGCTGCCCGGTGCCCAGGTCACAACCCCGTGTGACGGCTGGGTCGTCTATGCCGGACCCTTCCGAAGCTACGGTCAACTCTTGATCCTCAACGCCGGGGGCGGGTATCATGTTTTGATCGCCGGGATGGAGCGTATTTCGGTAAACATCGGCCAGTTTGTACTTACGGGGGAGCCGGTCGCGACCATGGGGTCTACGTCCCAGGTTGCCTCTATTTTCGCTACAAACGCGAGCCAACCCGTGCTCTACGTCGAGTTCCGTAAGGACGGCACTCCAATCGATCCAGGCCCATGGTGGGCCGCAAATGAAGGCGAAAAGGTTCGCGGATGATGCGCAAGACTTCTGTAGTTCTCCTCAGCGCCGCATGCGGTGCAGCGTTGACGCTGTTCGTTACCCAACCGCGCGCCGTGCTGATGGGATCAAGCGCGCGCGCCGCGACCTCGGATACCTACCGCCAGCTCAATCTGTTCGGCGACGTGTTCGAGCGCGTGCGCAGCGACTATGTCGAGAAGCCCGATGACAGCAAGCTCGTGGAATCCGCCATCAGCGGCATGCTGGCCGGGCTCGATCCGCACTCGAGCTACATGGACGCCAAGAGCTTCCGCGACATGCAGGTGCAGACGCGCGGCGAGTTCGGCGGCCTCGGCATCGAGGTCACGATGGAAGACGGGCTGATCAAGGTCGTCTCCCCGATCGACGATACCCCCGCGTCGAAGGCCGGCATCATGGCCAACGACATCATCACCACCCTCGACGACGAAGCCGTGCAGGGTCTGACCCTCAACCAGGCCGTCGAGAAGATGCGCGGGCCGGTGAACACCAAGATCCGGCTGAAGATCGTCCGCAAGGGCCAGGACAATCCGATCGAGGTCACGCTGGTGCGTGACAACATCCGCGTCCGCTCGGTGCGCGCCCGCGTCGAGGCCGACGACATCGCCTATATCCGCATCACCACCTTCAACGAGCAGACCACCGAGGGCCTGAAGAAGGAGATCGCCAATCTCTCTAACCAGATCGGCGACAAGTTGAAGGGCTACATCATCGATCTCCGCAACAATCCCGGCGGTCTGCTGGAGGAAGCCGTGACGGTCTCCGACGCCTTCCTGGAGCGCGGCGAGATCGTCTCGACCCGCGGCCGCAATGCCGAGGAAACCCAGCGCCGCGCCGCCCATGCGGGCGACCTGACCAAGGGCAAGCCGGTCATCGTGCTGATCAACGGCGGCTCGGCCTCGGCCTCGGAAATCGTCGCCGGCGCGTTGCAGGACCACAAGCGGGCGACGCTGGTCGGCACCCGCTCCTTCGGCAAGGGTTCGGTCCAGACCATCATCCCGCTCGGCAGCGGCAACGGCGCGTTGCGGCTGACCACCGCGCGCTACTACACGCCGTCAGGCAAATCGATCCAGGCCAAGGGCATCGTGCCGGATATCGAGGTGCTGCAGGATGTGCCGGATGAACTGAAGGCCCGCACCGACACCAAGGGTGAGGCCTCGCTGCGCGGCCATCTGAAATCCGACGGCGACGAGAAGACCGGCTCGCAGTCCTACGTGCCGCCGGACGCCAAGGACGACAAGGCACTCAAGCTGGCCGACGACCTCCTGCATGGCATCAAGTCCACCGCAAGCTCGGCGCCGCCGCCCGGCGGTGACAAGGCTGCGGTCGACAACAAGCCAGGCAGCAAGGCCGCGAACTGATCGGCCATCGCGAATTCAGACCAAGGGCGGCCCTTTCGGCCGCCCTTTTTATTTGGGAGCCCGTAGTCCCGTAGCCCGCGTGAAGCGCCAGCGTAACCCGGGACCGCTCGTAGACACGGATACAGCCCCCCGGGTTGCGCGGAGCCTGTCATCGGGCGCGCGTTCGCGCGACCCGTTGGCTTCACCCCGGGCTACGGGGTCCAGCCTTCCCCTTGAAGCGGCTGTGCTATCGTCGGCACATCTGATTCGGGGGGTTCATGGCAGAGGCGGCCGACGAACTGAGCGCACCGCTCGGACAGGAAACCGTGGCCAAAAAACGCCGGTTCCAGGTGCCGTTCACGGCCACGCAGGTGCTGGCGGTGATGCTCGGCCTGATCCTGGTCACTTTCGCCGGCATCGCCTTGTTCAACGATGATCCGCTCGGCGGCGAGCCGATCGCCCATATCGCCTTGCGCAAGGCGCCGATGGCGGAGGAAAAACCCGCAGCGGCCGGCCCTGCCGCCGAGCCCATGGCGAAATCGCCGCCCAGGCAGGCTGCCGGCGAGAGCAAGACGGTCACCATCATCGACGGCTCGAGCGGCGCGCGGCATGACGTCGTCGTCAGCGGCGATGCCGCCGACAAGGCCGAGTCCGACGCCGCGCCAGGGCCGATGGCCGGCGTAGACCAGCGCCTCCTGGAAAAATCGCGCTATGGCATGATCCCTGTGGTCGCCGACGGCTTGAGGCCGTTTACGGTCTATGCGGCCGATGCCGACCGCGCCAAGGCGGCAAAAACACCCGTGGTGGCGATCGTGGTCGGCGGGCTCGGCGTCGGCGCCGCCAAAACCACCGACGCCATCATGAAACTGCCGCCGGCGGTGACGCTAGCCTTCACGCCCTATGGCGCCGACCCGACCAAGCTTGCCGAACGGGCGCGTGCGCAGCGCCACGAGATCCTGCTGCAGGTCCCGATGGAGCCGTTCGACTACCCGGACAATGACCCGGGCCCCCAAACGCTGCTGACGACCCTGAACGCGGAACAGAATCTCGACCGGCTTTATTGGCACTTCAGCCGCATCCAGGGCTATGCCGGCATCGCCAATTTCATGGGCGCCCGTTTCGTGGCGACCGATCCGGTGATGCAGCCGATCATGCGTGAAGCAGCCAAGCGCGGCTTGAGCTATTTCGACGACGGCGCCACGCCACGCAGCGTCGCGGCCTCGCTCGCCGCCGGCCAGGCGCTGCCCTTTGCCAAGGCCGATTTCACCATCGATGCGGTTCCGACGTCGGTGGAGATCGACCGCGTGCTGGTCAAGCTCGAGACGCTCGCCAAGGAACGCGGCGTCGCGGTCGGCGTGGCCTCGGCGCTGCCGATTTCGATCGAGCGCCTCGCAGCCTGGACCAAGACGCTGGAGGCGCGCGGTATACTGCTTGTGCCATTGACAACCGCGATGCTGAAATCAAAATCGGGCTAGAACTTCAACCTGATGGCGCGACTTCGGACTTCCGGACCCGCCCGTCTTCCAGATCATGATCCGCCAGGTGAATCGGGTCATGGTCTCGTCTTTTTGTTGGAGCGTGATCTTCCCACGCGAACGCTTTACGTTTGTCGCGAGGGAGAAACGATTTCCGACTGGTTCCGGATCACGCTCTGGGAGTCCTGATCGAATGACGCGTTACGAGGAACTGCCCTACCGGACCTGCGTCGGCGTGATGCTGCTCAACCGAGACGGGCTGGTCTTTATCGGACGCCGCGCCGGCGGCATTGAGCATGTCGACGACACCCACATCTGGCAGATGCCGCAAGGCGGCGTGGATCCCGGTGAAGACGTCTGGGAAGCCGCCAAGCGCGAGCTCTACGAGGAGACCAGCGTCCGATCGGTCGAGAAACTCGGTGAGGTCGAGGACTGGCTGATCTACGATATTCCGCGCACGGTCGCAGGGCGCGCCTGGAAGGGCCGCTACCGCGGCCAGCGCCAGAAATGGTTCGCGGTTCGCTTCACCGGCAAGGACAATGAGATCGACGTGGAAAATCCCGGCGGCGGCCACAAGGCCGAGTTCTCGAACTGGCGCTGGGAGCCGATGAAGAATCTCCCCGAATTGATCGTGCCGTTCAAGCGGCCGGTGTATGAGCGCGTCGTGCAGGAGTTTTCCAGGCTCGCGGGCCGATAGGAATGTCCGAGGAAAAACTATACCGCCCCAATGTCGGGATCGCGCTGTTCAACACGTCCGGCCACGTGCTGATCGGCCACAGATTCAGGGACGATGGTCCGGAAATCATCCTTCCCGGGCTTGAATGGCAGATGCCGCAGGGCGGCATCGATGCTGGCGAGGAACCGCGCCAGACGGTGATGCGTGAACTCTGGGAGGAGACGGGCGCCGTTTCCGCCGACTATCTCGGCGAGACCGATTGGGTCACTTATGAATTCCCGCCCTACAATGGACCGCCGCATCGTCTCGGCAAATTCCACGGACAGCGGCAAAAATGGTTCGCGCTGCGATTCACCGGGCGCGACGAGGAAATCGACCCGCTGACACCGCGCAACGGACAACCGGCCGAATTCGACGCCTGGCGCTGGGAGCGGCTCGACCGCGTCCCGGATCTCGTCGTGCCGTTCCGCCGCGAAGTGTACCGGCATGTCGCCCGCAGCTTTGCCGCCTTTGCGCAAGCGCGCTGAGACCGGATTGCAGAACCTCACCTCGTCTAAAGCGCGATGAGATGAGGATGAATCATTATCGCGCTTTAGGTTATTGTTTGAGCATGATCTTTTCGGAAAACCGCTTCACACTTTTCCGGATCATGCGCTAGGTGAACGCATTACTCGGATAGCGGGAACTCGGCGACATCAAGGATGCTGCCGATGCCATGCCGCAAGCGGCGCACGGCGCTGTCTTCGCTCGCAAGACCGAACGCCAGCATGGAGCGTCCGGTCACGGCGTAGACGTGGCCGAACGGAAAGCTTGGCAGTTGCCCCTCCGGCTGGTTGGTGTCGATCAACCCCTGCCAGTGCTGTCCTTCCGGAACTTCCGGCAGCGTAAAGTTCACGACGTCATAATGGGCGTTGTAGATCAACAGCAGGGTCGCGTCCGATCCGCGACGTTTGATTCCGGTTTCCTGGGCGCGACCATCAAGCAGCATCCCGAAGCAGCGCACATTGCCGTCCTGCCACTGCTCGACGGTCATTTCTTCGCCCGACGGGGCAAGCCAGGTCACGTCCTTGACGTCGAGCTCCTCATTATGCGTGCCGATCAGGAAACGGCTCCGATAAAGGATCGGAAACGCCTTGCGCATCGCGATCAGCTTTCGCGTGAATTCGCGCAAGGCACGTCCTTCAGGCGATATCTTCATCCAATCGAGCCAGGTGGTCTCGTTGTCCTGCGCATAGGCGTTGTTGTTGCCCTTCTGGCTGTGACCGAATTCGTCGCCGGCGAGCAGCATCGGCGTGCCGTGCGACAGGACCATCGTGGCAAGGAAATTGCGCTTCTGCCGCTCGCGTAACGCGACAATCTCCGCATCCGATGTTGGACCTTCGACGCCGTGATTCCACGAGTGATTGTTGGAATGGCCGTCCTGGTTTTTCTCGCCATTGGCCTCGTTGTGCTTGTCGTTGTAGGAGACGAGATCGTTGAGGGTGAAGCCGTCATGGGCGGTGACGAAGTTGACGCTCGCCCACGGTTTGCGGCCGCGCTTGTTGAACAGGTCTCCCGACCCGGTAGTGCGCTTGACGAAATCAGCGACCTGCCCGGCGTCCCCTTTCCAGAAGCGTCGCGCCGTATCGCGGAATTTGTCGTTCCATTCCGCCCAGCCCGGCGCGAACTGGCCGACCTGGTAGCCGCCGGGGCCGATGTCCCATGGCTCCGCGATCAGCTTGACGCTGGAGAGCACCGGGTCCTGCCGACAGGCATCGAGGAAGCTGCCGCCTTCATCGAAGCCGTAGGGTTCGCGCGCGAGAATGGTGGCAAGATCGAAACGAAAGCCGTCGACGCGCATCTCCGTTGCCCAGTAGCGAAGAGAGTCGGCGACCATCTGCAGCACGCGCTGGTGCGATAGATTGATGGTGTTCCCGGTGCCGGTATCGTTGATGTAGTAGCGCTTCTGATCGGGCAGCAGCCGATAATAGTTCGCGTTATCAATGCCCTTGAAGGACAGCGTCGGTCCGAGTTCGTTGCCTTCGGCGGTGTGGTTATAGACCACGTCGAGGATCACCTCGATGCCGTGGGCATGGAACTGGTTGACCATCTCCTTGAACTCGGTCGCCAAGCCAGTCCGCAGGTAGCGCGGATCCGGAGCGAAGAAAGCGAGCGAGTTGTAGCCCCAATAATTGCGCAGGCCTCTGTCGACCAGATAGCTGTCGTCGACGAAAGCATGAATCGGCAACAGCTCCGCGCTGGTGACGCCGAGCGAGCGCAGATACGCCGATACGTTCGGGCAGGCGAGGCCCGCGAACGTGCCGCGATCGGCTTCCGGCACCAATGGATGCAGCTTGGTGAAGCCCTTCACATGCATCTCGTAGATGATGGTGCGCTCCCACGGCGTCGCGGGCTTGCGGTCACGTCCCCAGGTGAAAGCGGGATCGATCACCCGGCACTTCTGCACCAGATGGATATTGTCGCGGTCATCAAACGATTTGTCCTTGTCGGCATCGCCGATCTTGTAGCCGAACAGTTCGGGACCCCATTGCAACTGCCCGACCAATTGCCGGGCGTAAGGGTCGATCACCAGCTTGTTCGGATTGAAGCGATGGCCGGCATCGGGTTCATAGGGACCATGGACGCGATAGCCATAGACCAATCCTGGCCGCGCGGTCGGCAGATAGCCGTGCCAGACTTCGTCGGTATATTCGGGAAGCTCGATCCGCTCGACCTCGGTTTGGCCGGCGTCATCGAACAGGCATAGCTCCACCTTGGTGGCATGCGCTGAAAACAGCGCGAAGTTGACACCCAGGCCGTCCCAGGTGGCGCCCAGGGGAAACGGCCTGCCTTCGCGAACAGCGGAGCGCCGCAGCAACTGGGCTGCCTGCGCGAGCTCACGACCTGCGGCTGATCTATCCATCAGAAGGCCTGCCCTTCGGTGACATAAACGCCTGCACCTCACCATCGTTCCTCTGGTCGGGCGGCCCGGCTCACCCGATCTCCGCCGCCGGAACGGGTTCCCGGCCTCCTGGTCCTGTGACATCATGGAGCAGAGCAACCCTCTCGGCCCAGGCCGGACGGCCGAGGCCGCGCGGAAGGCCGCTTAGAGTACGATCCGGAAAAGCGGATACCGCTTTCCCGAAAATATCGATGCTCAGACAAGGACGAGAGAACGCAGTTGATCCATCAAGGGGAGAGGAGAAAACGTCATGGCCGCGAAAGACGTGAAGTTCTCAACCGAAGCCCGCGAGCGCATGTTGCGTGGTGTAGATCTGCTGGCGAATGCGGTCAGGGTGACGCTCGGACCGAAGGGCCGCAACGTCGTGCTGGAAAAATCCTTTGGAGCACCGCGCATCACCAAGGATGGCGTCACCGTCGCCAAGGAGATCGAGCTCGAGGACAAGTTCGAGAACATGGGCGCACAGATGGTGCGGGAAGTCGCGTCCAAAACCAGCGACATCGCGGGTGACGGCACAACCACCGCCACTGTGCTCGCACAGGCAATCGTCAGGGAGGGCGCCAAATCGGTCGCCGCTGGCATGAATCCTATGGACCTGAAGCGCGGCATCGACCTCGCGGTCGAAGCGATCGTCGCTGACCTCAAGACCCATGCCAGGAAGATCACCTCCAATGATGAGATCGCCCAGGTCGGCACCATCTCCGCCAACGGAGATGCCGAGATCGGCCGCTTCCTTGCCGATGCCATGCAAAAGGTCGGCAATGAAGGCGTGATCACGGTCGAGGAGGCGAAGAGTCTCAACACCGAGCTGGAAGTGGTCGAGGGCATGCAGTTCGACCGCGGCTATGTCTCGCCCTATTTCGTCACCAATGCGGAGAAGATGAAGGTCGAGCTCGAAGAGCCCTATGTCCTGACCAATGAGAAGAAGCTGACCACGCTGCAGTCGATGTTGCCGCTGCTGGAAGCGGTGGTGCAGTCCGGCAAGCCGCTGCTCATCGTCGCGGAGGACATCGAGGGCGAGGCGCTGGCGACGCTCGTCGTCAACAAGCTGCGCGGCGGCCTGAAGGTCGCCGCGGTGAAGGCGCCGGGTTTCGGCGATCGCCGCAAGGCGATGCTCGAGGATATCGCCATCCTCACCGGCGGCACCGCGATCTCCGAAGATCTCGGCATCAAGCTCGAGAATGTCACGCTGAACATGCTCGGCCGTGCCAAGAAGGTCGTGATCGAGAAGGAGAGCACGACCATCGTCGATGGCGCCGGCGCCAAGAAGGACATCGAGGCACGCACTGCCCAGATCAGGACGCAGATCGACGAAACCACTTCTGACTATGATCGCGAGAAGCTTCAGGAGCGGCTCGCCAAGCTCGCCGGCGGCGTCGCCGTGATCCGGGTCGGCGGCGCGACCGAAATCGAGGTGAAGGAGCGCAAGGACCGGGTCGAGGACGCGCTGCACGCCACCCGCGCAGCCGTCGAGGAAGGCATCCTTCCCGGCGGCGGCGTGGCGCTGCTGCGTGCCTTGAAGGCGCTGGACAAGATCAAGACCGCCAATGCCGACCAGAAGGCGGGCGTCGATATCGTCCGTCGTGCCTTGCAGATACCGGCGCGCCAGATCGTCGAGAATGCCGGCGAGGACGGTTCACTGGTGGTCGGCAAGCTCCTGGAGCGCGGCGACTACAATTGGGGCTTCAATGCCGCGACCGGCGAGTACGAGGACCTGGTGCGCGCCGGCGTGATCGATCCGGCGAAGGTGGTTCGCACCGCATTGCAGGACGCGGCATCCGTTGCCTCGCTCCTGATCACGACGGAAGCATTGGTCGCCGACAAGCCGAAGAAGTCCGAGCAGACGCCCACCCCGCCGCCGATGGACTTCTGATCGACAACAAGGGCGGCCCGCGGATAATGCCGCCGGTCGCCTTACGCGATTGGCGAACTTTCCTGAGTGGCCGGAAAATTTCGGACACCCCTCTTGAAAGTTCGCGCCGGTTTTCTAATTCGATTTTGCCGCCAAGAAAGGTGGTGCCGGATGCCAGCTTGGGTCCGGCGAACTGGGCGGCGGACAGTGTCCGACGCTCCTTCGTATCCATCTTGCTCTGAGGAGGACTTGGTTATGAGGACCTTTGACTTCTCGCCCCTGTGGCGCTCCACAGTCGGCTTTGACCATCTTGCGGATTTGCTCGATGCGAGCCTACGGCAGTCCGCCGACGACAACTATCCCCCTTACAATATCGAGCGGTCCGGCGAGGACAGCTATCGGATCTCGCTGGCAGTTGCCGGCTTTGGCGTGAATGACATCACCGTCACCGCCGAGCAGGACATGCTCACGATCGAAGGCAGGAAACCTGAGGGACCGGCGCGCGATTATCTCTACCAGGGCATCGCCGCGCGACCGTTCCGGCGGGTATTCAGCCTCGCTGACCATGTGCAGGTTAGGCAGGCCTCCATCAAGGATGGCCTCTTGATCGTCGATCTCGTCCGCGAGGTGCCGGAATCGATGAAGCCGCGACGCATCCCGATCGCGGGTACGGGCTCCCAAGCAATCGAGCAGAAGCAGGCGGCCTGACTTTGCCTGATGCTTGACGAGGCCACGCGTGGGCCAAGCCGCCCGCGCGGGAGATCGTAGCTGAGACAAGGAGGATAAGATGGCTTTTCGTGATCTCATTCCCTGGTCGAAGAACCAGGAGCTTGCGCCGACGCGCGAGAATTTCGATCCTTTCATCACGCTTCACCGCGAGATGAACCGGCTGTTCGACGACGTGTTCCGCGGTTTCGGCTCCTTCGGTCCCATCAGCAGCCCGCTGTTGGAAGGCCGCTTCGGTTGGCCGAAGATCGAGCTCAGCGAAACCGACAAGGAGCTTACCGTCTCCGCAGAGCTTCCGGGCATGACGGAGAAGGACGTTCAGGTCGAGATCGCCAATGGCGTGCTGACGCTCCGGGGCGAGAAGAAAGCCGAGCGGACGGACAACGGAAAGTACTTCTCCGAACGCTACTACGGCGCGTTCGAGCGGCGGATCGCCCTTGATGGTGTTGCCGAAGACAAGGCGCAGGCTTCCTTCCGCGACGGCGTATTGACGATCACGCTGCCGAAATCGGAGGAAGCGCGCGAGAGCGTCAAACGCATCCCGATCGGCAAGCAATAACATGAAAGGCGGCGCGTCCGGCGCCGCCTTTCAACTCAAACGGTGTCCTTGGAAAGGAGCGTAAAGGAGACACTTCGATGAGCGAGACCAGTGTTAGCGCCGCCACACCCCCCCTCTTCCACCCCGCCGCCCATTGCGACTCACCCGCCCAGGTCCTGGCGGACCCGCGGCTATCCCGATCCGAGAAGCGCGTCATCCTATCGTCCTGGGCATCCGACATGTTCGCGGTGGAATCCAGCCCCAGCCTGCGCGACATCCCGGGGATCGACCACAGCATTCGCCTGGCCGATATCCTTTCCGCGCCGCGGCAGCTAGATGACGACGACGATCCGCCGCCACGCGGCGGCGCTGCGCTGCCGCGGCCTTCGCGAACCAATCTCTCCCATGAGGCCCCGCCTTGTTGACGCCAACTATTTTGGCTTTGGCATGGGTCAATCAGGCGTCCGCGCTGCTGGTGATGCCATGGTTCGCATGGCAGCGGGATTTGCTTTCTCGCGACATCTTGCGCGCCGGATTCCAGCTGGACCGATAGAGAGAGCGGACGTGAAGCGAGCAATATCGACTGCATTCGGCGCCGTGCTCGGCGCGCTCATCATGATCGTGCCGGCGGCAGGTCAGGTCCCGAATCTGAAAACCGGGGGCACGGTGCCGACGCTGGCGCCCCTGGTACGCGAAGTGACTCCCGCGGTCGTCAATATCTCCGTGCATGGCAAAATCCGCGAGGACAACCCGCTTTATCGCGATCCGCTGTTCCGCGAATTCTTCGATGTGCCGAAGCAACTCGAGAAGGAGATCAGCGCAACCGGCTCCGGCGTCATCGTCGACGGTGAGCGGGGCTACATCCTGACCAACAATCACGTGGTGGATCAGGTCTCGGCGGTCCAGATCACAATCAAGGACGGTCGTCAGTTCTCTGCCAAGGTAATGGGCCGCGATCCCGCGACCGATATCGCGGTCCTGAAAATCCACTCCCCGACCGCACTCAAGGCGATTGCACTGGGCGACAGCGATGCGCTTGAAGTCGGCGATTTCGTCATTGCCGTCGGCAATCCCTTCGGCCTCGGCCAGACCGTGACATCGGGGCTTGTAAGCGCGCTCGGCCGCACCGGGCTGGGCAAACAGGGCTATGAGGATTTCATCCAGACCGACGCCGCGATCAACCCCGGCAACTCCGGCGGCGCGCTGATCAATCTGAAGGGCGAACTGATCGGCATCAACTCGGCGATCATTTCGCCGGCCGGCGGCAATGTCGGCATCGGCTTTGCGATCCCGATCAACATGGCACGCCGCGTGATGGACCAGATCGTCGAGAACGGCAAGGTCGTGCGCGGCCGGATCGGTGTCTCGCTGCAGGATATGCATCCCTCGACGGACGGCGGGCGCAGCGAGGGGGCCAGGATCGCCGACATCAGTCCGGGATCGCCTGCGGAGGCCGCCGGTCTGCGCAAGGGCGATGTCGTGCTGCGAGCCGACGATCGTCCGATCCGCAGCGCTGCGCAGCTCCGTAACCGTGTCGGCCTCGCTCGCATCGGGGAGCAGGTCAGGCTGACAATCGAGCGCGGCGGCGGGACCCAGAATGTCACGGTCGCAGTGGCGCCGATGGTGGACGCCAATGCTGCGGTTTCAAGCAGGACGCAGCGCCGTTAGAGCGTTTTCGAGCGAAGTGGATACCGATTCGCGTGAAGAACGCGTCAAAACAAGAATCTAGAGCTTCGGTTCTGATCCAATCAGAACCGAAGCTCTAAGCCCGCGCAATGTTTGGAATTCGGCATCCAAAAACCCTCGTCCGCCACGATGTGACAGACGAAGGTCGTTCAAGTTTTTGTTCGGCCCCGGCGCGGTGCACCGGGGCCTAGTGCATAGCCGTCGCGTTGAGGATGTTCTCGATGCTCTTGAAGTGGTCGAGCCGCTCGATCTCGCGGTCGAGCTCCGAGCCGTGCTTCTCTTTCAGGTTCTCTTCCATCTCCGCGATGGTTTCCCTGAACTCGGCGCGATCGACTTCCTGGATCGAGGTCGCGACATCAGCGAGCACGGTCAGGCGATTGTCGGAGACCTCGGCAAGACCGCCGAGCACCACCATCTTCTGATGCGCCCCGCCGGTCGTGATGGTCAGGATACCCGGACGGATCGCCGCCACGACCGGTGCGTGACCGGCGAGCACGCCGAAATCACCTTCCACGCCGGGAACATCGACCTGATCGACCTCGCCGGAGAAAGCGAGCGCTTCGGGGGAGACGAGGTCGAAGTGGAAGGTGGCCATGGTCTTTCCGTTCTTTCCGCTGTCACCCGCGGGCGTGACCCGCGGGTCCATCGATCAAAGAGTTCTGCCTTGATGGAGTGCCGGGCCAAGCCCGGCAATGACGAGTGTGCTCAAGCTGCTTCGGCAGCCAGCTTCTTGCCCTTCTCGACCGCCTCTTCGATGGTGCCGACCATGTAGAAGGCAGCCTCCGGCAGGTGGTCGTACTTGCCTTCGCACAAGCCGCGGAAGCCCTTGATGGTGTCGGCGAGCTCGACGAACTTGCCCGGCGAACCGGTGAAGACTTCGGCGACATGGAAGGGCTGCGACAGGAAGCGCTCGATCTTGCGGGCGCGAGCCACCGTCAGCTTGTCCTCTTCCGAAAGCTCGTCCATGCCGAGGATGGCGATGATGTCCTGCAGCGACTTATAGCGCTGCAGCACCTGCTGCACCATGCGCGCAGTGTTGTAATGCTCCTCGCCGACGACCAGCGGCGACAGCATGCGGGAGGTCGAGTCGAGCGGGTCCACCGCCGGATAGATGCCCTTCTCCGAGATCGCACGCGACAGCACGGTGGTGGCGTCCAAGTGGGCGAAGGAGGTCGCCGGCGCCGGGTCGGTCAGGTCGTCGGCCGGCACGTAGATCGCCTGCACCGAAGTGATCGAGCCCTTCTGGGTGGTGGTGATGCGCTCCTGCAGCGCGCCCATGTCGGTCGCAAGCGTCGGCTGGTAACCCACCGCCGACGGGATGCGGCCGAGCAGCGCCGACACTTCGGAGCCGGCCTGCGTGAAGCGGAAGATGTTGTCGACGAAGAACAGCACGTCCTGACCCTGGTCGCGGAAGTGCTCGGCCACCGTGAGGCCGGTGAGGCCGACGCGCGCGCGTGCGCCCGGCGGTTCGTTCATCTGGCCGAACACGAGCGCGCATTTCGACTGTACGCTCGGATCGGGATTGCGCGGGTCCGCGTTGACCTTGGACTCGATGAACTCGTGATAGAGGTCATTGCCTTCGCGGGTACGCTCGCCGACGCCGGCGAACACCGAGTAACCGCCGTGCGCTTTCGCAACGTTATTGATCAGTTCCTGAATCAGCACGGTCTTGCCGACGCCGGCGCCGCCGAACAGGCCGATCTTGCCGCCCTTGGCGTAAGGCGCGAGCAAATCGACGACCTTGATGCCGGTGACGAGAATTTCCGCCTCGGTGGACTGGTCGGTATAGGTCGGCGCTTCCTGGTGGATCGCGCGAACGCCTTCGGCCTTGATCGGGCCGGCCTCGTCGATCGGCTCGCCGATGACGTTGATGATGCGGCCGAGCGTACCGACGCCGACCGGCACCCGGATCGGCTCGCCGGTATCGGTCACTTCCTGGCCGCGCACCAGACCCTCGGTCGTATCCATCGCGATCGTCCGCACGGTGGATTCGCCGAGATGCTGCGCCACCTCGAGCACGAGACGGCTGCCGCCGTTCTTGGTTTCCAGCGAGTTGAGAATCGCCGGCAGGTGGCCCTCGAACTGGACGTCGACGACGGCGCCCATAACCTGGGTGACGCGACCGATCTGGTTGGCTGCTGTAGCCATTTACTCTGTCTCCTTCGATCCGAATTTCCAGATCATGATCCGACGGGTCGGATCATGATCGCATCTTTTTTTGCGCATGATCTCTTCGGAAAACCGGTCCCCACTTTTCCGGATCATGCTTTAAACCACGGTCAGCTTGACCGGGATATTACCTTTGGTGGCCTTCGAATACGGGCACACCGTGTGAGCTTCCTCGACCAGCGCCTGGACCTTGGCCTTATCAGCGCCTGGGATTGAAACCTTGAGTTCGACGGCGAGCGAAAAGCCGCCATCGGTATTGAGCGTCACGTCGGCCGTGACCTTTGCCGCCTGGCCGTCGACGCCATGGTTCTTGGCGACCACGAGGATGGCCTGGCCAAAGCAGGCCGAATAGCCCAGCGCAAAAAGCTGCTCGGGATTGTGGCCATCGCCGGCGCCGCCCAATTCCTTCGGCAGCGCCATTGCGAGCGCCAGCCCGCCGTTGTCGAGCACGGAGCGGCCGTTGCGTCCGCCCTTGGTGGTAGCCGATGTGACGTAAGCCATTTCGCGCTCCCTTGGTTAGACCGCCTCGGCGCCGGAAATGATTTCGATCAGTTCCTTGGTGATCATCGCCTGACGGGTTCGGTTGTAGACCAGCGTCTGCTTGCGGATCATTTCACCGGCGTTGCGCGTCGCGTTGTCCATCGCGCTCATCTGCGCGCCGTAGAACGAGGCGTTGTTTTCCAGGAGTGCACGGAATACCTGCACGGCGAGGTTGCGCGGCAACAGGCTGGTGAGGATCTCGTCCTCCTCCGGCTCGTACTCGTAGGCGGTCGCCGGACCGCCGTTTCCGGCCGGCGTTTCCACCACCAGCGGAATGACCTGCTGCGCGGTCGGGACTTGCGCGATCACCGATTTGAATTGTGAATAGAACAGCGTGCAGACGTCGAATTCGCTGGCATCGAAGCGCGCCAACACTTTCTTGGCGATGTCCTCGGCATTGACGAAGCCGAGCTGCCGCACCGCACGCAGGTCGACATGCTCGACGATCTGCCGTTCGAACAGGCGGCGAAGCTGCTCATAGCCCTTGCGGCCGACGCAGAAGAATTTGACTTCCTTGCCCTGACCGAGCAGCGACAGCGCGTGCTCACGCGCCAATCGCACGATCGCGGAGTTGAATGCACCGCAAAGGCCACGTTCGCCGGTGCAGACCAGGAGCAGATGCACCTGGTCCCTGCCCGTCCCGGCGAGCAGCGCCGGCGCGCCGGGCGAGCCTGCGGCGGCGCTGGCGATATTGCCGATCACGGCGCCCATCTTGTCTGCATAGGGCCGAGCGGCCTCGGCAGCGGTCTGCGCGCGGCGCAGCTTTGACGCCGCCACCATCTGCATGGCCTTGGTGATCTTCTGCGTCGCCTTGGTCGAGGCGATGCGGACCCGCATGTCTTTTAGTGACGCCATTCTTCGTCCACCCCGGCGATCCGATCGAGCGATCCGACCGCTAGCCTATCCCATTGTTCTGCCCGGCGCCTGCGCCGGGCATCCGCTTCTCGTCGGCCGGGAGCCGCAGGCGCGAAGACCAGCTCCGCACCCTTGTCCGGCCGCGACGACGTTTAGGCAAACGTCTTGGCGAAACCTTCGACCACGTTCTTCAGCTTGGCGGCAACGTCGTCGTTGAGGTCGCGGCTATCGCGGATCGCGTCGAGGATGTCGGCATTCTTGCCACGCAGCAGCGACAGCAGGCCATCCTCGAAGGCGCGCACCTTGTTGAGCGGCAGCGGATCGAGATAGCCGTTGGTGCCGGCCCAGATCACGCAGACCTGTTCTTCCATCTTCAACGGCGAGAACTGCGGCTGCTTCAACAGCTCGGTCAGGCGCGAGCCGCGGTTGAGCAGGCGCTGGGTCGAGGCGTCGAGGTCGGAGCCGAACTGCGCGAACGCCGCCATTTCGCGGTACTGCGCGAGCTCGCCCTTGATCTTGCCGGCGACCTTCTTCATCGCCTTGGTCTGCGCCGACGATCCGACGCGCGACACCGACAGACCGACGTTCACCGCGGGACGGATGCCCTGGAAGAACAGGTCGGTTTCCAGGAAGATCTGACCGTCGGTAATCGAGATCACGTTGGTCGGGATGTAGGCCGACACGTCGTTGGCCTGGGTTTCGATCACCGGCAGCGCGGTCAGCGAGCCCAAACCGTGCTCCTTGTTGAGCTTGGCGGCGCGCTCGAGCAGGCGGGAGTGCAGATAGAACACGTCGCCCGGATAGGCTTCGCGGCCCGGCGGGCGGCGCAGCAGCAGCGACATCTGGCGATAGGCGACGGCCTGCTTCGACAGGTCGTCATAGATGATGACGGCGTGCATGCCGTTGTCACGGAAAAATTCGCCCATCGTGCAGGCGGTGAACGGCGCGATGTACTGCATCGGCGCTGGATCGGACGCGGTGGCCGCGACGACGATCGAATATTCCAGCGCGCCCTGCTCTTCCAGCACCTTCACGAACTGGGCAACGGTGGAACGCTTCTGGCCGATCGCGACGTAGACGCAATACAGCTTGATATTCTCGTCCGGCTGCGCGTTGAGCGGCTTCTGATTGAGAATGGTGTCGAGCGCGATCGCGGTCTTGCCGGTCTGACGGTCGCCGATGATCAACTCGCGCTGGCCGCGGCCGATCGGGATCAGCGCATCGATCGCCTTGAGGCCGGTCGCCATCGGCTCGTTCACCGACTTACGCGGAATGATGCCGGGCGCCTTGACGTCAACGCGCATGCGCTTGTCAGCCTGGATCGGACCCTTGCCATCGATCGGATTACCGAGCGCATCGACGACGCGGCCGAGCAGGCCCTTGCCGACCGGCGTGTCGACGATGGCGCGGGTGCGCTTGACGGTCTGACCTTCCTTGATCTCGCGGTCGGCGCCGAAGATCACGATGCCGACGTTATCGGTTTCGAGGTTGAGCGCCATGCCGCGGGTGCCGTTCTCGAACTCGACCATTTCACCGGCCTGGACATTGTCCAGCCCGTAGACGCGGGCGATACCGTCACCGACCGACAGCACCTGGCCGACTTCGGTGACCTCGGCCTCCTGGCCGAAATTCTTGATCTGGTCCTTGAGGATCGCGGAAATTTCCGCGGCGCGGATGTCCATCAGCCTGCCTCTTTCATCGCGTGCTTGATCGAATTGAGTTTGGTGCGAAGCGAGCTATCCACCATGCGGCTACCGACCTTGACCACAAGGCCGCCGATGATGGAGGGATCGATCTTCACGTTGAGCGCGACGTCCTTGCCCGTCACCGACTTCAGTGCGGCCTTCAGCGCGTCGAGATTCTTGTCATTGAGCGCTTCCGCGACGGTGACTTCGGCGGTCGCCTCGCCCTTGAAGTTCGCCACCAGCGCGTTGTAGGCGCGGATCACGTCCGCGACCGCAAACAAGCGGCGATTGGAGGTGAGCACTTTCAGGAACTTGGCGGTGATGCCGGAGATACCGGCCTTGTCGAGCACCGCGGAGAGCGCCTTCAATTGCGCTTCGGCGGAAAACACCGGGCTGCGAACGAGGCGCTTCAGATCTGCGCTCTCATCTAGAAGGGCATTGAATTTATCGAGATCGGACTTCACGGCATCGACGGACTTTTCGTCGCGAGCCAGATCGAACAGGGCCGTTGCGTAACGACCGGCAACTCCCGAAACGGACGGATCTTCAGCAGCCACAGACGCGCTCTTTTTTGCTGTCAAATTCGCAAGGGAAAAACCGTCGCCGCTGCAGCGGCGCCTAGCGATCCAAGCCCTTGGAATTCAAGCGGGACTTCGATTTTCGACCGACACGCGGAGTGCCGGGATCGTTAAAATCGCGGCTTTGCTAGCATGGCAGGCGCGCAGGTGCAACACGACGTCACATCTAGGTGATGCCTTGCCGCACGGCCGCAACGAAGCGCCGCGAGGACCTTGCCGAGCAAAATTCTGCGCGCAGGAATTTTCACCGCCAAGCAGGAAGACCGCCGATCGTTCCATTGGCAATCGCAGACCAGGCCGCAGTTCCCGCGACGGAACAAAACCGCCGCTCGCTCTCCATTTCGTGATTACTTGCGGAAACCTTTCCTAGACGTAAATTAAACAGTATTCGTAAGTATTACGACGGTTAAAGTTTGGTTAAATCTAAAGAATAGCTGAAGCTGTCCGGCAGCACTCCGGCAGTAACAAGATATTTCAGTCTGATACATTCCGAATTTACTGCCCAATTCATGCCTCATTGCGAAATCACACGGCCTTGGTCGACGAAGGGACGGGGGTTCCATTTGCCACGTATGTGGCAATACTGTTTGAGGGTCTTGAATGTTGAAATACAAGAAGCCGGCTCGGGGCAACGCAACCCGGCCGTCGCGCGCGGCGCTGGCTGTCGTCGCCGCAACTTTCCTGGTTGGTGGAAGCATCACCGAAGCGTCGGCTAAATCCCGGCACCACCATCATCGCCATCACCATCACCAGGCCCGTGCCGCAACCGACGCGGCGTCGCGCGATGCCAATGCGGCGTTTGCGCCCAGCACCGGCGGGCGGAGCTTCTCGGGCATGGCGTCCTTTTACGGCAACGAGTCCGGCAGCCGCACCGCGTCCGGTCAGCGCTTCAACCAGAACGCCATGACCGCGGCCCACCGCAGCCTGCCGTTCGGCACCAAGCTGCGCGTGACCCATGGCGGCCGCAGCGTGGTCGTCACCATCAACGACCGCGGCCCGTTCATCCGTGGCCGCGTGCTTGATCTCTCCACGGGCGCCGCCCGTGCCATCGGCCTGACTGGTGCCGGCGTCGGCCGTGTCACCGCCGAGGTCGTCTCCTAAAGGCGCCCTTCAGGCGCCGTTTCCGACCAGTTTCGGTAAGCGTTGCGTAGAGTACGGCCGCGGAACTTTCCGCGCACCGATGAGAGCCTGCCGTCAGAAATGACGGCAGGCTTTTTCATGAGTTCGCCGCCGTCATTCCGGGGCACGCGTAGCGTGAGCCCGGAATCCATCGCGCCACCTGCGCGCGCGGTCCGATGGATTCCGGGCTCGCGACTTCGTCGCGCCCCGGAATGACGGCGAGAGGGCTACAAAAAGCTCTGCGGATCGACGTCGACCTCGAGCTTGAGGTTGCCCGTGGTCTTCGGCCCGGCCGCCAGCCATTCGCGCAAGTACTGCGACAGATCGACCGAACGCAGCGACTTCACCAGCAGGCGGAAGCGGTAGCGGCCCTTGATGACCGCAAGCGGCGCCTCCGCCGGGCCGAGCACCTGGATGCGCTCGTCGAGCGGCGCGACCGAGGCCAGCTTGCGCCCAAAGCCTTCCGCCGTGGGCCGGTCGCCCGCCGAGATGATCAGGCTCGCCAATCGCCCGAATGGCGGATAGCCGGTGCGCTCGCGCGATTCGATCTCGCTGGCGTAGAACGCCTCGCGGTCGCTCGCGACCAGCGCCTTCATCACGGGATGCTCGGGCTGATGGGTCTGCAGATACCCGACGCCGCGGCCCTGCTCGCGGCCGGCGCGCCCGATCACCTGGTTGAGGAGCTGGAACGTGCGCTCGGCCGCACGCGGATCGCCATTGCCGAGGCCGAGATCGGCATCGACCACGCCGACCAGATTGAGGCGCGGGAAGTTGTGGCCTTTCGCCACAAGCTGCGTGCCGATGATGATGTCGACCCGGCCTTCGGCGATCTCGTTCAGTTCGCTGCGCATGGTCTCGATCGAGGTGATGAGGTCGCTGGAGAGCACCATGGTGCGCGCGCCGGGAAACAGCGCCGCAGCCTCTTCCTGCAGCCGCTCCACGCCCGGGCCGACCGCCACCAGCGATTCCTCCGCCGCGCAATGTGGGCAGATGTTCGGGCGCGGCATCGAGAAACCGCAATGGTGGCAGACCAGGCGCTGGCGGAAGCGGTGATCGACCAGCCAGGCATCGCAGATGGTGCAGGCAAAGCGGTGTCCGCAGGCGCGGCACAGCGTCAGCGGCGCATAGCCGCGGCGATTGAGGAATAAAAGCGCCTGCTCGCGCCGTTCCACCGCGTAGCGGATCTGCTCGGCGAGCCGCGGCGAGATGAAGCGGCCACGCGAGGGCGGCTCGCGCCGCAAATCGATGGCCTCGATCTGCGGCATGTGCTGGCCGCCGAAGCGCGAAGGCAGCGCAATGCGCTGATAACGCCCCTTGCGCGCATTGACCTCGCTTTCGATTGATGGCGTGGCGGAGGCGAGCACGATCGGGATCTTGGCGATATGCGCGCGCACCACGGCCATGTCGCGGGCATGGTAATGCGCGCCATCGTCCTGCTTATAGGCCTGGTCGTGCTCTTCATCGACGATGATGAGCCCGAGATCGGCATAGGGCAGGAACAGCGCCGAGCGCGCGCCGACCACCACCGGCGCCTCGCCGCCCGAGATCGCCGCCCAATTGCGGGCGCGGGTGCGCGGCGAGAGCTCGGAATGCCATTCCAGCGGACGCACGCCAAAGCGCTGCGCGAAGCGATCGAGGAACTGGCCAGTCAGCGCGATCTCCGGCATCAGGATCAACGACTGCCTGTTACGGCGGATATTTTCGGCGATCGCCTCGAAATAGACCTCGGTCTTGCCCGATCCTGTGACGCCATCGAGCAGGGCCACATGAAAACTGCCGCTCGCCGCCAGCGTCCGCATCGCATCGGCGGCGGCGCGTTGCTGGCCCGAGAAGTCCGGCTGCGCGCAATCCGGATCGGGCATGGGCGGCGCTGGTGGCGGCGGCATCGGCTCGACCGTCAGCGTGCCCTCATCGACGAGGCCGTCGATCACGCCACTGCTCACGCCGGCTTCCCTCGCCGCTTCCGACTTGCCATGCAAGAGGCGGTCGGAGAGCAATTCGATCACCCGATGCCGCGCCGGCGTCATTCGCCGCGGCGGCTCGCCAACCAGCCGTACGCCCAGGCGCATCCGCTCGGGGCCGAGATTTTCGCCCATGCGCAGCGTCATCCGCAGCACCATGCCGCGGGCGGACAGCGTGTAATTGGCCACCCAATCGACGAGCGCGCGCAGCTCCGGTTTCAGCGGCGGCACGTCGAGCTTCTCGCTGACATCCTTCAGCCGGTTGTGCAGCCGCGGATCGGGCTTGGCGTTTTCCGCCCAGACCACCGCCATCACCTCGCGCGCACCGAGCGGTACCGCGACGACATCGCCGGCCTTCAGATCCATGCCGCGCGGCACGCGATAGGAATAGGTCTGGTCGAGCGCGACCGGGACCAGTACATCGACCATGGAGGTCGGCGTGAGCGAGGAAGCGTGGCTGCGCGCGGTGTCCATTCAGGAGATCGTAAGTTCCGATTGCAGGTGAGGGTAGAGCCGCTGGCGCAAGTTAGCGAACGGTAAACGAAAGCGATGCGATATAATGGCTTAAACCATCGCCTCCAAGATCGCCTCCAAGACAGGTCCGTCAAGACAGGTCCATAAGACAGGTCCATGGCCAAAGCGCTTCCCGCCGTTCCCGTGATCGAACTCGACTGCGCCGACGAAACCGTCACGCAGGAGATGGCGCACTGGCTATCGCATCTGCGTGCCGAACGGCGATTGTCGCCGAAAACGCTGGAGGCCTATGCCCGCGACGTCCGCCAATGCCTCGCCTTTCTTGCCCAGCACTGGGGCACGCGGGTAACGCTGCAAGGTTTTGCGGCCCTCGAGGCCACCGATATCAGGGCGTTCATGGCGATGCGCCGCGCCGACGATGTCGCCGGACGCTCGCTGATGCGGGCCCTGGCTGGCCTGCGCTCGTTCGGCCGATTCCTCGAGCGCGAAGGCAAGGGCAAGGTCGGCGCCCTCTCCGCGATCCGCGCGCCCAAGGTTGCAAAGAGCCTGCCGAAGCCGATCCACGTGGCGGCGGCAAAACGCTTCGCCGATGCCGACGAGCGCGCCGGCGAGGAACGCGAGACCTGGATCCTGGTACGTGATGCGGCGGTGATGGCACTGCTCTATGGCTCGGGCCTGCGCATCTCCGAGGCGCTCGGCTTGAAACGTCGCGACGTGCCGAAACCCGGCGAAGGCGACGTACTGGTCGTGACCGGCAAAGGCAACAAGACCCGCATGGTGCCGGTGCTGCAAAACGTGTTGCAGCTCATTGCCGACTACGCGGCGACCTGCCCGCATCCGCTGCCGCCCACCGGCCCGATGTTCGTCGGCGCCCGCGGCGGCCCGTTGAGCCCGCGCATCATCCAGCTCGCCATGGAGCGGCTGCGCGGCGCGCTCGGCCTGCCCGACAGCGCCACCCCGCACGCGCTGCGGCATTCGTTCGCGACCCACCTGCTCAGCCGCGGCGGCGATTTGCGCGCGATCCAGGAATTGCTCGGCCACGCTTCGCTCTCGACCACGCAAATCTATACCGGCATCGATTCGGAACGACTGCTCGAGGTCTATCGCTCCGCGCATCCGCGGGGCTGACTTCGCTCACGTATTGACGCGTTTTTCCTCGTGTGAGGGGCGATGCCGGGTTCATCCTGACACGCTCACGTCACATCCGCTTGGCACTTGCGTAAGCGATGTCGTTTCGGCAATCGTGACGGCGGGTCATATCGGAGAGGGGAATCATGAGCGCACATGAGAGTATGGAGCATGCGGAGCACGCCGAGCATGCATCCGGCGAGAACAAGAAGATCGCGCTGTTGATTGCCGTGATCGCGCTGTTCCTGGCGCTCTCGGAGACGCTGGGCAAGGGGGCGCAGACCGAATCGATCAGCAAGAACGTCGAGGCGTCGAACCTGTGGGCGTTTTTCCAGGCCAAGAGCATCCGCCGCACCGCGGTGCAGACGGCCGCCGAGCAGGGCAAGCTGACCCTTGCCACCACCACAGACGATGCCATCAGGGCGACGATTCAAAAGCAGCTCGATGACTGGCAGAAAACGGCAGCGCGCTATCGCTCCGAACCCGAGACCGGCGAAGGCACCGAGCAGCTCGCCGAACGCGCCAAACATGCCGAGCACCAGCGCGACGAAGCGACGGCAAAATACCACCACTTCGAGATCGCCTCCGCCGCCTTCCAGATCGCGATCGTGCTGGCATCGGCGACCATCATCACAGGCATCATCGCGCTGGCCTGGATTTCAGGCCTGCTGACGCTCGCCGGCATCGTCATCGCCGCGCTGGGCCTGTACTCGCCGCATCTGCTGCATCTGCATTGAGTCACTAACTGCCGCGCCGACTTCACCTCTCCCGAAGGGAGAGGTGAACCGAGCCCGCGGCTAGGGTTTGCGACGAGTCGTCACCGCGCTTGCTGTACGCTCCTGCGGAAGCGGGCGATCAGCCGGATCGTTCGCGCCGACCAGCCGTTACCGTCGCCGCGCAGGGTCTCCACGATGCGCAGCTTGATCGGATCGATCAGCGCGACGGCTTTCGCGCGCATCCTCAGCACGAAATCATAGAGCGCCTCGAACCAGCGCATCTCCAGAAGCTTCGGGCGGGTCACGTCGAAGATAAAAGCGGTGACGCCGACGCCGAGAAACTTCGCGAACAGGAGGGTGCCGATCGCGCTCAGCCAATGTTCGTGGGCGAGCAGCCAAAGGCCGACCAGCTTGAGCGGAAACAACGGGATCACCGGCACGATGAACACGATCAGCGTCATTGCCGGCGACAACGAATCGACCCGATCGGCAAGCCACTGCTTGAACGCGCGCAGCGGGATCAGCGCCACCACGCGCGCCACGATCGGCTCGAGGTGATCCCAAAGCCACGCCTCGATCAGGAAGATGATCGCAAGCAGGACCCAGAAAGGCTGAAGCAGGCGGCGCAGCATCTGTTGTCTCGACCCCGGCCAGATTTTACCTTCGAGCATAATCCTTTACGGACCCTGCTCAGGCCGGGCGTCGATCACATATGGATGGCCCGCTTGCCGACCGCAAGCGCAGCTTCCTTGATCGCCTCGGAGCGGGTCGGATGGGCGTGGCAGGTGCGCGCCAGATCCTCGGCGGAGCCGCCGAATTCCATGAGAACCGCGGCTTCATGGATCATTTCGCCGGCTTCGCGGCCGATGATGTGCACGCCAAGCACCCGATCGGTCTTCGCATCTGCGAGAATCTTGACGAATCCTTCCGTGGTCTGGTTGACCTTGGAGCGGCCGTTGGCGGTGAACGGAAATTTCCCGACGGTATAGGCAATGCCGGCCTGCTTGAGCTCTTCCTCGGTCTTGCCGACGGAAGAAACTTCCGGCGTGGTATACACGACTCCTGGGATAACATCGTAGTTCACATGGCCGGCCTGGCCTGCGATGATCTCGGCAACCGCCACGCCTTCATCTTCGGCCTTGTGCGCCAGCATCGGCCCGGCAACGACGTCGCCGATCGCATAGATGCCTTTCACGGTGGTCGCGAAATGCGGGTCGATCTGCACCCGGCCGCGATTGTCGAGCGCGACGCCGGCTTCCTTCAGGCCGAGGCCATCGGTAAAGGGCACGCGGCCGATCGCAACCAGTACCACGTCGGCTTCGATCGTTTCCGAAGCCCCGCCCGCGGCGGGCTCGACCTTGGCCAATAGAGTCTTGCCCGAGGTATCCACGGCGGTCACCTTGGTGCCGAGCTTGAACGCAAAGCCCTGCTTTTCAAGGATGCGCTGGAACTGCTTGGCGATCTCGCCATCCATGCCGGGCAGGATGCGGTCGAGGAATTCGACCACCATGACCTCCGCGCCGAGGCGCTTCCACACCGAGCCGAGTTCGAGTCCGATCACGCCCGCACCGATGATCAAGAGCCTTTCCGGCACCTTCTCCAGCGACAGCGCGCCGGTTGACGACACGACGCGCTTTTCGTCGATCTCGATGCCCTTCAGCCGCGCGATATCGGAGCCGGTGGCAATGACGATGTTCTTGGTCTCGACCGTCTGCGTGCTGCCATTGGCGGAGACCTCGACCTTGCCCGCGCCAAGAATCTTGCCAGCGCCCTTCAGCACGTCGATCTTGTTCTTCTTCATCAGGAAGTCGACGCCCTTGACGTTGCCGTCGATGCCCTGCTGCTTGAAGTTCATCATCGATGGCAGATCGAGTTTCGGCGCCGATACGCTGACGCCCATCTTGGCGAAGGAATGCGCGGCTTCCTCGAACATCTCGGAGGCGTGCAACAGTGCCTTGGACGGCATGCAGCCAACGTTGAGGCAGGTGCCGCCAAGCGTCGGGTTCTTCTCGACCACCGCGACCTTCATGCCAAGTTGCGCCGCGCGCACCGCGCAGACATATCCACCGGGCCCGGTGCCGATGACGACGAGATCATAAGAAGCCATTTCGAAGATCCTGCTGCTGAAGTCCGTGACAGGTATTAGCGGCCGCCTGAGACATCAAGGATGGCGCTTGTCACATATGAAGCCTCGTCCGACATTAGCCAGACGATGGCGTTGGCGATTTCCTCCGCGGTGCCGACGCGCTTCATCGGCACCATGTGAGCGAGACGATGGGCACGATCGGGCTCACCGCCGGAGGCGTGGATTTCGGTATCGATCAGGCCCGGGCGGATCCCGGCGACGCGGATGCCTTCGGCCGCGACTTCATGACCAAGGCCGATGGTGAAGGAGTCGATCGCGCCTTTCGAGGCGGCGTAGTCAACGTAAGTGTTGGGCGAGCCGAGCTTGGCCGCGACCGACGACAGGTTGACAATGACGCCGCCCTGTCCGCCATTGCGTGTCGACATTCGCTTCACCGCCTCGCGCGCGCACAGAATGCTGCCGGTGACGTTGACCGCCATCATGCGCTCGATGCGCTCGGCCGACATGTCCTCGACCCGGATCGACGGACCGACGATGCCGGCATTGTTGACGAGCGCGCCGAGCGCGCCGAATTCGTCGGCCGCCTTGAACAGCGCAAGAATGTCGGCCTCGCTGCCGACATCGCATTTCACCGCGATCGCCTTGCCGTTGCTGGCCTCGATTGCGGAGACGACTTCGTTGGCCGCCGCCTGGTTGCTGGCGTAGCCGACAACGACGCGAAAGCCTCGCGCCGCCGCGGCGATGGCGGTAGCGCGACCGATGCCGCGGCTGCCGCCGGTGATGACAACGACCTTGTCCGTCACATTCGCCCCTGAACGTTCATGCGACACCGGTCACGACGCCCGAGAAAGTCGGGCGCCGCACGAAAGCAAGCTCAGAGATCCAGCACCAGCCGCGCCGGGTCTTCCAGGCTTTCCTTGACGCGCACCAGGAAGGTCACGGCTTCCTTGCCGTCGATCACGCGGTGATCGTAGGACAGCGCCAGATACATCATCGGGCGGATCTCGATCTTGCCGCCGATCACGACGGGGCGCTCCTGGATCTTGTGCATGCCGAGGATACCGGACTGCGGCGCGTTCAGGATCGGCGTCGACATCAGCGAACCATAGATGCCGCCATTGGTGATGGTGAAGGTGCCGCCCTGCATCTCCTCGATCTTGAGCTGGCCATCGCGGGCCCTGCGGCCGTAATCGGCGATTCCCTTCTCGATCTCCGCGATCGACTTGGTGTCGCAGTCCCGCACCACGGGCACGACCAGGCCCTTGTCGGTGCCGACGGCTATGCCGACGTGGTAGTAGTTCTTGTAGATCAGGTCGGTGCCGTCGATCTCGGCGTTCGCTGCCGGGATCTCCTTCAAGGCCTGCACGCAGGCCTTGGTGAAGAAGCCCATGAAACCAAGCTTGACGCCATGCTTCTTCTCGAACGCGTCCTTGTACTGGGAGCGCAGCGCCATGACGTGGCTCATGTCGACCTCGTTGAAGGTCGTCAGCATCGCCGCCGTGTTCTGCACATCCTTCAGCCGCCGCGCGATGGTCTGGCGCAGCCGCGTCATCTTCACGCGCTCTTCGCGCGCGGCATCGTCCGCCGGCGACGGCGCCCGCACCTGCACCGAAGCCGCCGGCTGAAAGACCGGCGTCGGCGCGGAAGCCGCCCGCTCGATCGCCGCCAGCATGTCGCCCTTGGTCACACGGCCATCCTTGCCGGAGCCCGGCACGGTGGAGGCATCGATCCCGCTTTCAACCGAGAGCTTGCGCACCGACGGCGCCAGCGGCGTATCCGCAGGCAGTGCCTTCGGTGCTGACGGCGCTGGCGCGGCAGCAGCCGGGGGAGGCGGCGGAGGTGCAGCCGCGGGCTTGGCCGGCGCCGGCGCAGCGGCCGGCTTGGCGGCAGCGCCAGCGGCGCCATCAGTGATCTGGCCGAGCAGCGCGCCGACCGCGACGGTTTCGCCGTCCTTGGCGATGATTTCGCCCAGTGTGCCGGCGGAAGGCGCCGGCACCTCGATCGTAACCTTGTCGGTCTCGAGCTCAACCAAGGGTTCATCGACGGCAACGGCATCGCCGGCCTTCTTGAACCAGCGGCCGATGGTGGCCTCGGTCACGGATTCGCCTAGCGTCGGGACGCGAATTTCAGTCATGGTCTCGTTTCCTTAAAACAACCTGTGCGGTCATAAACTCTAGCTGTCATCCTCCGCGAAAGCGGAGGATCCAATAGCCCGCGGCGGCTGCAATCAAGCAGCGGCAGCGCGGGTTACTGAATGCCTCGCTTTCGCGGGGCATGACGGATCGAATGTCAGTTCAACGCCTCGTCCAGGAACGCCTTGAGCTGCGCGAGATGCTTCGACATCAAGCCCGTGGCGGTCGCCGCAGCGGCCGCGCGGCCGGCGTAGCGCGGACGCCTGTTCGGCGCATGGATCTGGTTCAGCACCCACTCGAGATAGGGCTCGATGAAGTGCCAGGCACCCATGTTGCGCGGCTCTTCCTGGCACCACACGATCTCGGCGCCCTTGAAGCGGCCAAGCTCCTGCACCAGCGCCTTCAACGGCACCGGATAGAGCTGCTCGATGCGCAGCAGATAGATGTCGTCGATGCCGCGCTTCTCGCGCTCTTCGTAGAGGTCGTAATAGACCTTGCCCGAGCACAGGATGACGCGGCGGATCTTGGCGTCCGGCTGCAGCTTGATCTTTTCATCCGGCAGCATCTGGGCGTCATCGTAGAGGATGCGGTGGAAGGTCGTACCCTTGGCCAGCTCCTCGAGCCGCGAGACGGCGCGCTTGTGCCGCAGCAGCGACTTCGGCGTCATCATGATGAGCGGCTTGCGGATCTCGCGATGCAACTGCCGCCGCAGCACGTGGAAATGGTTGGCCGGCGTGGTCGGATAGACCACCTGCATGTTGTCCTCGGCGCACATCTGCAGGTAGCGCTCGAGACGGGCCGAAGAATGTTCCGGACCCTGCCCTTCGTAGCCATGCGGCAGCATGCAGACGAGGCCGGACATGCGCAGCCATTTGCGCTCACCCGACGAGATGAACTGGTCGAACACCACCTGGGCGCCGTTGGCGAAGTCGCCGAACTGCGCCTCCCAGATCGCCAGCGCATTCGGCTCGGCGAGCGAATAGCCGTATTCGAAGCCGAGCACCGCTTCTTCCGACAACAGCGAGTTGATGACCTCGTAGTGTCCCTGGTCACCGCCGAGATGGTTGAACGGCGTGTAGCGGCTCTCGTCCTCCTGGTCGATCAAGACCGAGTGGCGCTGCGAGAAGGTGCCGCGCTCGGAATCCTGGCCGGACAGGCGGACGTGATGGCCTTCCTCCAGCAGCGAGCAGAATGCCAGCGCCTCAGCGGTCGCCCAGTCGATGCCGACACCGCTGTCGATTGCCTTCGCACGGTTATCGAGGAAGCGCTGGATGGTGCGGTGGACGCGGAAGCCATCCGGCACCTTGGTGATCTTGCGGCCGATGTCCTTGAGCACGGCGGCATCGACGCCGGTGACACCCCGGCGCGCGTCCTCTTCCTGGTCCGCGATCTTGAAGCCGGCCCATTTGCCGTCGAGCCAGTCGGCCTTGTTCGGCTTGTAGCTGGCGCCGGCCTCGAATTCAGCATCGAGCCGGGCGCGCCAGTCGGACTTGGCCTTCTCGACCTCGCCCTCGGTGACGACACCCTCGGCGATCAGCCGCTTGGCATAGATATCCAGCGTGGACGGATGCGAGGCGATCTTCTTGTACATCACCGGCTGGGTGAAAGCCGGCTCGTCGCCCTCGTTGTGGCCATGCCTGCGGTAGCAGAACATGTCGATGACCACGGGCTTGTGGAACTTCTGGCGGAACTCGATCGCGACCTTGGCCGCGAACACCACCGCTTCCGGATCGTCGCCGTTCACATGGAAGATCGGCGCGTCGATCATCTTCGCCACGTCGGACGGATAGGGCGAGGAGCGCGAGTAGCGCGGATAGGTGGTGAAGCCGATCTGGTTGTTGACGATGAAGTGCAGCGAGCCGCCGGTGCGATACCCCTTGAGGTCGGACAGGCTGAAGCATTCCGCCACCACGCCCTGGCCGGCGAACGCCGCGTCGCCATGCATCAAGAGCGGCAGCACGGAAATACGCATGTCCGGCGGATCGCCATGCTGGTCCTGCTTGGCGCGCACTTTGCCGAGCACCACGGGGTCGACGATCTCGAGATGCGAGGGGTTCGCGGTCAATGACAGATGGATGCTGTTGCCATCGAACTCGCGATCCGAGGAAGCACCGAGGTGGTACTTCACGTCGCCGGAGCCTTCGACGGCGTCGGGATTGGCCGAACCGCCCTTGAATTCGTGGAACAGCGCGCGATGCGGCTTGCCCATCACCTGGGTCAGCACGTTGAGGCGGCCGCGATGCGGCATGCCGACCACGATCTCCTTCACACCGAGATTGCCGCCGCGCTTGATGATCTGCTCCAGCGCCGGAATCAGCGATTCGCCGCCATCGAGGCCGAAACGCTTGGTGCCGGTGAACTTGACGTCACAGAATTTCTCGAAGCCCTCGGTCTCGATCAGCTTGTTCAGGATCGCGCGGCGCCCCTCAGGGGTGAAGCTGATCTCCTTGTCCGGCCCCTCGATGCGCTCCTGAATCCACGCCTTCTGCGCGGCATTGGAGATATGCATGAACTCGACGCCGAGCGTCTGGCAGTAGGTGCGCTCGCAGATCGCGACGATTTCGCGCAAGGTGCCGTATTCGAGCCCGAGCACGTGGTCGAGGAAGATCTTGCGGTCGAAATCGGCTTCCGTGAACCCGTAGGTGCGCGGATCGAGCTCTTCGCGGTCGCGCGGCGCCTCGATGCCGAGCGGGTCGAGCTTGGCGTGGAAGTGGCCGCGCATGCGGTAGGCGCGGATCAGCATCAGCGCACGGACCGAATCGCGCGTCGCCTGGTTGACGTCGGCTGGCGAGAGTTCGGCGCCCTTGGCCTGCGCCTTGGCGGCGATCTTGTTGCCGACGGCCTTCTCGACCTGCGCCCAATTGCCGTCCAGCGCCGAGGTCAGGTCGTCACGCGGCGTTACCGGCCAGTTGGGACGGCTCCAGGACGGCCCTTCGGCGTTCTTCTGGACGTCCGCCGGGGTGTCCTTCAGGCTCTTGAAGAAATCCTGCCAGTCAGTGTCGACCGACGCCGGGTCCTGCTCGTAGCGGGCGTAGAGATCGTCGATGTAGGTGGCGTTGGTGCCCTGCAAAAAGGAGGAAAGGGCAAAAGCGGCGTTCGCGTCCTGGCGAGACATGATAGCGTCCTGGTGATTTTCGGTTCGCGCGCAAGTGACGGCGCAAGCAGCCGGCCCGGAAGGACGGCTGGCTGAGATTAGGATGGTTTACCCTATTTAATCCTAAACTTCGCGCCGAAAAGAACCAAGGACTGAATCAAGACTTCAATTTCTCGGCAAGTGTATGCCCAAGGCGTGCGGGCGACGGAGAAACAGTGATTCCGGCCGCTTCCATGGCTGCGGTCTTGGAACCGGCGTCGCCCTTGCCGCCGGAGATGATCGCACCGGCATGACCCATGCGGCGGCCGGGAGGGGCGGTAACGCCGGCGATGAAGCCGACCATCGGCTTCTTGCGGCCCCGCTTGGCCTCGTCCTTGATGAACTGGGCGGCGTCCTCCTCGGCCGAGCCGCCAATCTCGCCGATCATGATGATCGACTTGGTAGCGTCGTCCTTCAGGAACATTTCCAGTACATCGATGAACTCGGTGCCCTTGACCGGGTCGCCGCCGATGCCGACAGCCGTGGTCTGGCCGAGCCCCTCCTGCGAGGTCTGGAACACGGCCTCGTACGTCAACGTGCCCGAGCGCGAAACGATCCCGACGCTGCCGGGCCGGAAGATGTTGGCCGGCATGATCCCGATCTTGCACTCGCCGGCGGTCATGACGCCCGGGCAGTTCGGCCCGATCAGCCGCGACTTCGAGCCTGACAGCGAGCGCTTGACGCGCACCATGTCGAGCACCGGGATGCCCTCGGTGATGCAGACGATCAGCGGGATCTCCGCATCGATCGCCTCGCAGATCGCGTCCGCCGCGCCCGGCGGCGGCACATAGATCACCGACGCATCGGCGCCGGTCTTCTCGCGCGCCTCGCGCACGGTGTCGAACACCGGCAGGCCGAGATGGGTCGAGCCGCCTTTGCCGGGCGACGTGCCGCCGACCATCTTGGTTCCGTAGGCGATCGCCGCTTCCGAATGGAAAGTGCCGTTCTTGCCGGTGAAACCCTGGCAGATGACCTTGGTGTTGTTGTCGATCAGGATGGACATGTCTTCAGATGCTTTCGCGAAACGCCGGTGACAGGTTTAGTTGTTTGAGCCGGATCAGGCTTAGTGGACACGCCGATACACGCCGGTGAGCACGTCTGCCCATCCTTCCGCGTCGGGCGAGAACTGGATCTTCATGGTGTAGCTGTTGTCGTCGACGACCTCGTAGAGGTGACGCGCGTTGCCGCGCAGCGAGCCCCGAACGAGCGTCAGCGTCTTGCCGACCCAGCTTCCGGACGCCGGCGACGGCGGATAGTAGCCGAGCGAATCGTGCCAGAACAATTTGTAGAGCCGGTCGTCGCGGTCATAGGTGAACAGGGCATGGGTAGCGAATATCTCCTGGCCGTCTCGCGTCTGGCGCGAGTCCTGGATCAGGTAGAAGCCGTTGAGATCGATGCGCGCCACCACATGCGAGGTGGCGGGACCGCCCGGGTTCCAGCGCGACGGGTAGACCACCTCCTCGCCGGCCCATTCACCCGCGAAGACTCCGAGCTTCTTGTGCTCCGGAAGCGGTGACGGTGCGGCGAGATGGTCCTGAGCCATTGCTAGCCTCCCTTAACGGCATTCACGATTTTCTGCGCGGCGTCATCGAGATTGTCAGCGGGCAGGACATTGAGACCGCTATTGTTGATGATCTTCTTGCCCTGCTCGACGTTGGTGCCTTCGAGCCGCACCACCAGCGGCACCTTCAGGCCGACCTGCTTAACCGCAGCGACGACACCCTCGGCGATCACATCGCACTTCATGATGCCGCCGAAGATGTTGACCAGGATGCCCTTCACATTGGGGTCCGCGGTGATGATCTTGAACGCCGCGGCCACCTTGTCGACACTAGCACCGCCGCCGACGTCGAGGAAGTTCGCGGGCTCCATGCCATAGAGCTTGATGATGTCCATGGTCGCCATGGCAAGCCCGGCGCCGTTGACCATGCAGCCGATGGTGCCGTCGAGCGCAACATAGTTGAGGTCATATTTCGACGCCTCGATCTCCTTGGCATCCTCCTCGGTCTCGTCGCGCAGCGCCGCGACGTCGGGATGGCGGAACATGGCGTTATCGTCGAAGGACACCTTGGCGTCGAGCACGCGGAGCTGCCCCTGCTTGGTGACGACGAGCGGATTGATCTCCAGCATCGCCATGTCCTTGGCGGTGAACGCGGCATAAAGCTGGCTCACGAGCTTTTCCGCCTGCTTGGCGAGATCGCCGGAAAGGTTCAGCGCCTTCGCGACGGTGCGGCCGTGATGCGGCATGATGCCGGTGGCCGGATCGACCGAGAAGGTAATGATCTTGTCCGGGGTCGAGTGCGCGACGTCCTCGATGTTGACGCCGCCTTCGGTCGAAACCACGAACGAGACCTCGGAGGTCTCGCGGTTGACCAGGATCGAGAGATAGAACTCCTTGTCGATCTCGGAGCCTTCCTCGATGTAGAGGCGGTTGACCTGCTTGCCATGCGCCCCGGTCTGCACCGTCACGAGCGTCGCGCCGAGCATCTGCTTGGCGAACGCAGCAACCTCGGCCACCGACTTGGCGATGCGGACGCCACCCTTGTCGCCGGCGGAGGCCTCCTTGAACTTGCCTTTGCCGCGGCCGCCGGCGTGGATCTGGCTCTTCACCACCCAGATCGGGCCGGGAAGCGTCTTGGCCGCCACCTCGGCATCCTCAGGCTTCAGCACGGGTACGCCGCGCGAGATCGGCACGCCGAAGTCGTGCAGCAATGCCTTGGCCTGATATTCGTGGATATTCATCGGGACGCTCCCCAAAACCCTCTACGGCGAAGTTCTACAGTTCACCTTGGTAGTTGGCATACCACATACCAAAAGAACTGCAACCCAGAAACGCTTTCGGCCCCGATCGGGGCCGAAAACTGAACGAAATCAATGACCGAGCAGATCGGGCGCGATCTTCTTGCAGGCGTCGACCAGACCCTGCACCGCGCCAACCGACTTGTCGAACGCCTCCCGGTCCTTGCCGGCCAACTCGATCTCGACCACGCGCTCGACGCCCTTGGAGCCGATCACCACGGGCACGCCGACATACATATCCTTCACGCCGTATTCCCCGTTGAGGTAGGCGGCGCAAGGCAGCACGCGCTTCTTGTCCTTCAGATAGCTCTCGGCCATCGCGATCGCGGATGCCGCCGGCGCATAGAAGGCCGAGCCGGTCTTCAGGAGGTTGACGATCTCGGCGCCGCCATTGCGGGTGCGGTCGACGATCTCGTCGATGCGCGCCTGCGAGGTCCAGCCCATCTTGACCAGATCGGGCAGCGGGATGCCCGCGACCGTGGAGTAGCGCGTCAGCGGCACCATGGTGTCGCCGTGACCGCCAAGCACGAAGGCGGTGACGTCCTCAACACTGACGTTGAACTCGTCGGCGAGGAAATAGCGGAAGCGCGCCGAATCGAGCACGCCGGCCATGCCGACAACTTTCTTGCTCGGCATGCCGGAGGCCTTCTGCAGCGCCCAGACCATGGCGTCGAGCGGGTTGGTGATGCAGATGACGAAGGCATCGGGGGCATACTTCTTGATGCCGGCGCCGACCTGCTCCATCACCTTCAAATTGATGCTCAAGAGGTCATCGCGGCTCATGCCAGGCTTGCGCGGCACGCCGGCGGTGACGATGCAGACTTTGGCGCCATCGAGCGCCTCGTAGGAATTGGCGCCGACCAACTTGGAATCGAAGCCGTCGACCGGCGAGGACTGCGCGATATCAAGCGCCTTGCCCTGCGGCACGCCCTCGGCGATGTCGAACAGCACGACGTCGCCAAGCTCTTTCAGGCCGATCATGTGAGCCAGCGTTCCGCCGATCTGGCCGGAGCCAATCAAAGCAATCTTGTCGCGCGCCATGGGAAATCTGTCCTTTGAGCACAAAGAGGAGGATGGATAGCAGATCGGATCGCTGGTTATCCCTTTCGAATGATCCATTCAAGTCGCGGCCATGCCCAATTGTCGGGCCGGCCGCGCATTCGCATCAGAGGCATACCAGCGTGCCCCCCGTCATTCCGGGGCATCGCGCAGCGATGAACCCGGAATCTCGCGCGGCCATCTCAAGATTCCGGGTTCGCGCTGACGCGCGCCCCCGGAATGACGAGTGAGGCGCTACGTCTCCACCAGCCCCGTGCTCGCGCCGCTGGCCGTGGAATCCTTTCGCTTCCCGTGCGGAAGCGCCAGATAGGAGGCCGAGCTCATTTCGATCAGGCGCGAGGATGTGCGCTTGAATTCGTTGGCCTCGACACCTTCGGTCGCGAGGTAAAGCGACACCGGGTTGGCTTGGGCAGAGGCCATCAGTTTCACGGCATTGTCATAGAGCGTATCAATCAGCGAGATGAAGCGCTTGGCAGCGTTCCGATCGGCCAGATCCATCACCGGGATCCGATCGATCAGAATGGTGTGATAATCGTGCGCGAGTCTCAGATAGTCGGAGGCAGCCAATGGCCTCTCGCAAATCTCGGCAAAGCTAAAACGCGCCACGCCATGCGACGAGCAGGGCACCTGCAGGATGCGACCCTTGATCGGAATGTCGCGCGGCTTGCAGGGCGCATTGCCGGTCATCCTGGCCCAGGCCGTATTCAGCGCGGCCTCCGCCTCCTCATCGGCCGGCACCAGCCACATCTTCCCGCCGGCAAGTTTTTCCAGACGGAAATCGGTGCGCGCATCGAGCCGCAGCACGTCCATATGCTCGGAGATCTGCGCGATGAAGGGCAGGAATAGCGCGCGGTTGAGGCCGCCTTTGTAGAGATCTTCCGGCGCGACGTTGGAGGTCGCGACCACGACGGTGCCGAGCTCGAACAGTTTGGCGAACAGCCGCCCCAGGATCATCGCATCCGCGATGTCGGTGACGTGGAATTCGTCGAAGCAGAGCAGCCAGGCTTCATCGAAGATCGCTTGCGCGGTGAGCGCGATCACGTCGGCATCGGCGATCTCGCCGCGCGCGATCTGCTGCCGGTAGCCGTAGATCCGCTCGTGCGCCTCGGCCATGAATTCGTGAAAATGGGCGCGGCGCTTGTGCTCGATCGGACACTGCTGGAAGAACAGGTCCATCAGCATGGTCTTGCCGCGACCAACCTCGCCATGGACGTACAGCCCGTGCGGCGGCTCGTTCTTGTCGCCGCCGAACAGCCGGCCGAACAGGCCCTGCTTGCGCGAGGGCTTATAGCTTGCAAGGCGGTCCTCGAGCGAGCCGAAAGCGTCGGCGACGCGGGCCTGCGCCGGATCGGCTTCGATCGCCCCGGAGTCAACGAGAGCCTGATAATGCGCGCGGAAGGAACTCGGCGAGGTGGAGAGCATGCCCCTTTCCGCCCTATGGGACGAAAAATTGCAAGCCGTGAATGACGCCGGGGCTATGACAAATTCTAACGGCGGTCATGCCCCGGTGGTTGGCCCGGAGGAATCCCCACGTCGCCATCTACGCCCTGACCGGCGCTCACGCGCTCAGCGCGTATGAATCCTCGACCACATAGGGTCCGCCGCCGGTGGAGGCGCGCGAGGAGAACAGCACGAAGCGCGAAGCCAGGAAGGTGCGGCTCGGGAAGTAGCCGCGCACCGAGAGATAGTCGGCGACGTCCTGGCTCGAAGCGTCATGCAACCGCGCCAGCGTGACATGCGGCGTGAATTTGCGCCCTTCCGGATCGAGCCCGATCCGCTGCATCAACCGCTCAAGCTCGGCCTGCAGGTCGATCAACGGCTTGCTCGGCTCGACGGAGGCAACCACGGCGCGCGGCTTGCGTCCGCCAAAGCTCGACAGCCCCTGCAGCTTGACCTCGAACGGCTTGCGGTTGATCCGCAGCAACATCGACGCGATCTCGTTGGCGGAGACGCCGTCGATATCGCCGATGAAGCGCAAGGTGACGTGATAATTTTCGGGATCGATCCAGCGTGCGCCGGGAAGGCCGCCACGCAAGCTGGAAAGGGTCTGGCCGATTTCGGCCGGGATTTCCAGTCCAGTGAACAGACGCGGCATCGCAAGATCCTCGATGCAGAGCGTGAGCTCGAAGAGCCCTCGCTGAGAATAGCCCGGCAGCGAATCACCGGTGATTATTTGTACCCGACTTATATGACTCTGCGAAGCAGGCGACATTAACAGCTCGTAAACCTACGGAGAAACCGCAGGCCAGGCTTGTCCACTGCCTGTTTTTCAACTCCGCTGCCCGGAGATCGTGCCAACAAATGCCTCTACGGTGGGCAGCATATTTTTTACGATGATGTCGATGCCATCAGCGGTCGGATGCATGCCGTCGGCCTGGTTGAGCTTCGCATCGGCCGCGACACCCTTAAGAAAGAACGGGTAAAGCGGCACGCCGAAAGATTTCGAAAGCTCCGGATAGATCGCATTGAAGCGCGCCGCATAGTCGCTTCCGTAGTTGGGCGGCGCAAGCATGCCGCAGATGAGCACCGCCACTCCGCGCGCCTTCAGCCGCGACAGAATGTCGGAGAGAGCGGCACGGGTCACCGCAGGATCGGTGCCGCGCAGCCCGTCGTTGGCTCCGAGTTCGAGGATGACGGCGTCGGTTCCCTCGGGCACCGACCAATCGAGCCGCTCGCGGCCGCTGGAGGCGGTATCGCCGGACACCCCGGCATTGATCATATCGACCCTTATCCCCTTGGTCTCCAAAGCCTTTTGTAGTTTCGCGGGGAACGCGGCATTGGCCGGAAGACCAAGCCCGGCGCTCAAGGAATCGCCCAATACCACCATCTTGATCGGTTTGGCCGCCCCGGCCGATTGTCCCTGTGCAGTTGCCGTAGCCACCGTCATCAAGGCCACAATCAACACAAGTATGTGCGCGAGGGTCGCAATCCGACCCTCGACCCGCGCGGCGGAAGTGCCATATGACCGAGCCATGGACAGTCTCATAGAATCCTCTTCGCTCTCCGGCGTCGCGCCGGACTCCGTTTCCATTTCCAACGTCAACCTCTCGCTCGGCACCGGTGCGGCCCGGGTTCATATCCTGAAGGATATCAGCCTTCGTGTGGCATCGGGGGAAGCGATCGGACTGATCGGGCCGTCAGGCTCGGGCAAGTCGACGCTGTTGATGGTGATGGCGGGATTGGAACGTCCTGACAGCGGTGAGGTGGTAGTCAATGGCACGCCGTTCAATACGCTGGACGAGGACGCGCTGGCGCGTTTCCGAGGCCGCCAGGTCGGTATCGTCTTTCAGTCGTTCCACCTGATCCCCACCATGACGGCGCTAGAAAATGTCGCGGTGCCGCTCGAACTTGCCGGCAATCCCGACGCCGCCGAGCGCGCCGCCGCGGAACTGACATCGGTCGGCCTCGGCCACCGGCTGCACCACTATCCGACGCAACTCTCCGGCGGCGAGCAGCAGCGCGTGGCGCTCGCGCGTGCGCTGGCGCCCGATCCCGCGATCCTGGTCGCGGACGAGCCGACCGGCAATCTCGATGAGGCAACGGGCAAGCAGATCGTCGACCTCCTGTTCACCAAACATGCCGAGCGCGGGATGACGCTGGTGCTCGTCACCCATGACTCTTCGCTGGCGCAGCGCTGCGACCGCGTGGTGCGGCTTCGTTCGGGACGGATCGACGGACAGTCCGCAACATGAGCATTGCTGTCGAGGCTGCCACGACGAGCCGCGCACCGTCGCTTGCGCTCCGCTATGCGCTGCGCGAGTTGCGCGGCGGCCTGCGCGGCTTCTACGTCTTCATCGCCTGCATCGCGCTCGGCGTGATGGCCATCGCCGGCGTCGGCTCGGTGGCGGCAAGCTTGAGCGAAGGGCTTACACGCGAGGGCCGGACGCTGCTTGGCGGCGACGTCAGCTTTTCCCTGATGCAGCGCGAGGCCAAGCCGGCTGAAATCGCGTTCCTGCGCACACATGGCGACGTCTCAGTCGGGGCAACGCTGCGCGCGATGGCGCGCAATCCGGCGGGCACGCTGGCGCTGGTCGAACTCAAGGCCGTCGACGGGTCTTATCCGCTGCTCGGCGAACTGACGCTCAATCCGAAGATGCCGGTCTCCGACCTCTTCGCCGAACGCAATGGCGTGTTCGGCGCCGGCGTCGATTCGACCTTGCTGGCGCGGCTTGATCTGAAGCTCGGTGACGACGTCAGCATCGGCGGCGCGACGTTCCAGATCCGCAGCGTGGTCGAGGCCGAGCCGGACAAGCTCGTCGGCGGCGTTGGCCTGGGCCCCCGCTTCCTCGTCAGCGAGGCGGGCCTGCGCGCAACCGGGTTGCTGCAGCCCGGCAGTCTGGTGCGCTGGATCTACCGCGTGAAGCTGCCGGGCAACGCCAATGACGACCGCGCGACCACGACGTTCATCGATGGCGCGCGCAATGCGCTGCCCGAAGCCGGCTGGGAGATCCGCAGCCGCGACAACGCCTCGCCGCAACTCGAACGCAATATCAACCGCTTCACCCAGTTCCTGACCCTGGTCGGGCTCGCCGCGCTGCTGGTCGGCGGCGTCGGCGTCGCCAACGCCGTCAAGAGCCACATTGACCGTCGGCGCGACGTCATCGCCTCCTTCAAGGCGCTCGGCGCCACCGGCCGCGACGTCTTCACGATCTATCTGACCCAGGTGATCGTGCTCGCCACCATCGGCTCGGTGATCGGGCTGGCGCTCGGCGCGGCCCTGCCCTTCGTCATCGTCGGCGTGTTCGGGAAGCTGCTGCCGCTGCCGGTGATCCCGGCGCTGCATCCCGATGAACTCGCATTGTCGTTCGTCTACGGTCTCCTGACCGCGCTCGCGTTCGGGCTGTGGCCGCTCGGCCGGGTGCACGACGTGCCGGTCGCGGCGCTGTTCCGCGATACGGTCGCCAGCGAATGGCACCGGCCGCGCTGGAGCTATCTGGCGCTGATGGGCGCGGTGATCGCGCTATTGATCGCGGTTGCGGTCGGACTTTCCTACGACAAGCGCATCGCCGCCGTGTTCGTCGCCTCCTCTATCGCAGTCTTCGTGCTGCTCCGTTTGATCGCCGCCGGGTTGATGGCGCTGGCGCGCCGGCTGCCGCGTAGCCGCGTCACCATGGTACGGCTGGCGGTCGCCAACATCCACCGGCCAGGCGCGTTGACGCCATCGGTGGTGCTTTCGCTCGGCCTCGGGCTCGCCGTGCTCGTGACCATCACCCAGATCGACGGCAATCTGCGCCGGCAATTCCTCGCCGCCCTGCCCGACCGCGCCCCCTCGTTCTTTTTCATTGATATTCCCTCCACCGAGGCCGACCGGTTCAGCGCTTTTCTGAAGCAGACCACGCCGGACGGAACGGTCGAGGACGTGCCGATGCTGCGCGGGCGCATCGTTGCCGCCCGCGGCGTCAAGGCGGACGAGTTGAAACCATCGGTCGACGCCGAATGGGTGCTGCAGAGCGACCGCGGCCTCACCTACACCGGGGAGGTTCCCAAAGGCTCGAAGGTCGTCGAGGGCGAATGGTGGGGCGCCGACTATCACGGCCCGCCGCTGGTCTCGATGGAGAAGAAGATCGCCGACGGGCTGAGGCTCAAGATCGGCGACGAGATCGTCGTCAACGTGCTCGGCCGCGACATTTCGGCGAAGATCGCCAATCTCCGCAACATCGACTGGCAGGGGCTCGGCATCAATTTCGTGCTGGTGTTTTCGCCCAACGCCTTCAAGGGCGCCCCGCACAGCCATGTGGCGACCCTGACGGAGGCGCATCCGTCCCCTTCCGACGACGCCCGCATCATCAAGCAGGTCGCCGACGCTTTCCCGATGGTGACGAGCGTCCGGGTCCGCGAGGCGCTGGAGACCATCGGCAGCGTCGTCACCAATCTCGTGCTGGCGATCCGCGGCGCCAGCGCGGTGACGCTGATCTCGGCCATCCTGGTGCTGGGCGGCGCGCTCGCCGCCGGCCACCGCCACCGCGTCTATGACGCAGTGATCCTGAAGACGCTCGGCGCCACCCGCGCCCGCCTGCTGGGCGCCTATGCGCTGGAATATCTGATGATCGGCTTCGCCACCGCGCTGTTCGGCGTGTTCGCCGGCTCGATCGCCGCCTGGCTGATCGTCACCCGGCTGATGACGCTGAGTTTCGTCTGGGAGGCTGGCAGCGCCGCAGCGGTGGTGGTCGCGGCGCTGATCGTCACCGTCGGGCTCGGGCTGGCCGGCACGCTGCTGGCCTTGAACCAGAAGCCCGCGGCCGTGTTGCGGAATTTGTGACAATTTGAAGCGGGGAACGAGGCCGGTTAACACCGGCTTTGCCTTGAAATAAGGGCCAGAGCGACATTCAGCCGCGCGTGGAAGCTTGCGGCGGTTGTGTTAGTTTCCCACATACGCCTTGGGTCGGATGGGCGGTTTGATGACACGGATTTTAATGTCCGCAGGCCGCGCTATCTGAGATAGATTATACTCGGTCCCGCAAATCCCTTGCGACCGGAACAACCACGGGAATTCGACCATGTCGGACCTAGACCGTAACTATGCCTCTCCCTTCGGCCGGGCCGCCGGTCGCATTGACACTGCGACGGTCGACGCCGGTCTGCGCGCCTACATGCTGCGCATCTACAACTACATGTCGATCGGCCTCGCGATCACGGGCCTGGCCGCGCTCGGCGTCTATATGGCGGCGGTGACGGCGGATCCGTCCGCAGCCGTCGCAAAGTTCGGCAACGCCTATCTGACGCAGTTCGGCTATGCGATGTTCGTCAGCCCGCTGAAGTGGCTGTTCATCCTCGCACCGCTGGTGATGGTGTTCGTGATCTCGGCCGGCATTAACCGGCTTCAGCCCGCGACTGCTCAGCTCCTGTTCTGGGTGTTCTCGGCGCTGATGGGCCTCTCGCTGTCGTCGATCTTCCTGGTGTATACGCACACCTCGATCGTGCGGGTGTTCTTCATCACCGCGGCGACCTTTGGTGCGCTTAGCCTCTACGGCTACACCACCAAGCGTGACATGAGCGGCATGGGCTCGTTCCTGTTCATGGGCCTGATCGGCATCATCATCGCCAGCCTGGTCAACCTGTTCCTGGCGAGCTCGGCGCTGCAGTTCATCGTTTCGGTGGTCGGCGTGCTGGTGTTCGCGGGCCTCACCGCTTGGGATACCCAACGGCTGAAGAACGACTACATCTACGGCTACGCCTCGCAGGGTGGCGCGATTGCCGAGCGTGCGGCGATTACCGGCGCACTCTCGCTCTACCTGAACTTCATCAACCTGTTCACGCTGCTCCTGCAGCTCCTCGGACAGCGCGACTAAGCGCCTCCGGCAGTACCAACGATCGAAGCCCCGGCCTCACCGCCGGGGCTTTTCGTTTGCGCACTCAGTCCCCTACCCGGGCTCGTTCCCGAGCATCCACCATTGACGAGAAAGGCGTGGATGGCCGGGTCAAGCCCGGCCATGACAGATAAGGAGAGCGTTGCTCCCGGGAAACCTGCTGCTATCTTGCCGCCATGTCCGCCGTCGAGATCAGGCCCGCCACCGAGGCCGACCTTCCCTCCGTCACTGCAATTTACGAGCACGCGGTGCGCTTCGGCACCGCGACGTTCGAGCTGGTCCCGCCGGACCTGGCGGAGATGACGCGCCGCTTCAGGGCGCTGACGGATGGCGGCTTTCCCTATTTCATCGCTGCCCTTGACGGAGGCGTGGTCGGTTATGCCTATGCCGGCGCCTACCGCCCGCGTCCGGCCTATCGCTTCACGGTGGAGAATTCGATTTATCTGGATCCCTCGATCCACCGCCGCGGCGTCGGCCTGCAACTGCTGCAGCGGCTGATCAGCGAATGCGAGGCGCGCGGCTACCGGCAGATGATCGCGGTGATCGGGGACTCCGCCAACGCCGGCTCAATCGGCGTTCACCTCAAGACCGGCTTCACGCTGATCGGAATCCATCCGAGCGTCGGCCTCAAATTCGGCCGCTGGCTCGACACGGTGATGATGCAGCGCGCGCTCGGCGACGGCGCGACCACGATACCGACCGAGGATCCGGGCCGGCGTTAATTCTCCGTCATTCCGGGGCCCGCGTAAGCGCGAACCCGGAATCCAGAGGTTGATGAGAGCGCAATTTGCCGCACGAGATTCCGGGTTCGCTTCGCGCCCCGGAATGACGGACGCCGCGGCCTTAAACAACCGCCAGCTTGCGGTCGATCACGAGCAGCACGCGCTCCAGCTCATGGCCACGGCGCAGGATCAGGCCGGTCGCCGAGATCACGCTGTACATGCCCTGCTTGCGGGCGAGCCGCGGGTCCTTCTCGATTCGGTAGATCGGGACCTCGGAGGAGCGGCGGAACACCGAGAACACGGCGCGATCCTTCAGGAAGTCGATGGCGTAATCCCGCCACTCGCCATCGGCGACCATGCGGCCATAGAGATTGAGGATGCGATTGAGTTCGAGACGATTGAACGTGACGCGGTTCTGTAGCGGGCTGGCAGCGACGGGCCGCGCCGCCGCGCGAAGCCCGCTTGGATCGCTGTCCTCCGATATCAATATCATCAAGCGCCTCCTGTCATGCGGCTGACATGATTGCGCTAACCGGGCAGCGCCGCAAGGGTTCAGAGCCGCCGTGCGACGAATGGGAAGATTTTCCAGGAGTCACAGTATCGTTAGAAAGAATCTTATTGCTGCCCCACTTCCGCCCACCGCCCGCCCCGCTGCCCTGCGAAAAGGAAATCCTGCGTTGGCCCGGTTCTTTCGGTTCCGGATTCCTCAGCCCCCAGCCCCCCGGGGCCGTCGGGACCGGGCCTGTTCGCAGGGGAGTTAACTCCCTTTTGACTGGGCCAACGAGAGTTGGTCCTTTTCTTTTTTGGGGGTCCCTCACGACACGTCATTCCGGGCACGCGACAGCGTGAGCCCGGAATCTGGAGGTTGATGGCGAGAGATTCCGGGCTCACGCGATGCGCGCGCGGAATGACAGGATGTGGCGGGTTTGATTTAGACCTTACCGCAGCGGCGTCATGGCCGCGCCGAGCATGGGGCCCGGCTTGTCGCGATTGCCGTCCTGGACATAGACGACGGCGGCATCGACGCCTTCACGCGAGATGTTCTCGATCGGCACAGTCCAGCTTCCCGCGCTGCCATTCCAGTCGCCGACCTTCAACAGGTTACGCACCACGTTGTGATAGGTGATCTCTTGCCCGCGATTCTCGCCGCGCCCGATCGAGATCGGCACCGCCTTGGAGATCGAGCAGATCCAGACTTCGCCATGCTTGACGCGCGGCCCATTGCTCGCCGCCACCGAGACATTGATCTGCTTGCCGGACAGCGACATCGTCACCGGCACCGACATCACGCCCTCGGTCGCGGTATCCTTGATCGCAGTCTCGATGCCGACGCGATCGCTGCCGATCACCTTCGCCGAGCCGTTAACGATGACTTGCGGCGTATAGACGTCGCGGTCGCCGCGCACATGCGAATAGGCTTTCTGGCGCGCGCTGAAGCGCGAATCAGCCAGCGTGTCCTTCCAGCCGAGATAATCCCAGTAGTCGATCGGCATGCTGAGCGCGATGACATTCGGGTCCTTGGCGAGTTCGCCGATGATCTTGTCGGCGGGCGGGCAGGACGAACAACCCTGTGAGGTGAAGAGCTCGACGACCGCACGCGGATCGGCGTGGGCGGGTCGGATGATCGCGATAATGGCGCAAACACTGAGCGCGCCGGACCAAAGCGAAAGACGATTATAGGCCATCATCGCTGTCATTCTGAGAACCGATCGTGATGATTTCCATCCGTACTTGTACGGGGCATGAGAGACGACCCTGAAGAGCATGCCCCTGACGTGCGAAAGCGGCCTTTTTCATAGGCCGCCCGCATTTTCCTAGCCATTCACGTAGCAGTGAGGCACCGATCACAAATCCGCGTTAGGCCGCGAGCTTGCGCAACACGTAGTGCAGGATGCCGCCGTTGCGATAATAATCGAGCTCATCGAGCGTATCGATGCGGCAAAGCAGCGGGACATGCTGCACTTTGCCATCGCTGGAGGTGACGTCCGCCGTCAGCATCTGGCGGGGCTTCAAATCGCCCTGCAAGCCACGAATCGTGACCTTCTCGTCGCCCTTGATGCCGAGCGACTGCCATGACGCGCCCGGCTCGAAGGTGAGTGGCAGCACACCCATGCCGACCAGATTGGAGCGATGGATGCGCTCGAAGCTCTGGCAGATCACCGCGCGAACACCGAGCAGGCGGGTGCCCTTGGCCGCCCAGTCGCGCGATGAGCCGTTGCCGTACTCGGCGCCGGCGAACACCACCAGCGGCACGCCTTCCGCTTGGTACTTCATCGCGGCATCGTAGATCGACATCTGCTCGCCGTCGGGCCAGTGCTTGGTGTTTCCGCCTTCCGGAATATTGCCGTCGGCACCCTTGAGCATGAAGTTCTTGATGCGGATGTTGGCAAAGGTTCCGCGCATCATGACCTCATGATTGCCGCGCCGCGTACCATACTGGTTGAAGTCGGCCGGCCGCACCTGATGCTCGCTCAGGAATTTGCCGGCGGGCGACGTCAGCTTGATCGAGCCGGCCGGCGAGATGTGGTCGGTCGTGATCTTGTCGCCGAACATGGCGAGGATCCGCGCCTCGACGATGTCGGTGATCGGCTCGGGCTCCTTCTTCATGCCCTCGAAATAGGGCGGGTTCTGCACATAGGTCGAGCTCATGTTCCAGCGATAGGTCTCGCTCTCGACCGTCTTGATCTTGCGCCAGTTGGTGTCGCCCTTGAACACGTCGGCGTATTTCTTCTTGAAGATCGACGCGGTGACGAACTTCTTCATGAAGGCGTTGATTTCCTTCGCGGTCGGCCAGATGTCCTTCAGGTAGACCGGCTTGCCGTCCTTGCCCTCGCCGATCGGCTCGACCGCGAGATCCTTGGTCACGGTGCCTGCCAGCGCGTGCGCTACGACCAGCGGCGGCGAGGCGAGATAGTTCGCCTGCACGTCAGGACTGACACGGCCCTCGAAGTTGCGGTTGCCCGACAGCACGGCGGCGGCGACGATGCCGTTGTCGTTGATCGATTTCGAAATCTCTTCCGGCAGCGGGCCGGAATTGCCGATGCAGGTGGTGCAGCCGAAGCCGACCAGGTTGAAGCCGACCTTGTCGAGATCGGCCTGCAGGCCGGAATTGGCGAGATATTCCGCCACCACCTGGCTGCCCGGGGCAAGCGAGGTCTTCACCCAAGGCTTCGCCTTCAGGCCCTTGGCGACCGCGTTGCGTGCCAAAAGGCCTGCGCCGATCAGAACGCTCGGATTGGAGGTGTTGGTGCAGGAGGTGATCGCCGCGATCACGACGTCGCCGTGGCCGAGATCGAAGTTGCGGCCCTCGACCTGATAGCGCTTCTCCGCATCATCGGCCTTCTTGTATTCGCTGGCGAGCGCCGTTGCGAAGCCGGTCGCGACCGCAGGAAGGGCGACGCGGCCCTCTGGGCGCTTCGGCCCGGCCATCGACGGCACGACATCCTTGAGATCGAGAATCAGCTTTTCCGTGAACACCGGATCGGTCGATTTCGCCGTGCGGAACAGGCCCTGCGCCTTGGCATAGGCGGCGACCAGCGCGACACGGTCCGCCTTGCGGCCGGAGGTCTTGAGATAATCGATGGTCGCGGCGTCCACCGGGAAGAAGCCGCAGGTCGCGCCATATTCCGGCGCCATGTTGCCGATCGTCGCCTTGTCCGCGACCGAAAGATAATCGAGGCCAGGGCCGAAGAACTCGACGAACTTGCCGACGACGCCCTGCTTGCGCAGCATCTGCGTCACTGTCAGCACCAGGTCGGTCGCGGTGACACCTTCCTTGAGCTGTCCCTTGAGCTTGAAGCCGACCACTTCGGGCAGCAGCATCGACAAGGGCTGGCCGAGCATGCAGGCTTCCGCCTCGATGCCGCCGACGCCCCAGCCGAGCACGGCAAGGCCGTTAACCATCGTGGTGTGCGAATCAGTACCAACAAGCGAATCGGGATAGGCGACCTCGAAGGTGCCGGTCTTCTTGCCGACCGTCATCTTCTCCTTCTTGGTCCACACCGTCTGGGCCAGATATTCGAGATTGACCTGGTGGCAGATGCCGGTACCAGGCGGCACCACCGAGAAGTTCGAGAATGCCTTCTGGCCCCATTTCAGGAACTCGTAACGCTCCTGATTCTGCTTGTATTCCTCGACCACATTCTTGGCGAAGGCCTTGTTGTCGCCGAAGAAGTTGACGATCACGGAGTGGTCGATGACGAGGTCGACCGGCACCAGGGGGTTGATCTTCTCCGCATCGCCGCCGAGATTCTGCATCGCGTTGCGCATCGCCGCGAGATCGACCACAGCCGGAACACCCGTGAAATCCTGCATCAGCACGCGCGCGGGGCGGAAGGCGATTTCATGCTCGAGCTTGCGCTTCCTCAGCCATTTGCTGACTGCGACGATATCTTCCTTCTTGACGGTGCGGCCATCCTCGTTGCGCAGAAGGTTTTCAAGCAGCACCTTCATCGAGTATGGCAGCTTCGAAATGCCCTTCAGACCGTTCTTCTCTGCCGTAGGCAGGCTGTAATAGACGTAGGTCTTGCCACCGACCTTCAGGGTCTTGCGGCATTTGAAGCTGTCGAGCGATGTCATGCGAGGAAATCCCACTTATTCCGTTATACCCGGCAAGGGTATTTTTATACCGGCAGCGGCGAGGTCGGCTTCCCGCTTGCGGAGGCCGATGGTGTGCTGCATCAAGTTCCGGGGCTTATAGAATCTTTCTAGAAGCGCCGCCACACCGACGAGCGCGCCACAGCCTTGCGCCACCCAAAAATTCTCAACGGCTAGCGAAAGATTTCTTTGAGCATGATCCAAAAAAGTGGGGACCGGTTTTCCCCGCGACAAACGCGAAGCGTCTGCGCGGCGATCGTGCTTGGACAGATCTAGAGGGCCGTGAAGGACATGATGCGGCTCTCAGGACAAAACTTGCGATGCGTGCGGGGCGGCCGCGAAGTGTTTTCCGGATTAGGCTTTGCAGCATCATCCGGCGAAGCGCTTGCCATCACCGGCCCCAACGGCTCGGGCAAGACCTCGCTGTTGCGCGTGATCGCCGGCCTCTTAGTGCCGTCGGACGGCTCGATCACGCTCGATGGCGGCGAGGCCGAACTGACGGTGGCCGAGCAGGCGCACTATCTCGGCCATCGCGACGCGCTGAAGCCGGGCTTAAGCGTGCTCGAAAATCTTTCCTTCTGGCGGGATTTTCTCGGCGGCGAATCGGATGACGCCGGCCGATGCCTCGCCTCCGTCGGTCTTGACCATGCGACCCATCTGCCCGCCGCCTACCTCTCCGCTGGCCAGCGCCGACGGCTGTCGATCGCGCGGCTGCTGGTCGCGCGACGGCCGGTCTGGCTGCTGGACGAACCGACCTCCGCGCTCGACACCAAAGGCCAGGACCTCTTCGTCACTTTGATGCGCGATCATCTCGCAGGCGGCGGCATCCTGATCGCCGCCACCCACACCCCGCTCGGCATCGATGTCGGGGAAATGCGGATGGGGGCCGCGTCATGACCGCGCTCTCGGCACTGATTCGGCGCGACATCCGGATTGCGCTGCGCGTCGGCGGCGGCGCGCTGATCGGCGTGTTGTTCTTCCTCACCGTCACCGTGCTGATGCCGTTCGCGGTCGGGCCGGACCTCGCGCTGCTGACGCGGCTGGGACCCGCGATCCTCTGGCTCGGCGCGCTGCTGGCGAGCCTTCTGACGCTGGACCGGCTGTTCATGGCCGACCACGAGGACGGCTCGCTGGATCTCATCGTGATGAGCCGGACGCCGCTGGAACTCGCCTGCGCGGCGAAGGCGCTGGCGCATTGGCTTGCTGCCGGCCTGCCGCTGATCGTGGCGACGCCCGTGCTCGGGCTGCTGCTCAATCTCGATGGCACCGCGACCTTGGCGGTGGCGCTGACGCTGCTGGCGGGAACCCCCGCGCTCACCTTCACCGGCATGATCGGGGCGGCGCTCGCCGTCACGTTGCACCGCGGCGGGCTGCTGCTGGCCGTGCTCGTGCTGCCGCTATCGATTCCGGTGCTGATTTTCGGCGTCGCGGCCTCGCAAGCCGCGATCACGGGCCCGCTGTCGTTCGGAACCCCATTCTCGATCCTGTGCGCGCTGTCGCTGGTGAGTTTCGTGGTCGGGCCTTTTGCCGCAGCCGCCAGCCTGCGGCATGGGCTGGATTGAGGTCAATCAACTCTTCACGAGAGGTTTTGGGCCAATTGCTTGCGACGCCGGCCGCGACTATCAGAGAAAGCCATGAGCCTGATCGACCTTGCCAACCCCACGAAATTCCTCGCGCTGACCGCGCGCGTGCTGCCGTGGCTGGCGGGCGCGACCGCGATCCTGCTGCTGATAGGGCTCTACCAGTCCGCGATGGCGCCGGACGATTACCAGCAGGGCGCGACAGTCAAGATCATGTTCATCCACGTGCCGAACGCGTGGCTGTCGATGTTCGTCTGGGGCATCATGAGCATCGCCTCGCTCGGCACGCTGGTCTGGCGACATCCGCTCGCTGACGTCGCGGCAAAGGCTGCAGCCCCGATCGGCGCCGCCTTCACCTTCCTCGCCCTCGTCACCGGCTCGCTATGGGGCCGGCCGATGTGGGGGACCTATTGGGAATGGGACGCCCGGCTCACCTCGGTCCTGATCCTGTTTTTGATGTATCTCGGCCTGATCGCGCTGTGGCGCGCGGTGGAGGATCCCTCGCGCGCGGCGCGCGCCGCTGCGGTGCTGACGCTGGTCGGCGCGATCAACATCCCAATCATCAAGTTCTCGGTCGACTGGTGGAACACGCTGCACCAGCCGGCATCCGTGATCCGGATGGGCGGGCCGACGCTGGATAATGCCTTCCTGATTCCGCTCCTGGTGATGGCGGTCGCATTCTCGCTGCTGTTCATCACGCTGCACCTGGCGGCGATGCGGAACGAAATCCTGCGCCGCAGGGTGCGCAGCCTGCAGATGATGCAGGCCAATCAAAAGGCGGCATGATGGCAGCGCTCGGCCCCTACGCCTCCTTCATTGCGACATCCTACGGGCTGGTAGCAGCCGTGGTGGTGCTGCTGATCGTCTGGATCTTTCTCGACTACCGCCAGCAGACGGCGCGGCTGCGCGAACTCGAGGCCAGCGGCATTGTCAGGCGCTCCGGGCGCAGCGCGGCGGAGATCTAGAGCATGATCCGGAAAAGGGGAAATCGGTTTTCCGAAAAGATCTCATGAGCGAACCCATTGCCGAAACCGCGCCGCGGAGCCGGCGCTGGCTGGTGGCGCTGCCGCTGGTGGTCTTTGCCGCCCTCGCCGCGCTATTCCTGCTGCGGCTCTATGGCGGCGATCCCTCGAGGATTCCATCGGCACTGATCGGCCGGCCGGCGCCGCAAACCGCGCTGCCCGCGCTCGAAGGGTTGACCAGAGATGGCGCGCAGGTGCCCGGACTCGATCCCGCCGCCTTCAAGGGCAAGGTCAGCCTCGTCAATGTCTGGGCGTCCTGGTGCGTGCCGTGCCATGACGAAGCGCCGCTCTTGACCGAGCTCGCCAAGGACAACCGGCTGCAGCTCGTCGGCATCAACTACAAGGATGCGCCCGACAACGCCCGCCGCTTCCTCGGCCGCTACGGCAATCCGTTCAGCATCGTCGGCGTCGACGCCAACGGCCGCGCTTCGATCGAATGGGGCGTCTATGGCGTGCCCGAGACCTTCATCGTCGGACGCGAGGGCACCATCGTCTACAAGATGGTCGGACCGGTGACGCCGCAGAATTTCGACAGCGTGCTCAAAGTCGAGATCGAGAAGGCGCTGAAGGCCGGGACGTAGTTTTCTCCGTCATTCCGGGGCGTGCGTAGCACGAGCCCGGAATCCATTGGCCCGCGAGCGCAAATGGCAAAATGGATTCCGGGCTCACGCTACGCGTGCCCCGGAATGACGGGCGGAAAGACTACCCCTTGCTGACGTCCCCGGCCTCCGCCTCGCTCCGTTCCAGCGAGACCGGCTCGAGCTGGTAGCGCTTGATCAGCGGCATCTGGGTGACGGCAAACAGCATCGTCAGCGGCACCATGCCGAACACCTTGAAGGTGACCCAGAAATCGGTGGTCTGGGTGCGCCAGACGATCTCGTTCACCACGGCCATCGCCAGGAACCACAATGCCCAGCGGAAGGTGAGGATGCGCCAGCCATGCGGGGTGAGGTTGAACATCTGATCGAACATGATCGCGATGAAGGAACGGCCGAACAGCAAGCCGCCGCCCAAAATCGCGGCGAACAGCGTGTAGACGATGGTCGGCTTCATCTTGATGAAGGTCTCATCGTGCAGGATCAGCGTCAGCGTGCCGAACACGACGACAACCACCGCCGTGACGATCGCCATCAAGGGCACATGCCGCGTCACGAGGTAAGCCGCGATGATCGCAATCACCACGGCCACCATGAATACGCCGGTGGCGATGAACAGGTTCGACTTGGCATTGACGAAGAAGAAGATGAGCAACGGACCAAGCTCGGTTGCGAGCTTGAACAGAGGATGCGGTGCTTTCTTGTCCATTACTACTCGATCCCTGCGATCGCCCTGGCGAAATCGCGCGCGGTGAAGGGGGCAAGATCATCGACGCCTTCGCCGACGCCGATGAAATGCACCGGCAATTTGTGTTTCTCCGACAGCGCCACCAGAATGCCGCCCCGCGCGGTGCCGTCCAGCTTCGTCATCACGAGGCCGGTGACGCCAGCAGTACGGTGAAAGGCCTCGACCTGCGACAGCGCATTTTGTCCCACCGTGGCGTCGAGGACCAGCAGCACCGCATGCGGCGCCGTGGCATCGACCTTCCGGATCACGCGCACGACCTTTTCGAGCTCGTTCATCAATTCGGCTTTGTTCTGCAGCCGGCCGGCGGTATCGATCAGCAGCAGGTCGAGCTTCTGCTCCTTGGCCGCGCTGAGCGCATTGAAGGCGAGGCTCGCGGAATCCGAACCCTGGGCACCGGCGATGACGGGCGATTTGGTCCGTTCGCCCCAGATCTTGAGCTGCTCGATCGCGGCGGCGCGGAAGGTGTCACCGGCGGCCAGCATTACCTTGCGGCCTTCGGCGGAAAACTTCGCCGCGAGCTTGCCGATGGTCGTGGTCTTGCCGGAGCCGTTGACGCCGACCACGAGGACGACGAATGGTTTTTTCGCCGCATCGATCTCGAGCGGCTGGGCCACCGGCGCCAGCACCTTCTCGACCTCGGTTGCGACCACGGCCTTGACCTCGTCGGCGGAGATCTCCTTGTCGTAGCGTCCGGCGCCGACGGCGTCCGCGATGCGCACGGCGACATCGGTCCCGAGATCGGCGCGCAGCAGCACATCCTCGATATCATCGAGCATGGCGCGGTCGAGCTTGCGCTTGGTGACGAGGCCGGCAACGGCAGTGCCGATCGAACTCGAGGTCCGCTTCAGCCCGTTGGAGAGCCGCTTCCACCAGCTCAGTTTGGGTGCAGTGGTATCGTTCATGGCACGGGTGTGTTAGCCGTTTCGCCCCGCAAACGAAAGTCTCGACGCGTGAACGATGTTCCACAATTGACGCCGGCGGAAATCGAGGCCCGCGTGCTCCATCGCGACGGCCTGATGCTGGTGATCGACAAACCGGCCGGAATTCCGGTGCATCGTGGCCCAAAAGGCGGCGCCAACCTGGAAGCCTCGTTCGACGCGCTGCGTTTCGGCCTGCCGCGGCCGCCGGTGCTCGCCCATCGGCTGGACCGGGACACCTCGGGCTGCCTCGTCCTTGGGCGGCATCGCAAGGCGACCGCCTCGCTTGGCCTGTTGTTCAAGCACGGCAAGATATCAAAGACATATTGGGCCGTGGTCGAAGGCGGACCTGCCGAAGAGCAAGGCACGATCGATCTGCCGCTCGGCCGCAAGAACGCCGAACGCGGCTGGTGGCAGAAGCCGGACCCGGAAGGTCAAAAGGCCGTGACGAACTGGAAAGTCCTCGGCCGCGGCGACGGTCTCGCCTGGCTCGCGATGGAACCGGTCACCGGCCGCACCCATCAATTGCGCGTGCACGCTTCCGCCATGGGCTGGCCGATCTTTGGCGACAACATCTACGGCAACGGCCCGCGCTTCGGCGAGCCGCGCCTGCATCTGCACTCGCGCGAATTGGTGATCCCGATCTCGAAGAACAAGGACCCGGTGCGCGTGATCGCGCCGGCGCCCGAGCACATGCATGAGCGACTGCGGGCGTGCGGGTGGAGTGGGGAGTAGATACAGGGCTCGTCATGGCCGGGCTTGTCCCGGCCATCCACGTCGTGCCGTTTGAGAAAAAAGCAAGACGTGGATGCCCGGGACAAGCCCGGGCATGACGGAGAACTAGATAGTCAGCCTCGCACCATCGTGGCCACTGATCGCAAGCGCCCGCACCGCGCCCGGCGTTTCGCCACTGATCGCGACTGGCAAAAAGTGCTCCGTGCGGCCTTGCCTGTCGCTCTCGATCAGGACCTGACGCGTCGCACCGACTTCGGCGGCAAGCCGCTTGCGCAACGCCGCGTCCCCCACGGCGCGCAGTCGTCGCGCACGTTCCTTGATCTCTCCGCCTGCCACCTGCGGCATTCGGGCGGCCGGTGTGCCCGGGCGCTTGGAATACGGAAACACGTGCAGGAAAGTCAGGTCGCATTCCGCGACCAGATCCTGCGAGCGCGCAAACATGTCTTCCGTCTCGGTCGGAAAGCCCGCGATGATGTCGGCGCCGAACGCCATATCCGGCCGCAGCCGCCGCACCTGCGCGCAGAACGCAATCGCGTCCTGACGCGAGTGCCGCCGCTTCATCCGCTTCAGGATTAGATCGTCACCGGACTGCAGCGACAGATGCAGATGCGGCATCAGCCTGTCATCGTTGCCGATCACGTCGAGCAGATCGCGATCGGCCTCGATGGAGTCGATCGAGGAAATGCGCAGGCGCTGCAACTCCGGCACGTGCTTCAGGATCTGCCGCGTCAATGTGCCCAACTTGGGCGTGCCCGGCAGATCGGCGCCATAGCTGGTGAGGTCAACGCCGGTCAGCACGATCTCGACATGGCCGCGTTCGACCAGCGCGCGGACCTGATCGACCACCGCGCCCATCGGCACCGAGCGCGAATTGCCGCGGCCGAACGGGATGATGCAGAAGGTGCAGCGATGGTCGCAGCCGTTCTGCACCTGCACGAACACCCGCGGCAGGCCCTTCTGAAAACCTTCCAGCAGATGCGGCGCCATTTCCCTGACCGCCATGATATCGGCGACCGCGATCTTCTCGCTCGGTGCGACACCAAGGCCCGCATCGAACACCGCGCGTGCATCCTGCCAGGCTGCGCTTCGCGTCTTCTCATCATTGCCGATGACGCGATCGACTTCCGCCATGTCAGCGAACATCTGCGCTTGGGTCTGCGCCGCGCAGCCGGTGACGACGATGCGCGCTTCGGGGCGCTCGCGCTTCAACCGGCGGATCGATTGGCGCGCCTGCGCCACCGCCTCATTGGTAACCGCGCAGCTATTGATGACGATGGTGTCGGCAAGACCGGCGTTGTCAGCCTCGTGCCGGATCAGCTCCGATTCGAACGCATTCAGGCGACAGCCGAAGGTGATGACGTCGACGGTCATCTCAGGTGACGCTGGCGCTGGCGAACAGCGCAGGATCGAAGCGGCCTTCATATTCGAAGGTCGCCGTCCCCGTCATCAGCACGTGGTCGTCGCGCTCGCGCCATTCGATATTGAGCTTGCCTCCGGGCAGCGTGATCTCGACGGTACGACTGGCGCGCTTCAGCCGCGCCGCCGCCACCGCGGTCGCGCAGGCGGCCGAGCCGCACGCCTTGGTCAGGCCCGCCCCGCGTTCCCAGGTCCGGATCGTGATGTGGTCGGCATCGACGATATGGGCGAGCGTGATGTTGGCGCGCTCCGGAAAGATCGGATGATTTTCCAGAAGCGGCCCGAAGCCGGAAAGGTCATAGGCGTTGACGTCTTCCACCCAGAAGATCGCGTGCGGATTGCCCATGCTGACGACCGAGGGCGAATGCAGGATCGGCGCATCGATCGGTCCGATCTGCAATTCGATATAACGGGTGTCGCGAAACTCCTCGGCCAGCGGAATGTCCTGCCAGCCGAATTTCGGCGTGCCCATGTCGACGGTGTAGAGATCGGGCGCCGGGCCCTGCCAGCAATTGAGCAGCCCCGCCCGGGTCTCGAAGGTGGCGGCGGTCTGCCCGGTCTTCTCGAACACCCGGCGCACCACGCAGCGCATGCCATTGCCGCAGGCGCCGGCTTCCGAGCCGTCATTGTTGTAGATCTTGATAAAGGCTTCCGTCCCCTGCAGCCGCGGCGGCTGCAGCACCATGAGCTGGTCGTAGGGCACGCCGGCCGGGGCGGCCACCGCGCGGGCGTCCTCCGGCGCTACCTGAGCCTTCGAATCACGCATGTCGACCACGACGATCTCGTTGCCGATACCGTTCATCTTGGCGAATGCGTGGTTGGCGAGCGCGCTCATGGAATTTCCCAATTTATGCCTGCCTTATATGGCGAATGACGCCGAATTGGCCAGAGCATGGTCCGGACCCGGAGGGTGGCGCCCCCTGCAAAGCGGCGTCCATTTCCGAAAAAGATCCCGCTCAGACAGAAAGATGCAGCGGAATGATGTCGCGAAACGACGCTATTCATTCCGCACCCGCGGCCGCCCATGGCACAAGTGTCATGGGACGAAAGCGGAACTTGCGTGTTAGGACTATCGCGCCTTGCGGACGTCAGCCGGGACAAAAAGGCGGCCGCTCGGGATGGGGATGGAGAATATCAAGATGATTCGATTCAATGGTTTCCGCGGCGCATTGGTCGCATTGGTCCCGATAATCGCTATTGCCTGGGGCAGCGTGGCGCTGGCGCAAGCGCCGGCTCCAGCCGCCTCGCCTTCGCCGGCACCTTCGGCCTCGCCGGTGCCGCCTGCGCCCGCCCCCACTCCCGCGCCGCCGCCGGCCGAGACCAAATCGCCGGCCGACGCCCCTTCAACCGCCCAGAGTCCGACGCCCCCGGCCTCCGCGCCGGTGCAGACGGCCGACCCCTTCGGCGAGGAGTTCACGCTGGAGCCGAAGAAGGTTGTCATGGTGAAGGGCTCCGCCAACTGGGACTCGGCGTTCGACTCCCTGACCGATTCGCTGAAGGCGCTGACGGCGCTGCTTGAGAAGCAGAACATCAAGCCGACAGGCAATGCGATGATCGTCTACACCTCGACCGACGACACCGGCTTCACCTTCATCGCGGAAATCCCTGTCGACCAGGAGGTGAAGAACCTCGGCAAGAACATGAGCATGGGCAACTCGCCTGACGGCAAAGCCTTGAAGTTCGTCCACCGCGGATCCTACGACAATATGGACAACACCTACGAGGCGATCACCAATCACCTCGACGACAAGAAACTCGAAGCAAAAGACACCTTTATCGAGGAATACACCACCGATCCGCTGAAGACGGCGGAAGACAAGCTGGTGATCAACGTCTACGTCCCCCTGAAGTGAAGTGAAGTGAAGCGAATGAAACAGCTCGTTGCCCTCGCGGCGCTGGCGCTGGCGGCATCGCCTGCCCTGGCGCAGACGGTCCCGCCTCCTGCGATTTCCGTCAACGGCGAAGCCACCATCTCGGCAGCGCCCGACCAGGCCGAGATCGACGCCGGCGTAACCTCGGAAGCCAAGACCGCGCGCGAGGCGTCCGACATCAACAACGCCGCAATGGGCAAGGTGCTGCTGGCGCTGAAAGGCGCCGGCATCGATGAGAAGGACTACCAGACCTCGCGATTGTCGCTGCAGCCGCAATATCCGTCGGCGCAAAGCCGGCCCGGACCGGCAACGATTTCCGGCTATCGCGCCACCAATCGCGTGATCATCAAGGTGCGCGACATCACCAAGATCGCGGGCCTGATCGATGTCCTGGTTGGCGCCGGCGCCAATGAGATCGGCGGTATCGGCTTCTTGGTCTCGCAGGCGTCAAAACTGCTCGATGACGCACGCGAAAAGGCCGTCGCCGACGCGCGTCGCAAGGCGGAAATCTACGCCAGGGCGGCCGGCGTCACGCTTGGCGATGCACTCAGCGTCACGGAAGGCGGACCGCCGACGCCCCTCTTCCGCGGCAAGATGGCCGCGCCAATGGCAGCCGCAGCGCCGGTTGCGCCGGGCGAGGAGACGCTGTCGGTCTCGGTGAACGTGTCCTGGGCGATCAAGCCGAAGCAGTAAGCAAGCCGAACCAATTGGGCTGTCGTCCCGCGCTCGGCCGGGACGACGTTAGATCTCGAACACCTGTCCCGGCTTCAGGACCGCGAATTTGTCCCGCGGCACTTCCGCCTGGTCCAGGGCCTCGCCGAGCGCGATCACCGGCGCATCGATGGCCTCATCGGTCAGCTGGAACGTGCCGTGGTGATGCGCCAGCGCCTGCGCGGCGCCGCAATCGGCCAGCGCCTTCACCGCATCTTCCGGATTCATGTGCTGGTCACGCATGAACCAGCGCGGCTCATAGGCGCCGATCGGCAGGATCGCGAGGCGCAGCGGGCCGTGCGCCTCGGCGACACGGCGAAAATGCCCGCCATCGCCATAGCCGGAATCGCAGACGATGTAGAGCTTGCCAACCGGCGTCTCCAGCACGAAGCTCGCCCACAGCGCCTTGTTGCGGTCGAGCAGCCCACGCGCCGACCAGTGCCGGGTCGGCACCAGCGTCACCGCGAGGCCGTTGCCAAGCTCGACACGATCCTGCCAGTCGAACGCTTCGGCTTTGATCGCGCGATCCGCCTCGCGCATGGTGACGTCGTTGCCGAGCGGCGTGACCACGCGCGGCGAGAACTTCGCCGCCAGCTTCGACAGCGTCGCGATATCGAGATGATCGTAATGGCCGTGCGATACCAGCACGACATCGATCTCGGGCAGCGCCTCGAAGGCGATGCCGGGATCATTGCGTCGCTTCGGTCCCGCCCAGGAGAACGGCGAGGCGCGCATCGACCACACCGGGTCGACCAGTATATTGAGACCGGCGGCCTGGATCAGCCAGCTCACATGGCCGACAAAGGACAGCCGCACCTTGTCGCCCTCGACCCGCGGCGGCGGCGTATCGGCGTGAGGACTTGGCACCCAGTCCGGCCAGGCCACGCGCTTCCGCTCGCCGTCGAACTGCCAGCGCAGCACCTCAGCCAGTTTCTTGGGCGGCGCGCCGTGCGGATCGAAGAAGCGCAAGCCATCGAAATGATCGGAGACGGGGCCGTCATAGGTCTTCATGCGGTCGATCCAAGCAGACGGCACGCCCACTACGGCGGCAGTACCGGCGAGCAGTCCAAAAATGCGGCGACGGGTGATGGGCACGGGCCTGTATCACGGGTAGTGACGTGGGAATTTATATGGCGGTGAGTACATAAATCGGAACCGATGACCGAAACATAAGTACTTTCATGTCTTTACGGGTTCAATTCGGATCACCTCACCCGACTTTTCCTTGACTTTCGGCCCCAGTGGGGGTTTAACGCCGCCACTTTCTCGGAAAGATCGTTCTTTTCGACCCGCCGACCGGCCCATCGAGACCGGAGGTCAACGCCCGACAGCGCTGTGCGCCCTCGGGCGCGAAAGTGTTTGGAAGACCGTCTTTTGGCAGATCGTCTTGGCGTTCTGCGTCGGGACACCTAGGTGGTCATCACCCGCGAAGGCGGGTGATCCAGTAACCGGCCGCGTTCGTTTTGATGCGAGGTCCCGGCGTACTGGATACCCCGCCTTCGCGGGGTATGACGGACAAAGAGTTAAGGCAGCGCCTATAACAGGCAAAGGACAACGGCATTGTTCGACAATCTGTCGGAAAAGCTTGGTGGCATCCTTGATCGGCTGACAGGGCGCGGTGCACTCACCGAAAAGGATGTCGACGCCGCGATGCGCGAAGTGCGCCGCGCGCTGCTCGAGGCCGACGTCGCGCTCGAGGTTGTCAGGAGTTTCATCGAGCGCGTGCGCGAGCAAGCGGTCGGCGCCACCGTCGTCAAGTCGGTCACGCCAGGCCAGATGGTGGTCAAGATCGTCCATGACGAGCTGGTCGCCACGCTCGGTTCCGACGGCCAGACCATCGACCTCAACACGGTGCCGCCGGTTCCGATCATGATGGTCGGCCTGCAGGGTTCCGGTAAAACGACCACCACCGCAAAGCTCGCCCGCCGCATGGTCCAGCGCGACAAGCGCAAGGTGCTGATGGCGTCGCTCGACGTCTATCGTCCGGCGGCGATGGAGCAATTGGCCGTGCTCGGCCGCGACCTCGACATCCCGACGCTGCCGATCGTCGCCGGCCAGAAGCCGCCACAGATCGCACGGCGCGCGATCGAGGCCGGCAAGCTCGGCGGCTATGACGTCGTGCTGCTCGACACCGCGGGCCGCACCACACTCGACGAAGAGATGATGCAAGAGGCGGCCGAGATCAAAGCCGCCACCAATCCGCATGAAGTGCTCCTGGTCGCGGACTCCCTGACCGGCCAGGACGCGGTCAATCTCGCGCGCTCGTTCGACCAGCGCGTCGGGCTGACCGGCATCGTGCTGACGCGCGTCGACGGCGATGGCCGCGGCGGCGCCGCGCTGTCGATGCGCGCGGTGACCGGCAAGCCGATCAAGCTGATCGGTACCGGCGAAAAGACCGACGCGCTGGAGGACTTCCATCCGAGCCGCATCGCCGGCCGCATCCTCGGCATGGGCGACGTGGTGTCGCTGGTCGAGCGTGCCGCCGCCAACATCGATGCGGAGAAGGCCGCGCGCACCGCCGAGCGGATGCGCAAGGGCCAGTTCGACCTCAACGACATGCGCGAGCAGCTCATGCAGATGGCGAATATGGGCGGCATCAGCGGCCTGATGGGCATGATGCCCGGCATTGCGAGGATGAAGAACCAGATCGCCGCCGCCGGGATCGACGACAAGATCCTGAAGCGCCAGGTCGCGATCATCGATTCGATGACGCGGCAGGAGCGCAAGAACCCGGACATCCTCAAGGCCAGCCGCAAGAAGCGCATCGCCGCAGGCGCAGGGCAGAACGTCGAGCAGGTCAACAAGCTGCTCAAGATGCACCGGAACATGTCCGACATGATGAAGGCCATGGGTTCGGGCAAACGCGGCCCGCTCGCCGGCATCGCGCAGGCGATGGGTTTTGGCGGCGGCATGAAGCCACCTTCGCCGGAAGAGATGAAGGCGTTGGCCGAGAAGATGCAGGGCGCGCCCGGTGGCGGCCTGCCAAACCTGCCGAAGGAACTCCCCGTCGGGCTGCGCCAGGGCCTGCCGAACGTGCCAGGGCTCACCGGCCTCAGCGGCAAGCCGACACTGCCGGGCCTCGGCGGCTTTCCGGGGAAGAAGAAATGACGTCTCTCGTCATTGCGAGGAGCGAAGCGACGAAGCAATCCACGCCTCCACATGCGGCGCTATGGATTGCTTCGCTTGCGCTCGCAATGACGGCGTAACTGACCAATATCCAAATCAAACCATTCATCAGGAGAACTAAATGTCTGTCGTTATCCGTCTTGCGCGCGCCGGCACCAAGAAGCGTCCGGTCTATCACGTCGTCGTCGCCGACTCGCGCTTTCCGCGCGACGGCCGCTTCATCGAGCGGCTCGGCCACTTCAATCCGCTGCTGCCGAAGGACAGCGAGGCGCGGCTGAAGCTCGACATGGACAAGGTGAAGGCCTGGCTCGCCAAGGGCGCGCAGCCGTCGGACCGCGTCACCCGCTTCCTCGATGCGGCCGGCGTCGTGAAGCGCGCGCCGCGCAACAACCCGGAAAAGGCCGTGCCGCGCAAGGAGCGGAAGGCCCAGGCCGAAGCCGCCGCGAAGGCGTAAGCTTTTCGGCGCACGACGGTGTCCACACCGGTTTGCGTCGCTCGGATCGGCGCTGCGCATGGCGTGCGCGGCGCCGTTAAGCTTTGGACCTTCACCGAAGACCCGCTGGCCGTGAAGCATTACGGCCCGCTGACGACCAAGGACGGCACGCGCCAGTTCGAGGTCGCGCATGTCCGCGAGGCGAAGGATCATCTGGTCGCGACGTTCAAGGACGTATCTACGCGCGAAGAGGCCGAGCGGCTGAACGGGCTCGAGCTCTACGTTCCGCGCGAGCGATTGCCCGAAACGGACGACGACGAATACTACCACGCCGATCTGATCGGCCTTGCCGCTGTCACGACCGCCGACCAGCCGCTTGGCAAGGTCGTTGCGATCCATAATTTCGGCGCCGGCGACATCATCGAAATCGCACCGCCGCAGGGCGCGACCATGATGCTGCCGTTCACCAACGCAGTGGTGCCGACCGTCGATCTCGCCGCCGGACGGGTCGTCGTCGAATTGCCTGAAGAGATTGACGGCGAGGAACCCTCCTCGAGTCGTCCCCGCGAAGGCGGGGACCTATAACCACAGCTATCCGTCGTTGCATTGGCTGGTGCGACAGCTACTCGCACCATAGGCGCCTGGGGCTATCGGTCCCGGCCTTCGCCGGGACGACGATCTACGCAACGTCTCGACCTCATGGTTGTGGTACCGTAACGGAACCCGATGACCGATCTGACCATATGGCGCGCCACCGTCCTGACCCTGTTCCCGGAGATGTTTCCCGGGCCGCTCGGCGTCAGCCTTGCCGGCAGAGCACTCGCCTCCGGGCTATGGGCTCTGGAAACGCGGGACATCAGGGATTCTGCGACCGACAGGCACCGCAGCGTGGACGACACCCCCGCCGGCGGCGGGCCGGGCATGGTGCTCCGTGCCGACATCCTGGCCGCCGCCATCGATGCCACCGAGATCGCGCCGAACCGGCCACGGCTCTTAATGAGCCCGCGCGGTCGGCCACTGACCCAGTCCCTGGTTGCGGAACTCGCGTCCGGCCCAGGTCCCCTCATCGTCTGCGGCCGTTTCGAGGGGGTCGATGAGCGGGTAATCGAGGCGCGCGGCCTTCAGGAGGTCTCGATCGGGGATTATGTGCTCTCGGGCGGAGAAATCGCCGCCATGGCCCTGATTGACGCCTGCGTGCGGCTGTTGCCGGGGGTGATGGGCAAGCAGGCCTCCGGGGAGGACGAAAGCTTCTCAGAAGGACTACTGGAATACCCTCAATTTACCCGCCCGCAGGAGTTCGAGGGCCGGCCGATCCCGGAAATCCTCACGTCAGGCGATCATGCCAAGGTTGCAGCTTGGCGTCAGGCCCAATCCGAGGCTCTGACCCGGGCCAGGCGGCCGGACTTATGGGCCGCGCGGCACGGCACAAAAAACACGACAGACGGGTGACAAAGCCTCCGCTTTGCCTTATAGGAGCGCCCAAATCCGCAATCAGGATAGACCGAATTCTTGCGCAGCCCGCGTCGGTGCTGGGCGCGCCTCCGATGGAGATTTCAATGAACCTCATCCAGCAGCTCGAAAAAGAGCAGTACGACAAGCTCGCTGCGACCAAACAGATCCCGGAATTCGCGCCCGGCGACACCGTAATCGTCAACGTCAAGGTGGTCGAAGGCGATCGCACCCGCGTGCAGGCCTATGAAGGCGTCTGCATCGGCCGTTCGGGCTCCGGCCTCAACGAGAGCTTCACGGTGCGCAAGATCTCCTATGGCGAGGGCGTGGAGCGCGTCTTCCCAGTGATGTCGCCGATGATCGACTCGATCAAGGTGGTGCGCCGCGGCAAGGTGCGTCGCGCCAAGCTTTATTATCTGCGCGGCCTGCGCGGCAAATCTGCCCGCATCGTCGAGAAGCAGGACAAGCAGGATCGCGCCGCCGCGGTCAACGAGTAATCCCATCCGACCAACTCGGATGCGACCAAGAGCGCGGGGCCGGTCCCCGCGCCTTTTTTGTTACCGCCGTCACAGCGGATGCTGGCGTCACCCCTCATCCTGAGGAGCGCGGAACGCGCGTCCCGAAGGATGAGGCCCCGCCGGTGGCGGGCTCCTCAGGGTGAAGGTCACTTAATCGCGCATATGGCGCATCCTGACGCGCGTTGAAAGCACTCGCGATTCCGGATTGGCCTGCTATATATTTGTAGAATGGTTCCAGATCAGACCAGCATCGAGCCCATCAAGCGCGTCGTGATCGACGATCGCTCGCGGCTGCCTGGCCGGTTCTTCGGGCGCTTTGCGACCTCGGCGACGTCGGAGCTTACGCGCGCAGCTTGATGCTGCGCCGTCCCTTCGTTTGCCCCGGCGCCTAACCGCGCCGATCCGCTATCACAACATCGCTGGAGCTGATGCTCATGTCCAAACCGATCACCCTGTATGACAAGATCTGGAACGACCATCTGGTGCACGAAGCCGAAGACGGCACCTGCCTGATCTATATCGACCGCCATCTGGTGCACGAAGTCACCTCGCCGCAGGCGTTCGAAGGCCTGCGCACCGCTGGCCGCAAGGTCCACGCGCCGCAAAAGACGCTGGCCGTCGTCGACCATAACGTGCCGACCACCGACCGCACCAAGCCAAACCCCGACCCTGAAAGCATCGAGCAGATCAAGGCGCTGGCCGAGAACGCCAAGGAATTCGGCATCGAATATTACAACGAGTTCGACAAGCGCCAGGGCATCGTCCACGTCATCGGCCCCGAGCAGGGCTTCACCCTGCCCGGCACCACCATCGTCTGCGGTGACAGCCACACCTCGACGCATGGCGCGTTCGGCGCACTCGCGCACGGCATCGGCACGTCCGAAGTCGAGCATGTGCTCGCGACGCAGACGCTGATCCAGAAGAAAGCCAAGAACATGCGCGTCACCGTCGACGGCAAATTGCCCGAAGGCGTGACCGGCAAGGACATCATCCTCGCCATCATCGGCGAGATCGGCACCGCCGGCGGCACCGGCTACGTGCTGGAATATGCCGGCGAGGCGATCCGCGCACTGTCGATGGAAGGCCGCATGACCGTCTGCAACATGTCGATCGAAGGCGGCGCGCGCGCCGGCCTGGTCGCGCCCGACGAGAAGGCGTTCGACTTCCTGCGCGGTCGTCCGAAGGCACCGAAGGCCGAGGCCTGGGATGCGGCGCTGCGCTATTGGGAGACGCTGCGTTCCGACGAGGGCGCGCATTTCGATCACGAACTCCGGCTGGACGCAGCGAAGCTGCCGCCGATCGTGACCTGGGGCACCTCGCCGGAGGATGTCATCTCGGTTACCGGTTTCGTGCCAGATCCCGACAAGATCGCGGACGAGGCCAAGCGTCTCTCCAAGCATCGCGCGCTGAAATATATGGGCCTGACAGCGGGCACGAAGATCACCGACATCAAGCTCGACCGCGTCTTCATCGGCTCCTGCACCAACGGCCGCATCGAGGATCTGCGCGCCGCGGCCAAGATCGCTGAAGGCAAGACGGTGAATGCCAACGTCAACGCCATGATCGTGCCGGGCTCCGGCATCGTGAAGGAGCAGGCGGAGGCGGAAGGTCTCGACAAGATCTTCATCAAGGCCGGCTTTGAGTGGCGCGAGCCGGGCTGCTCGATGTGCCTTGCCATGAACCCGGACAAGCTGAAGCCGGAGGAGCGCTGCGCCTCCACCTCGAACCGCAACTTCGAGGGACGCCAGGGCTTCAAGGGCCGCACCCATTTGGTGTCGCCGGCAATGGCGGCCGCCGCGGCAATCGCCGGCCACTTCGTCGACGTGAGGGACTGGCGCTAACCGCCTTCGTTCAAGCTCGATCGATCCCGGAAACGCCTCGTTAAGCGACGAGGCGCAAACTTGCTCCTTGCGAATGCATCGTTTCGCAAGGAGCCAGCCATGGCCGACAAGCGCGAATATGTCGATATGATCAGCGAGGCGACGCGCCAGAGCCGGCGCCGAACCATGCCGCGCGTGATCGATCCAATGCCGCAGGCGAAAGAGACCTCGCGCCTCAGCCACTGGCCGCCGGACCGCTGGGCGCAATGGCGGGTGGAGAATCTGACGCCGTGGAAGCTGAAGTCCTGGAAGTTCAGGGACTGGGACTGATGCACCGCACCGATTTGAGAGGTCGATTTCGCGACTGACTTGTCACGCCCGGGCTTGACCCCGGGCGTCCACATCTCCTGCGGTTCGCTGCTACGTGCCCAACGATGATTGCGCCGCGTCAGCGGCGCGTCGTCGCGCATGTTCGGTCGCTCCTGTCACGACGTCAGAGATAACGAAGTGAACGCCCTATAATACGAAGCGTGCGACGCGGTCGCCCTCTGCTGGGAGGCTTTCCGTCTTCACCACCACCACGGGTCATGCCGGAAGCCGAATGCGTACGGGACCAGCCTGTCATATGGATATGGTCGGAAGTAGTAAGGCTCCGTGTAAGTGCGAACGTAAGGCTGATAGGGCCTGTAATAGAAGCCCGCATAGGACCGATCAACGTTTCGGTAGTATGGCCTGTAGCGGCGGGCGCTGAGATCCGTGGCTTTGCCTGTGTCGGCCGTTTCCGTGACGATCCGCTGCTGCGCTGCTGCCCTCGTCGTCAGCGACGGCGTTGATGCCAATGCCAATACACCGACGACGAGCGCGATACCGATCCAACTTTTCATGACAGGACTCCTTGAAGCAATCGGGCGGGCGATAAGGAAGCCATCATGCCGATTTCGCGGCCAAAATCAAAACAGGCCCGTTGCTAACGGGCCTGTGCGCTCTGCGTTGAATGCCGCGTGCCTGTTAGCGGCGCCAGTGGCGGCGAGGATGCGGGCGGTGCCAACGGTGATGGCGGCGGGGCTGCCAGCGCACTTCGGTCGTCCCCGACATCTGCTTCGGAGCATCCTGAACCGCCGCAGCAGCGCCGGGGCTGTTCAGCGAGAGCGCGTGAGCATGCTCGCCCGGCACGGCAAGAGCAAGCAGTGAACCGGCGGCAACCAGCCCCAGAAGTTTTGTCACTTTCATTTTTTTGTTCTCCCGAACGTCCTCGGATGTCACGTCTGCAACCATCGATTCGAATCGAGTGAGGCTGCCGCGACGCAGGTCGCAAGCAGAAGCGGACGACGTGAATGTGGAGGGAATGAATCTGCGCCGCGGACGTGAACGCAGGACTGCGCGTTTCAGTTCCCTGACAAAGTCAGGAATTCTGGCCGCCCGCGGTATTGGCGATTGGCGATGCGGCTAGAGCTGATCCGGAAAAGTGGAGACCGGTTTTCCGAAAAAGATCATGCTCAAACAAAGAGCTAGAGCGGGATGACGATTCGAAGAAAGTCATCACGCTCCAGCGGGAAGCTAACCGGGACGCCAGTAGCAGTGCATGCGCGGTGTGATCACGGTCCCGCTCGGCCGGTATTCCTGCACATAGTGGGCAGTGCAATCGCGCACGGCGTTCGGGCCCGGATTGTAGCGCGGAATGACATCCGGTTCCCAGTGATCCTGGCGGTAGATCGGAATCCGTCGCAGCGGCCGCCGACGTTGCGCGGAGGTCTCGGAAATGGTGGGCGTAGTCGCCTGCACAGCAGCCCTGGCCGATGGCGCCGTTTGCGCCTGCGCGCTCGCTACCGGCAGCGAGGCTCCCGCCAAAGCCGCCAGTAGCATTCCCATCACGATCCGCCGCATCACGCCCACCCAAAGTCCTGTTCGCGGGCCGTACGGTCTCCGATTGCCGCGACAAGGTCAACAGCGCTGGCGCCCTGTGCGAAACTCGCGCTAAACAGACGCCATGTGGACCACAGCCAAAGCGCCGTCGCTCGCCGAAATGGAGGTCATGGCGCATGACGTTTTCGAGCGCCTGCCCCAGCGTTTTCGCAGTCTTTGCGAAGGCGTGATTATCCGCGTCGACGATTTCCCGACCGACGAAGTCATGGACGAGATGGGCTGCGAAAGCGAATTCGACCTGCTCGGCCTGTTCCAGGGCATAGGTCTGCCGCACCAGAGCCATGGCGACATCCCGCATTTGCCCAACATGATCTGGCTCTACCGCCGGCCGATCCTCGACTATTGGGCCGAGCACGAGGAGACGCTGGGCCACATCGTCCGCCACGTCCTGGTCCATGAGATCGGCCACCATTTCGGCCTTTCGGACGCCGATATGGAGGCGATCGAGGCTGCCGCAGGCTAGGATTGCGTAAATTGGCCTTTTTTCAGGGGGTTTTTCGGGATAGATAACCCCTATCCCACCTTGAACCGGGAAGTGCGATCGATGGAAAAATTTACCAAGCTGGAGGGCGTCGCGGCGCCATTGAAGATCATCAATGTCGACACTGACATGATCATCCCCAAGCAGTACCTGAAGACCATCAAGCGCACCGGCCTTGGCAAGGGGCTCTTCTCGGAGCAACGCTACAAGGACGATGGCAGCGAGAATCCCGACTTCGTGCTGAACAAGCCGGCCTATCGCAATGCCAAGGTCCTGGTCGCCGGCGACAATTTCGGCTGCGGCTCGAGCCGCGAGCACGCACCTTGGGCGCTGCTCGATTTCGGCATCCGCTGCGTGATCTCGACCTCGTTCGGCGACATCTTCTACAATAACTGCTTCAAGAACGGCATCCTGCCGATCCGCGTTGCCCAGGAAGACCTCGACAAGCTGTTCGACGACGCTGAGCGCGGCGCCAATGCGACGCTGACGATCGACTTGGCGAACCAGGAAATCCGCGGTCCCGACGGCGGCGCCGTGAAGTTCGAGATCGACCCGTTCCGCAAGCACTGCCTCATCAACGGTCTCGACGATATCGGGCTGACGATGGAGAAGAAGTCGTCGATCGACGACTACGAGGCCAAGGCCAGCCGCGAGCGCGCCTGGGCCTGATCTTTCCGCTCCGGATCATGCTCTAGAGGGACGGCGCATGCGTCCGGACGTCGTTAGCTTCTGGCACGGTCCGCTCGACCGGCTGCGGCTGACCTGCCTGCGTTCGCAGGTCGCGGCCGGTCACAAGGTCACCGTCTACAGTTTCGATCCGCTGCCCGGCCTGCCCGACGGCGTCGGCAATGCGGAGGCCGAGGCAATCCTGCCGCATGCGTTCTCCGAGAAACTGCGCCCGCCGGGGCCGGACGGGAGCTGGCACGGCTGGACCATCCTGCAGTTCAGCGATTTCTTCCGCATGCGGCTGATGACTGAGCGCGCTGGCGTTTGGCTCGATGCCGATGTGCTGCTGCTGAAGCCGATCGAGATCGATCCGGCCAAGCCTTATTTTGCGTGGGAGCGGCCGCGCCAGCTCGGCAACTCCGTGCTTTATCTGCCACCGGACGATCCGATCGTGCGCGCCTTCGAAGGATTGATGAAGCAGGAGGAGCTGACGCCGGAGTGGCTCGCGCTTCGTCATCGCGTCGTCTTCGCGCTGCGACGCCTGCGCGGCGTTTCCGACCGTCTCTCCGATATCCGGATCTCGCTCTACGGCCCGCCGGCGATCACCGCGCTCGCCCGCCGCGCAGGGGAGTTGCAATACGCCCTGCCGAAGCAGTCATTTTACGCCGTGCACGCCGAACCGAAATTGTTCTTCGAACCGCGCGACTTCTCGAAACTGCTCGGCAACCCCGACGTCATCGGCCTGCACATCTCGCCGAAAGGCCGCGGCCACGAAGCGCCGATCCCGGGCAGTCTCTACGCGTGGGCGGCGGAAAAATTTCGCTAACCGTCGTCTCAACCCTTCATTGCTGCGATCGCATCCGCGATTGCGATCGTGCGGCGCGCCATCTCGGCGTGGAGTCGCTCCACCATGCGGCCGTCGATCTGGATCGCGCCGCGCGAGGCATTCTCCGGCTTGTCGAACGCGGCGAGGATCTTGCGGGCTTCCGCCACTTCTTCCGCCGGCGGGGTGAAGATCGCGTTGCAGGCTTCGATCTGGCCCGGATGGATCAGTGTCTTGCCGTCGAAACCGAGATCGCGCGCTTGTGCGCATTCGGCGGCAAAGCCATCGACATTGGCGAAATCGCTATAGGGACCGTCGAGGATCTCCAATCCGTGCGCGCGCGCCGCCAGGATGCAATGGGTGATCATCGGAATCATGATCGCACGGCCCGGCTGCATCTTGATCCGCGTCTCCCGCGAAATGTCGTTCGGGCCGAACACGAAACCCGCAAGCCGGGTTTCGGAATCCTTTGAGGCCGCGGCGAGTTCCTCGGCATGCAGCACCGCACGCGCGGTCTCGATCATGGCCCAGACCCGGATCGAGGCAGGCGCGTTGATGTCGCTCAGGCGGTCGGCAATCGCATTGAGGTCGTCGACGCTGGAGACCTTGGGAACCAGGATGCCGTCGGGCTGCGCCTTGCCGGCCATGCCGATGTCGTCGACCCACCACGGCGTGTCGAGGCCGTTGATCCGGACCAGCACCTCGCGCTTGCCGAAGCCCTTGGCCGCCACAGCCGCAGCAATCTGGTCCCGCGCCAGGCCCTTGGCGTCCGGCGCCACCGAATCCTCGAGGTCGAGGATGAGACCGTCGGCCGGCAGGTTGCGCGCTTTCTCCAGCGCCCGCGCGTTGGATCCGGGCATAAACAACAGGCTGCGGCGCGGACGGGTCATGGTCGTTTCCTTTCGGTCGTTTCCATCCCGCCTATCATTTCGGCCATCGCTCCGAAAGCCTTGTTCCGGTCATCGGCTTGTGGTTAGGCAAGGGCATGGAGCTCTTCCCGAAAAATCTGCTCGACGGCTACCGGGCTTTCGCCACGCAGCGGCTGCCCACGGAACAATCCCGCTACCGCGAATTGTCCGTGCGCGGCCAGTCACCCGAAGTGATGGTGATCGGCTGCTGCGATTCCCGCGTCTCGCCGGAAGTGATCTTCGACGCCGGGCCGGGTGAATTGTTCGTGGTGCGCAACGTCGCCAACCTGGTTCCGGTCTACCAGCCCGACAGCGGCGCCCACGGCGTCTCGGCGGCGCTGGAATATGCCGTCAGCGTGCTCAAGGTGAAGCACATCGTCGTGCTTGGCCATGCCCAATGCGGTGGCATCCGCGCCTTTATCGATAAAATCCAGCCGCTGTCGCCCGGCGACTTCATCGGCAAATGGATGCAGATGTTCATCAAGCCCGGCGAGATAGTCGAGCAGCGCGAGCATGAGACGATGCAGGATTTCACCATCCGGATCGAGAAAGCCGCGGTGTTCCGCTCGCTGGAGAACCTGATGACGTTCCCGTTCGTGCGCGAGCGGGTGCAGAAGGGCGAGACGAGCCTGCACGGCGCCTATTTCGGCGTCGCCGAAGGCTCGCTGTTCGTGCTCGACCGGACGACGAAGGAATTCGTGAGTGCGCGTATGGCGGGTAGCGAGTAGCGTAATTCCACTCGCTATTCGCTACTCCCTATTCGCCAATCAACCTAATCCGCCCCGTGGCCGGCGCCCCAGCGGTCCGACAACGCCAGGATCAGGGTCGAGATCACGAACACCAGGTGGATGCCAACCAGCCATCCGAGCTTCTGCGCGTCGAAGATCGCATCGATGTTCAGGAAGGCCTTCAGCACCTGGATCGCCGAGATCGCCACGATCGAGGACAGCAGCTTCTGCTTCAGGCCGCCGAAATCGACCTTGGTCATCCATTCCGGCCAGTCCGGATGGCCGGCGGGATCGATCCGGGACACGAAGTTCTCATAGCCCGAGAACACCACGATCAGGATCAGATTGCCGGTCAGCGACACGTCGATCAGTGAGAGCACGCCGAGGATGATGTCGGATTCCTTGGCGTACGGCACGTGCAGGATGAATTCCCACAGCAGCGCGACGAATTTGTAGAGCAGCACGGCGAGGCTGACGACGAGACCGAAATAGAACGGCGCCATCAGCCAGCGGCTGTTGAAGATCAGGCTTTCGAAGCCGATCTCAACGCGTTTCAGCCTGGGATCAGGCCGATAGGGAACCGGCTCGTCGGTCATCGATTCCGGCTCCCCGGTCATTCACCAATCGCGACTCTCAGGCCGCCTTCTTCTTGGCGGTGAGCAGCTTTCGGTTGATCAGGCATTCGGCGATCTGGATCGCATTCAGCGCGGCGCCCTTGCGCAGATTGTCCGACACGCACCACAGCACGAGCCCGTTCTCCACCGTCGCGTCCTCGCGGATGCGGCTGATATAGGTGGCGTCCTCGCCCGCAGCCTCATAGGGCGTGACGTAGCCGCCGGGCTCCTGCTTGTCGATGACGAGACAGCCCGGCGCATTGCGCAGGATGTTGCGCGCCTCATCCGCCGAGATCGGGTTCTCGAACTCGATGTTGACGGCTTCCGAATGGCCGACGAAGACCGGCACGCGCACGCAGGTCGCGGAGAGCTTGATCTTGGGATCAAGAATCTTCTTGGTCTCCGCCATCATCTTCCACTCTTCCTTGGTGTAGCCGTCCTCCATGAACACGTCGATGTGCGGGATGACGTTGAAGGCGATGCGCTTGGGGAATTTCTTGTTGATCAGCTCGTCATTGGTGTAGACGGCCTTGGTCTGTGAGAACAATTCGTCCATCGCGTCCTTGCCGGCGCCCGAGACCGATTGATAGGTCGAGACCACGACGCGCTTGATCGTCGCCTTGTCGTGCAGGGGCTTCAGCGCCACCACGAGCTGCGCGGTCGAGCAGTTCGGATTGGCGATGATGTTCTTCTTGGTGAAGCCCGCCGCCGCGTCCGCATTCACTTCCGGCACGATCAGCGGCACATCCGGATCCATGCGCCAGGCCGAGGAATTGTCGATCACGACCGCGCCGGCAACGCCGATCTTCGGCGACCATTCCTTCGACACCGCGCCACCCGCCGACATCAGGCAGATGTCGACATCGGAGAAGTCGTAATGCTCGAGCGCTTTGACCTTCAGGGTCCGATCGCCATAGGAGACGTCGACGCCGACGCTGCGGCGCGAGGCCAGCGCGACCACCTCGTCAGCCGGGAATTTGCGCTCGTCCAGAATGCCGAGCATTTCCCGCCCGACATTACCGGTCGCACCCACCACCGCGACTTTGTAACCCATCGTTCATTCTCCGAGGAAAAATGCTCGCCCGCGCAGTCTGGCGGATCAGGAAGCGCAGCGCTTCTATGCGAGAAACGCCGTTAAGACAACGTTAGTCGTAGCGCTTTGCTGGTCCGGCCGCCTCGCGCCGTGACGCTATGTAATCACTTAGAGGCCGGCCGCCATCGGTTGCGGCGCCGTCGATGATGGCGTTATCGCGGCAAGGCACTGGTTTTCATGAAACTTTTGCGCTTCCCGCGGCATTATTGCGCGCGGGTGTGGCGCATTTGACCTAGTTGCGACCGTTGCGCCAAGGCTACAATATGGCCAAATCAGATGGGCGATCTGCCAGCCCCGCGTGCGGGCACAGTGACGAGGATGAAATGACTGCCAAATTCCCTGCTGCGACCAAGCTCGCGGCATTTTTTGCCACCGCCGCGGCCGTGGCCGGTCTCCTCGCCAGCCCTGCCGATGCCCAGAGCAGGCGTCAGGACCAGCTCCGGTATGACCGCGACGGCCGGGTCACTTACGGAGGCCAGGGGCCCAACCGTTCCTACCAGCAGGGACCGCGCACCCGCGTCTTCGTGACCACCCGCTCCTGGCTCGATGCCGGCACCGAGGTGCTGCCGGGTGACCGCAAGTTCCAGGACTACGCCTTCCCGTCGCCGTTCGGGTACCCGGACTTCGCGCGGGAAAACCTCAATCGGCCGATCGACCGCCAGCCGCTCAACCCGCCGTCGGATTTGGGTGGCGAGCCGACCCGGTTCCCGCTGTATTGAGCTGACCCCACCTTGGTCGTCCCCGCGACGGCGGGGATCCATAGCCACAACTGCGCGTTGCGGCCCTAACTGCGGCCCCAGTCTTGCTTGATCACGTCCACCGGTGGTTATGGGTCCCGGCACAAGGCCGGGACGACACCGGTGTTACGGCCTAAGCGTGCAGCTTCTGCAATTCCTTCAGAATTGCTTCGCCCATCTGCGTGGTCGAGGCTGATGTCGCGCCTTCGGACTTGATGTCTGCGGTGCGCAGGCCGCTTGCGAGCACGGCGGCGATTGCGGCATCGAGCTTGTCGGCGAGCGCACCCATGTCGAAGGAGTAGCGCAGCGCCATCCCGAACGAAGCGAGCATCGCGATCGGGTTGGCAAGGCCTTGGCCTGCGATATCCGGCGCCGAGCCGTGCACCGGCTCGTACAGCGCCTTGCGCTTGCCGCTCTTGGCATCGGTCTCGCCGAGCGAAGCCGACGGCAGCATGCCGAGCGAGCCGGTGAGCATCGCCGCGATGTCGGACAGCATGTCGCCGAACAGATTATCGGTGACGATGACATCGAACTGCTTCGGCCATTTCACCAGCATCATGCCGCCGGAATCGGCGAGCTGATGCTCCAGCGTCACATCGGGGTATTCGCGCTTGTGCACCTGGGTGACGACCTCGTTCCAGAGCACGCCCGATTTCATGACGTTGCGCTTTTCCATCGAGGTCACCTTGTTGCGGCGCTTCTTGGCAAGGTCGAAGGCGACGCGGGCGATACGCTCGATCTCGTAGGTGTCGTAGACCTGGGTGTCGATGGCGCGCTTCTGGCCGTTGCCGAGATCGGTGATGGTCTTCGGTTCGCCGAAATAGACGCCGCCGGTGAGCTCGCGCACGATCACGATATCGAGCCCTTCGACCGCCTCGCGCTTCAGGCTGGAGGCATCCGCGAGCGCCGGATAGCATACGGCGGGCCGCAGATTGGCGAACAGGCCGAGATCCTTGCGCAGCCGCAGCAGGCCGGCCTCGGGCCGCACCTCATAGGGAACGCTGTCCCATTTCGGCCCGCCGACCGCGCCGAAGATCACGGCATCGGCGGCTTTCGCCTTGGCCATGTCGCCTTCCGAGATCGAGACCTTGTGCGCATCATAGGCGGCGCCGCCGACCAGCCCCTCTTCGGTCTCGAAGGTGGCGATTCCTTCCGCCTTGAGCCAGCCGATCAGGCGCTTCACCTCCGCCATCACTTCGGGGCCGATGCCGTCGCCGGGCAGGAGCAGGAGCTTGTGGGTCGCCATGGGGTGTTCGCCTTGAGATCTAAGGAAATCCGCGCGGAGTGCTAAAGCGCTGTTGCGCGGTTGGCAAGACACCATTCCCGGAGCTGGCCTGTGCAAGCATGGCCAGGCCTGCCACAATGCGGGCCTGCCGGAGTTCTCAGTGAAAGCCCCCGACCTTCCCCCATCTTCCGCGCACCCCGCGCGGCTGATTCTGATCCTGTCGCTGGCGCCGACCGCGGGGCTCGGCATCGGCCGTTTCGCCTATTCGCTGGTGCTGCCTGATATGCGCGAGCAGCTTGCGTGGTCCTATTCGGCGGCGGGCTTCATGAACACCATCAACGCCGCCGGCTATCTGATCGGCGCGCTGCTCGCCGCACGGCTGATCCGGCGCTTCGGGCTGGTGGCGTCGGTACGCTGGGGAACGCTGGCCTGCGTGGTGTCGCTCGCGCTTTGCGCCATCACCGCGAACTACGTGGTGCTGAGCTTTGCGCGGCTGCTCGCCGGCCTTGGCGCTGCTGCCGGCTTCGTCGGCGGCGGCGCGCTTGCGGCGATGATCGCGCAGACGCGGCCCGAACGCGCCAATTTCCTGCTCAGCCTGTTCTATGCCGGACCCGGCAGCGGCATCCTGCTGTCGGGGCTGGTGGCGCCGTTCGTGCTGCAATGGTTCGGCCCGGGCTCGTGGTGGATCGTGTGGTGGGCGATGACACTGCTCGCGGCCATCATGACCATTCCGCTGTGGCTCGCATCCTTCCCGTCCGATGCCATGACCAGGCAGGAGTCCGCGGCGAAGTTCGCGATAGCGCCGGTTGCGATCTATCTCGGCGGCTATTTCCTGTTCGGTGCCGGCTATATCGCCTACATGACGTTCATGATCGCCTATGTGCGCGACGCCGGCGGCGGCGCACTGGCGCAAAGCGCCTTCTGGAGCCTGATCGGGCTGAGCGCTTTCGTAACACCGTGGGTGTGGCGCGGCGTGCTGGGGCTCAACCGCGGCGGGCTTGCCACCACGATCATCCTCGGCGTCAACGCGATCGGCGCTGGCCTACCGATTTTCGGACACTCGCCGCTGCTGCTCGCAGTCTCCGCCCTGGTGTTCGGCGTCGCCTTCTTCGCAGTGGTGGGATCGACCACGGCCTTCGTGCGCTTCAACTATCCGCCATCGTCCTGGCCGACTGCAATCGCGGCGCTGACGATCTCGTTCGGGATCGGCCAGACCATCGGGCCGATCGTCGTCGGCGCGATCACCGATGCTGTCGGCAGCCTGTCGGTCGCGCTGAACATATCGGCGGCGATGCTGGCGCTGGGCGCGATCCTCTCGGCGTTCCAAAGGAAGCTGGACGTGACGGCGTAGGTAGGCGCGCTTTCCCGGCGTCGTCATTGCGAGCGGAGCGAAGCAATCCATAGTGCGGCAAGTGGAGACATGGATTGCTTCGCTTCGCTCGCAATGACGGGTGCTGTCATTCCGGGCAGCGCGAAGCGATGAGCCCGGAATGACAGCGAGAAACTCAGCTTCCGCTAAACGAATTGTAGCCCTGGTCTTCCCAGTAGCCGCCTTTGTAGTCGTTGGTGACTTCCATCGAGATCACATATTTCGGGTTCTTGAAGCCGAGCTTGGTCGGGACCCGGATCTTCATCGGATAGCCGTAGGCGCGCGGCAGGATCTCGTCGGCGAATTTGAAGGTCATCTGGGTCTGCGGATGCAGCGCGGTCGGCATGTCCAGCGGCGAGTTGTAGCCGTCCTTGTCGGCGCACTGGAACCAGACATATTTCGCGCGGGTGTCGGCGCCGACGAGCTTCAAGAAATCGCGCAGCGGCGTGCCGGTCCAACTGCCGATCGCGCTCCAGCCCTCGACGCAGATATGGCGCGTGACCTGCTTGACCTGCGGCAGCTTGTAGAGCTCCTCCAGCGTCCACGGCTTGTTGTTTGCGACCAGGCCGCGTACCTCCAGCTTCCAGTCCTTGCCGTCGATGTCGGGCGCTTCGTCGACATCGTAATAGCCGTTGAACGGAAACGGCTTGGTGATGGCGCTTTCAGGAAAGGTCGGCGCCAGCGCATTCGGATTGAACATCCAGGCCTGCACCGCATCGTTGAACTTCGAAACCTGCGCCAGCATCGTCTCGGCCGAGGAGCTGTCGATGACATCGCAGCCGGTGAGCAGCGTCAGCGCCCCCAAGCTGGCGCCGCCGGTGATGAAACGCCGGCGTGTCAGATCAGGCATCAGCTTCACGGCGTCCTTGACCAGGAGCTTCTTGTCGACGCCGGGGATCAAGAGCTTGCGGATACGACCCATCGTCTTTCTCCCTTAACTCAGCGGCCGATGATCATGGCGCGCAGACTCCTCGGCACCAGGATGGCCAGCGCGACGTGAATGACGAGGAAGGCCACGATCAGCGCCATGCAGATGAAATGGACATAGCGCGCGATGTCATAGCCGCCGAACAGCGCGGTCAGCCACTGCAACTGCACCGGCTTCCAGATCGACAGCCCCGACAGCACGATGATCACACCGACGATGATGATGCCGGCATAGAGCAGCTTCTGCACGTAATTGTACTTGGCGAGATCGTCATGCGAGAGCTTGAAGGTCAGCGCCGCCTTGGTGTCCGAGATCACGCCGCTTGGGGTAATCGGCAGCAGCTTCCTGCGGAAGCGGCCGGTGACGAAGCCAAGGACGAGATAGACCAGGCCGTTGACCATCAACAGCCACATCGCGGCAAAGTGCCAGAGCAGCGCGCCGCCGAGCCAGCCACCGAGCGTGATGCTGCGGGAGAAGGTGAAGTTGAACAGCGGCGAGGCGTTGTAGATCTGCCAGCCCGACATGATCATCAGGATCATCGCCACCGCATTGATCCAGTGCACGATCCGCACCCAGGCCGGCTGGATCACCTTGCCCGTGCTGGCGGCGGCATGCTCGTTGCTGACTGCAAGGCTCGACATGGCTGTTTCCCTGCTCGGGGTTCGTTACCGATCTATACGCCCGGATCGGGGCCTTGTTACCGCGACACCCGGTATCAATGCGATACGAACGGCGCTTCGCGGTCACAAAAAAGCGAGCCGGGTTTCCCCGGCTCGCTGGTCTCTCGCTTAGGAGGCAGGCATCAACACGGTGTCGACCACATGGATCACGCCGTTCGACTGGTTGACGTTGGAGATCGTCACCGTCGACCAGTTGCCCTTGGCGTCGCCGATCCAGACCTTGCCGTCCTGCTTCTTCACCGTCAGTTCCTCGCCCTCCACTGTCGTGAGCTTCTTGCCGTCGGCAAGGCTGGAGGCTTCATACTTCCCGGGCACGACGTGATAGGTCAGGATCTTGGTCAGCGTCGCCTTGTTCTCCGGCTTGACCAGGGTTTCGACGGTGCCGGCCGGCAGTTTGCCGAACGCCATGTTGGTCGGCGCGAACACGGTGAACGGGCCCTTGCCTTCCAACGTGCCAACGAGGCCGGCGGCCTTCACCGCGGCGACGAGGGTGGTGTGGTCCTTGGAATTAACCGCGTTCTGGATGATGTTCCTGGACGGGAACATCGCGGCGCCGCCGACCATCACGGTCTTTTCCTCGGCGCGAACCGGCGCCATCACGCTTGCGGTGAACGCCAGCGCACTGAACGCTGCGGCGGCGAGAAGTGCTGTACGTTTCAACACGGACAATCTCCCGTTTGGCTAACAATGACCGGCGGAGCTGCCGCCGGGGATGAAGGCAACGACGGTGCGGCTATTCGATTGCGCCGTCGTTCGCCGCAGCTACGGGAGGGTTTTGGATGTGGTTTCGCGGGGTAATTTATCGTGATGGCTGAAACTATCTGCAAGCGTGGCCGTGGGGTGACGTGCGTAGCCCGGATGGAGCGCAGCGCAATCCGGGGCCACTTGATCGGCGGATGCTGAAGTGCACCCTTATCGTGAGACACGATAATCAGGGACAGGTGCCCGCCGCTTGAGGCGGCAGGGCGGGTTGATGG